>NZ_LT841358.1:0-16237 GCF_900177045.1 Candidatus Nitrosotalea okcheonensis
GACCCGATTTGAAATGCGGTTGCCGGGATTTGGACCCGGGTCGCAGAATTGGCAATCCCGCATAATAACCAAGCTATACTACAACCGCTTAACCGATTTAGAAATTATTAGTATATTAAAGGATACTGTTTAGAATACAATTTTTTAACATGATGTTGCTTATGCATATTATGAATAAACAACTGGAAGAAAAACTAAATCAGAAAATAAGTGAGGTTGCAGACAAGTCAGATGAAATTTTAAAAATTGTAAAATCATTGAATGCACTGAATGCTAATTCTGACTCATTTGGTTATGGAATTGTTATAGGAAGATTGTACAACTCATTTTATTATCAATGTAGACGAATTCTAAAACGTAATCCAACAAGTGATGAATTTGAGGAATTTCTTGCAATTCTCGACAAGAAACAAAAAGAAATTATTGATCTATTAAAATCTGGCTAGGCTTTTAACGGAATTACTTTGATTGTTGGAGTGCATGGTAATTTCACAGATGCACCGTGTAGTGCTTTTCTTGCTGCCTCTAGATGTTCTTTTTTAACATGTGCCTCCATAATCACTTGACCAATCTCAATACGTGCTGCTAAACTTACAGCTTTACCAAATGCACCCCTCATCCCTTCTGATAATCTGTCTGCACCTGCAGTAGAAATCATCTTGTTTTCTCTTAGAAGAATGTGCGGATATACTCTGAGTGTTGAATAGTACCCAGTTTCTCCTGTAACTGTTTCTATTGCCTTGTTTGCAGACAGTCTTGCTGACTCTATTGCCATATGTCTTATCTGCATTTTTTGGTTAGAACAAAGCTGTACACAGTAATCGTAATCTCCATCTTTTTTTCCTCCGTAAAATTTTGCAATTTTTATCTGTGGTTTACCCTTGATGTACTTCTTTCTTGTGTATGGTTGGCCATTTCCAACGCGGTAGTTTGCTCCGTGCATAATAACACTTTTTTCTGTTTATTGAGGTCCTATATTTTAACCGTGAGATCCTACAATTCACCGTTAGGATTGAAATATTCTAGTCACTACCTCACTTTCTTCTGACGATATCATCTGATTTTTGTTAATACTGAAATTCTATCAAGTACAAAAAGATCCATTATATTGCTAATGGCTTCATGACTCTTAATGTCAGAATTAGAGTCTAAAGTAGAAGGATTATTGGTAAAGGATCATGTTCTTGTATCTGACAAAGAAATGCAGCATAGCTTAGAACAGAAAGGATTTGGAGAAACGATGAAAAAAAAATTCTTTCTCAAGCCGTTTGAATCTTTATACTTGCTTTATGTTGATAAGCTCAAACTCTTACGAGGAAAATATGAGATGGATTTTGACTCTATGATGACTGAATGTATGAAAACTGATCCTGATTCTTTTACCAAATTTCTGATATACAGAGATCTACGAACTAAAGGATATGTAGCAAAAGATGGATTTGGATTTGGTTCTGATTTTAGAGTCTATGAACGGGGACAATTCGGAGAAAAGGGTGCCAAATATGTCGTATTTGGCATGACTGAGGGTAGAAGAGAGAAAATAGGTCTATTGCAAAAACAAATTGAAGAAATCACTACTATGGGGAAAGAACCAGTACTTGCGGTAATTGAACGACGAGGAGAAGTGATTTATTACAAGGTCTCTAAAATTCAATTCCATCAAAACAAAGATCAGCCTGGATTTTCCAGTATAGAATCTTAAATACAATAAAACTGTTTTTTGTACTATGGAGTTTAAGGAAATTTACTGTTTTAATTGTAAAAAAAGCCTAGGCAGGTACAATGAAAAGTATTTTACAGATCAAAAAATGAGTGAAATAATAAAGGCAAATCACGCTTCACATGTTTATGAAGGACACGAAATTGTGGTGAAAAGAATCACTATTGATTAATCTCTTGCAAGTGGTATTTAATTAAAAGTATGCTAATTTTACTTATCAATCATAAGTAATCGTTTTATAGTTATGTTCATTTTCTCAAACTGTTGAAGACTTCGTTATTTCTACTTGGTTCCATACTTTTAGGATCTGTTCTTATGTTTGGATTTGGACACTCCGCAATGGCTATGAATAGTAATATTGTGATGACCCATCCTGTAATGGTTGATACCTCTGGTCAACAAATTTCTAGCTTTCATGCTGGTCAGCAAATTGGCGTAGAGTCATCACTTACAAACAATGGTCCGTCTGAGCAAAAATTCGCATACATGGTACAGGTGCTAGGCAGTAATGATGAAACACAATATTTTGAAAGTACTTCAGCATCAATGCTTCCAAACCAAACCTTTACCACATCTCAAGTCTGGATTCCAAAGACTACTGGACAATATACAGTAGAAGTATTTGTTTGGAATAGTTTGACTTCGGCAGTTCCACTAACGGATGTCAGTCAAATTCCTGTTACTGTACATTGATCAAATCCTGATTTCGAATTCTCTTGCAGATTTTGGATTTAAGTCTTAAGTATAAATTCATAGGATAAATTCTTCCCATTCCTTAATTATGATGAAAATTTTTGAATGCCTATGCCTGATGAATCATGTAGAACCTGTGGTGGAGAACTAGTAAATCACATACTATGTTCTTGTTGTAGAAAACCCACTAGAAAGAAATGTAATATGTGTAGTCATGTTACTTTACTACAACCTCACCAATACTGCATAAAGAACTCGTCTTCACATACAAAACCATTGCTTGTTCAAGTTGCTTCAAAGAAAGTTTCCACATCTAGGAATTACCTCCATCTCTCTTTTCTTGCAGTCGCCGTAATTGGATTTCTCGTTTTAGGATTAGTTTCCACCTCTGATCATGGAATTTCTCCAAGCATAATGCCAGATGATGCACAAGCTACTAACTCCAGCAAAATGGCAAAAAATTTATCTAGTTTTCCGGCAGGATCTGGAAAATTATATGATAACTGTCTTGCCTATGGAAGTGGCGAGTCTGTAACGGTAACTTGTCCCACTAACGATGGGTCTGTATACAAAGGAATATTGAATATGTCACAAGATCTGAAAAAAGATTTTGCAGATTCGGTATTTTCAATTCGTGGAGTCTCAGTCATGGAAAATTCTAATGGTTCTGTGATTTTACAATATCATATGAAAAAATACGTGACAGATTATTTTGGAAATTAGGAATAGTTTGAAAAGTATGTGGTGCCAGCCGAGTACCCTCGCTCACAGTATAGCTTTCTTCCTCTCGCTTCTTGCGCGAGGAAGTCATGATTACGGATATACCTGTTATGCGGCTAAACTTTTGGTAAAAAGGTTACATGCATTATGAAGATGATTGCAATCTTGATCCGTTTCTATACAACTTGTTCGAGGTCAACATTTCAACCTCTAACTATCCAGTGTACGTTTTCTCATACCGAATAGAAACCGGGACAATCTGGGTATGAGGCAAAGAATGCCATAATCCGGTACGCGATACGGATCTATCTATCAGGCCCGTTCTGTGATTTGGGTTCAACTACGTAACTCCTATTAATATTGGAAATCAATAGAACAATGAAATGGGTATTATGGAATCTGTTACTGGTAATTTTACATTACCCGACAAGATTCAACATCTCCTTCATTCAAACTTTTTAAAAAATAGTACAATGGATTTGAATCACTATATCTCGCAATCACTTTTTCATAATTCCAGTCTGGAATCGGCTCAGGTAGTATTCCTTTCAGTAGGAGTAATAATAGTTCTCGGCATTGTGGGTGAAGCGTTTTTTAGAAAAACTGGTGTCCCAGACGTAATATTTCTAATGATAATAGGCGTAATTATAGGACCAGTGCTTGGAATCGTAGGCACGGACACCGTATTTAAGATTGCACCATACTTCTCCGCACTTGCTACAATCATGATACTATTTGGCGGCGGACTGTCCTTGAACATAAAAAGTGTAATATATTCAGCACATTTTGCATTTTTAATCGCATTTCTAGGTTTTGCTCTTTCAGTAGCGGTAACATCAGTAATTGTAGTTTATGGCCTTGGATGGAATTGGCCTGATGCGATATTGATAGGTGTGATGGTTGGTGGCAGCAGCGAGGCAATCGTTTTTGGATTAATTAAAACACTACGCGTATCAGATAAAACAAAAGCAATACTGGCACTTGAATCAACCATCACATCCATAATGTCATTCATTGGAGCTTTTTTCCTCTTTGGCCAGATCCAGTCTGATCACTTTGTCTTTTCTAGCCTTGGTATCACTGTAGCAAAGGCTGTTCTAACTGGAGTTGGCCTTGGTCTTGGAGTTGGAATCCCGTGGATGTATGTGGCATCCAAGATCACCGATGCAAAATATTCCTATCTCCTCACTTTGGGAATACTATTCATGTTGTTCTTTTTTGCAAATTTGTTTGGCGAGTCAGGAGCATTGACAGCTCTTATCTTTGGTTTGGTTTATGGCAACAAGCAAATTTTTTCTCACCGCCTCAAGATTAAGATGGATAGTATTTCTACAGACAATTCTTTTTATGAACATCTTGCCTTCTTGGTAAGGACCTTCTTCTTCGTATTTGTAGGAATGCTAGCAAATTTTGGGCAAATGGGATACATAGTATTTGGAATCAGTATTGGCATAGCACTTTATTTTGCAAGAATTCCAGCCGTCAGGGTTTCTTTGACGAAGAGTTTCTCACCATTTGACAGAAAGGTGATTTCATATATGTTACCAAGAGGACTTGCACCAGCAGTACTGTCCACCATTCCATTGACACTTGGTTTGAGTCATGGCAAAGCATATCCCCAAATAATTTTCGTAGTAATAATTGTAACTATGGTAATTGCCACCATAACTCTAAAAAAAGCACATAAAGAATTACCGCAGGAACAATAACTTTTGGCAATAAATTATTTGAACCAGAGATCTACTGTATCTGATAGATCTGGATGACCGCAAGAATCTCTACGGCAGAGACAACAGGGCATGAGTCATGGCCCGAAAAATAATTTTCATGCTCCCACCAGGTGCTCGTATCCGTAGTAATGCTCTTCTTTGCATCCCCTTACGCGAGGAAGTCATAATTGGGTGTATCACGGCAGATTCGGATAATCTTTTGGCAAGAAGGTTTCAGATAAATTTGACATCTCTTTTCATCTTTCAAAATTTTGTATGTTATATCTCAAAACATAATTTTGTACTGGGATGGGTTTTATAAAACCAGTTTAACATCTACACACTAAATCGCAGATCTAAAAAATTATCCTATTCATGCTTCATTGAAAATCCCATAGCGGGTTTTTTGCGTACATGTAATTACTGAACAATAGGTCATTTTTTAGAGATTCTTAAAGAAATCTTCTTTTGTCATGTTTGACTGTCCTATGATGGACAGTAAAGTGCCAGGATCTATTTCCTTGTGATTTGGAACAACCACAATAATTTTCCTGTCGTTTACAAACTTGATCATCACAATGTTGCTTCTCTTCTGTCTGAAATAATGGAAACCAGCCTTGGTAAGAATTTTTATGACTCCTTTGCAGAGAGTATTTGCAGTTTTGTCAAATTAGATCTTATGCGTTTATGGTGGTTAAAATTGGATATTTGCTTTTAGCTACCTTTGAGTTTTTAGTTTCTTCAAGATATGCCTGTATGGCTTCTTTTATGTTTTTTTTGCATCTTTTACCGTTTTGCCCTGGACTTGTATGCCTAGTTTTTGGCAGATGATACGTAGGCAATCTCTCCCTTGGTGGTTATTACAATGGTGAACTTTGTCAAGTAACCATTCTATTCTTTTTTTGTTTAATAATGTTCTCTTACTTTGACGATGTTGCTGTTTCGTTGTAGTTGTCAAATCTCATCTTTACAAACAGTCAACCGATAAAGCGGTACCGAGTCTTTGAATAAAATTTCGAGTGCTCCCGCCGGGATTTGAACCCGGGATCACTGCCTTGAGAGGGCAGTATGCTTAGCCGGACTACACCACAGGAGCTTAGCTTAAAGCCATAAAGAATAGCAATTTAAAGGAACGTTTTGCCTTTGAATGGATTTGTAAATTTTAACAGCTTTGACACTTTATAGCAAAACCTTCAGTTGATTTTCCTATGGATGTAAAACAAATTCCTAATCTACTTTCACTTTCTGATTTTCCTGTTGGTTTTGGAGGTTGTAGAAATGACGGGACTCATTTTGAATGTTGTGAGTATGACATACTGGTAATAGATGGACAATTTGGAGAATCAATTCACCATGTTGGAGATGATCTTGTTAGAGTACATCATCACACTCTTGATGAATTTCGTGGGGACACACTTTACCATCTACAAAATATGAATATCATAAACGATACCCAGTGGACTCTTAGGATGCTGTTGTCAACACTAAAAGAAAAGAAAGAACGTATTGCAATGTCTTATGCTCAAAGCTGTCTTGTTGATGCAGGAATTCTTGCCAACAAAGCAAGGGATTCCACCAAGCTCAAAGATCCTTTTGCAGGAGTGTGGTTGAAATGTGCCGCATATTTTTTGGCAGATGCTATATTCTCTCTTAATTTAAAGAGACCAAGTCCAACTCACATGCTGGAAATAATGAGAAACATGAAGAAAGACAAGACAAATCAAAAATTTTCCATAATTCACCAAATCCTTGGAATTGAACGATCATCCACATCATTACTCTCAAGGATGGCCAAATCGACTATTGGATTTTCTGATATGGTAGAAAACAATGGAAATTCAGAAATCATCCAGAAAAAATATGACTATCTTGTAGAAAATTCACTTCTTTCAGACTGTTACTTTTATTTTGGATATGTGAATAGAAATAACATACTCAAAATACGGAATAAAATCCATCATAACCCCGAATTTATTCATGTTTTAAAAATAGGCTTTGATATAGAGAGCGATCCTATGGTAGTTGATAATCAGGCAACCATGTTGATACAAACCACAAACGAAATTCTCGGGGACAAAAACTTGACCATGGACTGAAATGCTCCTGACTGAGATCTTTCGATAACTTTTAAAACCCAGTATGAGATCTCCCAAGTATGACCGATGCAGCATGTGGATGCGGATCATCCACAGAAAATAACACAGAATGCGACTGTGAAATGCAGGGCTCGTGTATTTGTGAGGTTAATTGTACTTGCAAAGCATCAGTTTGCAAAGAACACGTAGCTTCATTCTGATATAGGTTTTAGAACCTTTTTTCTTTATTTTTTAAAACTAGGATTACTTTTCGTTCTCGTCCTTCATGCCCCATGTTTTAACCAGTTCCTTCTGGAACTTGTCTACTTGTTTTTCATTAAGTGCATCTCCACAATTCTTGTGTGTTGGAACTACTACCATTCCGTCAAGCTTAAAATCAACTTCATACATGTGGACTTTTTCACATTCGCACATATTCGGAATACAATGAATCCACTATATTTGCTTATTTGAAAGATTTAACTAGATCATTTTTTCTAGAAAATGTATGCAAAAGTACGCCGTATTCACAATTTTTGCATTCTTGCTTATCACCCCTGTTGCTTTACAGTCTGTTCACGCTACGTCATCATCTGATTCTTGGTATCCTGGAAAGGGTCTCAAACAAGGCGATTATTTCCGTTATAATGTATGCTGGACAGACTGGCATAACTGTGCCCCACTCCAGATGACTTTTTGGGTAAAAAATGAGACTAGTGATAAAAGTGGCTGGAATCTTGTATTTTTAGCAGTTGATGGTTCTATTGTACAAAAGGGAATAATGACAATAGGGAAAATAACTCCAGACCCAACATCTTTTGATTCTAATATCTCTGATTACACTGCAGTTTATAGAAGTACAGTTTCCTGGCTTGACTCTTTTGCAACTAGAGACACTCCAAAAACTTTTGATGTTCCTGCTTGGGGCAGAACTGGTTCGGTAGGTGGGCAATCTGTTGGTCCAATAGACCATGAAAAAGTTACAGTGGGTGCTGGTACATTTGATACCTATGTTTTGGGATGGCACAAAGGTGTTGACAATAAAATTTGGGTTGATTCTAGTGTCCCATTTCCAGTAAAAGCAATTGTCTATGTGGATGTGGCAACAGGTTCACCGCCGCCAGATTATACTCTTGAATTGTTAAAGATGGGGAATAGTTCGACAGAACCTAGTGTTCTAGATGTATCTTCCACTGCTGCAGTCAAGTTTAGTCCTAAATGTGATGTACCAAACATGCAGCTAGATTCCACACATGCTGTCACTACAACTGATACTAGCTCTTTGGTTATTGATTATAGATATAGTCCATCTAACCCACATAATGGTTGTCCAATAGAATATAGAATTTCATTTGAACAAAACTATGATCAATCCCAAAAAATCAGTAATGTTCAATACGATATATTTACAACGGATGACCAAGGAAAACAATTATCATCCATAGCACAAAGTGTGGGTAGGACATCCTTGTTTGCACCAGTTGGAGATGATGATGTCCAAACTATTTTACACGGAACCACTCCGTTGACGCATGTAGTGATTGCAATGCTAGGAACTGGTCCAGACGGTTCTCTCCCAGATGTTAGCATGGCAGGTATAGTGAAATTTGATATAAAAACACAAGAGCCATTTAGTGGTTTTAACTCTGGCACTTCTGGACAAACAAACCAAACAATCCATGAAAATAACACCTCTATGAATAATACTCAAGCTATCATACCAGAATTTCCACTCGGTTCTCTCATGATAATGGCGATTGTCATTGGGTTTGGAGTTTTATTTGTTAGAATGACTCCTAGACTGTCTAATGCCAGACTATAAAAAAATTAATTGGGACAATGCCAAATATCCGAATAACAATTATTTTTGCTGTCATTGTTGTTGCCGCAGTAGCAGGAATAGCATGGCCATTTCTTTCTAACATGAAACATTTTTACATACTGGAGCCAGTGCAAGCAAGCCAATGGCACATGGGAAAAGGATCTGAATATACCCCGGAAATGGTATACCAAGTTTCTTTTAACCAGACGAAATTTTTAGCTGACATGAAATTTCTTCCAGTCTCAGGTGGAAATCAACAACTCTTAGTTAAGATAAATCCTGGCAACGGAACCAATGAAATAGATCAGACTGTGAACATTGGCCTAGTTTATTACTTTGTTAATACATCTGCCGAGTCGAAATCATACTTTGATATTCTTAACCAATCTATATTTTCCATGAGGGATTATGCAACTGAAAGCAAGTATCTTGCCAAGGATGCAGAATGGGGTGACTTGTACATTGGTGAAAATGAGGAAAAACTCAAAGTAACTGATTCTGGAAAAATGTCATTCAAATTTGGATCTGCAAACGCGTTTCTTTTATCTTATAGAATAGGTGCTAACATAAACAAGATCTGGATAGTTGACAACCTCCCACTTCCTGTAAAATCTGAAATTTATGATCCATATGGAAATCTTGTATATACCTATGAGCTAGTTTCATTGAAGGCACCATCTACACCTGGTTTTACTTCATAACAATTCTCAAGCAACCAGTCACAGAAATTTGCAATCTCATCATTGATCTTGCCCCAAATATGCAAGGAAGAAGGCAATATGTCTAGTCTGTAGTTTAATCCAATTGCTCTTACTCCCTCTTTTCCTTCATACATGTACGCATCTTGTATCTGGACACTTTCTAAAACCTTGAGAGCTTTTGATTTTATAACATCTCTTGGTATGGGAAATGACTTGCTGTCTCTCTGGAAAACAAATCCAATGTTTTCAGTTCCGTATGATTCATAATCTTCGATCTTTCCTCTCTCTGGAAAGTTGAGTGATATTTTTATATTGTATTTTCTTCCAATCCTTGTTGCAATTTCGTTGATGGTGGCAAATGCAAGACTAGGACTCTTCTTTAAGAGAAATCGAATCTGGGGATTGTTTGATTTCAACTCCTCCTGAAGCCTTGACGATATCTGGGAAAAACTCACACTGTGAACTGGAAATTTTCTCATATATGCATTAGGTTTCACTTAATTACAAGAGATTTTGAATATGTTCATGCTTCCATCTGATAAGGAAGAAATTCCATATGATGAAGGTTCAGAAAGAGCATCCAGTGTTGATGATTACAAGGTAACATGTATTCAATTTATCAAAGACATAAGTGAAGATTATCTCGCATGGGTTGATTATTACAAGCTACCAGAAGAAGAAGACAAGAAAAGACGGACTCAAATACATGCAATTGTAGAACGCACAAACGAATGGATAGCAAAGATTGCAACAACGATAAAAGGAGTAGATGTAGTCATGAATGACGGAATCCAGAAAATGGCAGAAAGTACAGCTGGGTATCCATTTCAAATGGGAGTTTTTGTAAATAACATGTCAGGTTACACGCTTGCAACACCTGGAATGATTGACATAAACATCAAGGCAGTTGGACGAAAGGAGTTTAAGGTAAAACTAGGATGGCATCAAAAAGATAAAAGATTTTTGATTAGCTCTACAAGTCCTGTCATGATTGGCGAATCAAATATTCCAGATGAAGATTATGATTCATTAGATCTTCATCTGAAAATGGATGCTCAAAAGTGTCAATCACGAGATGTCATATCTTTTACGGCGGTTGTCACTGAAACTCTAGATGGTCAGGAATACGAGCGGCGTGGTATGACCACAATTATTCACATGGGTTGACTTCTAGAACTATTCTTGATTCCTCTGACCTTTTGTCAGAATATTTTAATTGTGATATTTTTTTGCATAATTCCTGATCATTTACTAGCAATGCAGTTCCGGCAATGATATTGCCTTGGTACTCTATCATGACGTTTGGATTGCAAAGTGCATTCTTTAACCAGTCACTATCTGGATTCCTTCTGGAAAAATAGAACTTGCCTTTGTGTATAACTACCCTGATCTTCACTGCATGTTCTTTGCCTGATTTTCTTCCAGTGGTAACCAGTACTGCCCTACATGTACCATCCTGAATTTCCACAAAATCTGTTTAGTTATAAAGAATTTAACCGATTGGATTGAAAACTCTGATACCTCCTCCCATAAACTGACTTGACAAGTCGACCCTATGGCAACACAAGTAGAATATAACGGAAAACACATCAAGGCAGATGACTTTAAAGGAAAAAAAGTCATTGATAGGGAAGGAATAGAGTATGGTACTGTAAAGCACATTCACATCAATACCGACACTCTGGAGGTTGTGGGCATTACAGTTCACAAAGGATTACACAAAGATCACTTTCTATCACGTGACTATGTGGACAGATTCACTGAAGAATCTGTTTTGTTGTCCTCTGCACCAATCAGAATAGACTCTCAGGTAGTTGACATTGATGGACACAAAATTGGTAAGATCAAAAGACTACACATGGCTGCTGATACCAACGAATTGGAATCAATAGAAGTGTCTGCAGGTCTTACTAGTTCTAGAATCTTTCGCACTTCAGAAATCTGGGGTGTTGGTGAAAAGGTAATACTTCGACAGACAAAAGATCAATACAAAAACCCATAACTCTTTTCATTTTTTATTTTATGTCCTCTTGAATATTGATTGAATAATATTGCCTAGTACCAATTTATAATAGATTAATCTGTCATCCTTTGTTGTACGCAGTAGAGACTGACAAACTTTCTAAAGTTTATCATAGCGGTCTTAAAGCAGTTGATGATATTTCAATTAAACTAGAAAATGGGGAAATTTTTGGTTTCTTGGGTCCTAATGGTGCGGGTAAAAGTACAACCATTATGATCCTGACTACTTTACTAAAGCCTTCATCTGGCAAGGCATTTGTTGCAGGATTTGATGTCACAACTCAAGCAAAGAGTGTCAGGCAAAACATTGGATACGTGCAACAAGATTCAACTGTCGATGAATATCTTACTGGTCGTGAAAACCTAGAATTACAAGCTCGACTCAATCACATTCCAAAGAATATCAGGACAAAGAGAATAGATGAGATATTGGAGATAATTGAGTTGTCTGATAGGCAACATGAGACTGCTGTGACATATTCGGGAGGGATGAGAAAAAGACTCGATATCGGAGGTGGCTTGCTCAATATGCCAAAAGTTTTGTTTCTAGACGAGCCTACCTTAGGTCTTGACATCCAAACAAGATACAAAATCTGGGAATACATAAAAAAAATTCATCATGAATTTGGAATGTCTATTTTTCTTACTACTCACTATATGGAAGAGGCAGATAAGCTCTGTGATAACATATCTATAATTGATAATGGAAAAATCAAGATAACAGGCTCTCCAAAAGAATTGAAAAATGCTTTGGGAAATGAGATTGTTGTTTTTGAAATAGACTCTGAATCAAAACTTGACAGACTTGTTTCGGAAATTAAAAAAACTTCTACAGTAAAAGATGTTTCAACAAGTGGTTCTATGGTAACCGTATTTACAACTAGTGGGGATCAGCTGACCCCACAACTTTTTCAACAAGCAAATAATCTTCAAATCAAAATAGAAAGTATTTCTCTTACAAAACCAACACTTGATGACGTATTTCTATCGTACACGGGTCGTGAACTACGTGAAGATGATGGGAAATACGATAGAAAAAAAATGCGAGAAAGGATGAGGAAAATCAGGGCATGACAATGCTGCCTGATACATATACGATTTTCTGGAGGGAGATGAAGAGATACAAAAAATCACGAAGCGGTATATTGATACGATTGATCCAGCCAGCTGTATGGATAATAGTGATGGGAAATACATTTGCAAGCACTAGACCGCTAATCCAATCCGTGGGCTTTAATGGATCTTACATAGAATTCATGGCGCCAGGTGTGATAATGCTTACTGCAATATTTACAAGTATTTTTGGCGGTGTCAATACTTTGTGGGATAGAAGATATGGTTTCATGAATAAAGCACTTGTCTCCCCCGTATCGCGGTCTTCTATTGCATTGGGTAAAATGCTTGCAATATCTTTGATATCTACACTTCAATCAAGTCTGATTCTGGGAATTGCACTTGCATTGGGGGTGCATATATCAAATTTGTTTGTAATATTTCCAATATTGCTGACTGTCACAGTATTCTCACTTGGTTTTTCTGGAATATCTGTAATAGTTGCTGCCACATCAAAATCACAAGAGACCTTTTGGGGCGTAATCAACTTTCTAGGTATGCCTCTGTTTATGCTTAGCCCTGCACTATTTCCATTGGAGCTCTTGCCTCCGTGGCTTGCATTTGTTGCACGACTCAATCCTGTTACTTATGCCGTGTTACTCATAAGACAAATGATGGCTGGTACGGTCCAAATATTGTCTGCTACAATTGAGATGACAATAATATGCGGCTTTGTAGTGATTATGGTTGCATTGGCCAGCTACGTATTCACAAGAGAAGTCAACAAGCCATTCTAATTTACCAGAATTGACAAAAATTGTAACAATTACTCACTTAGGAGATCTTTTTAGTATCTTGTAATCTGTGCCTATTGAAGACCCACCCCGTCCTAATAGGCATTCTATTACTAGTATTATCAAGTATGTTTGTCGGTTATTCCTGGGCTACCTCAAGCCCTTCCTTTTCCGTACAATGGGGCACATATGGACTTCAAAATACTGGTCAATTTGCATTTCCACAAGGGGCGTCAATTGACTCATCAGGAAATGTGTATGTGACTGATCTTGGAAATAGAAGAGTAGAGAAATTTGACAATAATGGAAACTTTCTCTTTACTTTTGGAACAAAGGGTAGTGGTGATGGTCAATTTAATGCACCAGTTGGAGTGGCAGTTACCAATAGCTCCATCTATGTTGTAGATAACGAAGGAAACAACATACAAAAATTCGATAGCACGGGTAAATTTGTAACAAAGTGGGGAGTGAAAGGTTCTGACCCTGGCCAATTTCTACTTCCACAAGGTGTTGCAGTAGATCCTAGTGGAAATGTATATGTTGTAGATACGGGAAATAGTAGAATTGAAAAATTTGATAGTAATGGCAAATATTTACAAAGTATTGGGCAAAGTGGACTTGGAGATGGACAATTTCTTTCTCCACGTGCAATTGCTGCAGATTCACAAGGGAGCATCTATGTATCTGACTCGGGCGGAAACAAAATAGAAAAATTCACAGAAGATGGTGTATTTTTACAATCTTTTAGTACCTCAACCGGTGCCAATCTCCAGACTCCTCTTGGCATATCGGTAGACAAGTCAGGAAATATCTATGTGGCAGACAGTGGAAACAACAGAATCGTAGAACTAGATAGAAATGGTCATGTTGTTACATCATGGGGGAGTCAAGGCACTGGTGCTGACTTTTTTGATAATCCTAGAGCAACTGCTGTAGATTCTAATGGTAATGTCTTTGTTGTAGACTCTAACAATAACCGAGTCCAGAAATTTGTACAAGATTTTACTCCAACTGTATCGCAAACACAAACTGTTAACCCAACAAAGACAACTAATCCAACACAACAAGTTACAGTCATACAAAATACTACTCAGGTAAATACCAAAGTCCTGGATCCAAATGATCATATTCCTCCGTCTATTACTGCGCCTTCTGACATAACAATAGAAGCAACTGGAATATTGACACCAGTATCAATTGGGCAAGCTACTGGAACAGACGATAGTGGTATTACTTCTATTACCAGTAATGCTCCGCCAAAATTCCCACTAGGTATTACCATGATTACATGGACTGCAATTGACAATGGAGGCAATGTAGCAAAGGCTGTCCAGAAGATTACCGTTGTAGATACTACTCCTCCAGTGCTGACTGCTCCACAACCTGTGACTATTGAAGCAACAACCCCTAATCACAATTCTGTTGATATTGGACTTCCAGCAGTCAATGATGCGGTTGGTGTAGAATCTGTTACTAATGATGCTCCGCCATACTTTTCGATTGGTAAAACAACTGTAACATGGAAAGCAATAGATACATCTGGAAATGCCGCAACCGCCACCCAAGTTGTAACAGTCAAGGATACTATTCCTCCAACAATTCATGCTCCTTCTGACATAATACAAGAGGCAACTAGTCCATCTGGCAATACTGTAAACCTTGGAAACGCTACAGTTATTGATAATGGACTAATACAATCAGTTACAAATAATGCTCCATCAGTATTTTCACTGGGAAAGACTACTGTAACTTGGACTGCTACTGACCAGTCTGGTAATTCAGCAACAGCCACACAGGTTGTAAATATTGTAGATACTACTCCTCCGAAGATCTCTCCACCAGCAGGTATCACCTTTGAGGCAACTTCTCTTAACAATAACACTGTACCACTTGGAAACGCCACAGTTACTGATAACGGATTGATAAAATCACTTACAAACAACGCATCAAAGACATTCCCGCTTGGCAAGACTAGCGTATTGTGGATTGCAACAGACGCATCTGGCAACAAGGCAAATGCCACACAGATAGTTGATGTAGTTCATACAACTCCGCCAAAACTAACCGTTCCAGCAGGTATCACATTTGAAGCGACATCACTAAAAGACAACCTAGTTCCAATAGGGAATGCTACTGCAACTGACATCCAACAAGTCACAATAACAAACAACGCATCAAAGACATTCCCGCTTGGCAAGACCAGTGTTCTATGGATTGCAACAGACGCATCTGGCAACAAGGCAAATGCCACACAGACAGTTGATGTAGTTGATACTACAGCACCAAAAGTTATCATGCCGGCAAATGTAGTTGTTGAAGCAACATCCTTGAACAATAATACTGTATCATTGAGCAATCCTTCGGTAGTTGATCTCCAACCAGTAATGATAACAAACAACGCTCCAAAAGAGTTCCCATTAGGATCTACAAATGTAATATGGATTGCAACAGATGCATCTGGCAACAAGGCAAATGTGACTCAAATTATTACTGTAAAAGACACTACTGCGCCAAAAATTACCGCACCTGAAAATATCAAAATAAAGGCAACATCTCTTACAGATAATGTTGTTCCATTAGTTAATGCCACGGCATCTGATAATGTTGATGTGGTCTCACTCACAAACAACGCATCAAAGACATTCCCGCTTGGCAAGACTACCATATTGTGGGTGGCAACTGATGAGGCAGGCAACAAGGCAAATGCCACACAGATAGTTGATGTGGAAAATACCACGCCGCCAAAACTAACCGTTCCAGCAGGTATCACCTTTGAGGCAACTTCTCTTAACAATAATACCATACCAATAGGAAATGCTACTGCAACTGACATAGAACCGGTAACGATAACAAACAATGCTCCAAAGACATTCCCGCTTGGCAAGACTAGCGTATTGTGGATTGCAACAGACGCATCTGGCAACAAGG
>NZ_LT841358.1:16247-17062 GCF_900177045.1 Candidatus Nitrosotalea okcheonensis
TAAGCTTGGTTCCCCCACTGTTGTAGATATTGAACCAATTACAGTCACAAATGATGCACCAAAACAATTTCCAATTGGACTAACTACTGTAACGTGGACTGCTAAAGACACATCTGGTAACATATCCAATGGCACTCAAACTGTTCTAGTACAAAATACAACTCCGCCAAAACTAACCGTTCCAGCAGGTATCACATTTGAAGCGACATCACTAAAAGACAACCTAGTTCCAATAGGGAATGCTACTGCAACTGACATCCAACAAGTCACAATAACAAACAACGCATCAAAGACATTCCCGCTTGGCAAGACCAGTGTTCTATGGATTGCAACAGACGCATCTGGCAACAAGGCAAATGCCACACAGACAGTTGATGTAGTTGATACTACAGCACCAAAAGTTATCATGCCGGCAAATGTAGTTGTTGAAGCAACATCCTTGAACAATAATACTGTATCATTGAGCAATCCTTCGGTAGTTGATCTCCAACCAGTAATGATAACAAACAACGCTCCAAAAGAGTTCCCATTAGGATCTACAAATGTAATATGGATTGCAACAGATGCATCTGGCAACAAGGCAAATGTGACTCAAATTATTACTGTAAAAGACACTACTGCGCCAAAAATTACCGCACCTGAAAATATCAAAATAAAGGCAACATCTCTTACAGATAATGTTGTTCCATTAGTTAATGCCACGGCATCTGATAATGTTGATGTGGTCTCACTCACAAACAACGCATCAAAGACATTCCCGCTTGGCAAGACTACCATATTGTGGGTGGCAACTGATGAGGCAGGCAACAAGGCAA
>NZ_LT841358.1:939228-955385 GCF_900177045.1 Candidatus Nitrosotalea okcheonensis
TTTAGATATTTTGTTGCCATGTGGAGCCAGGTGGGATCATATGTTGGCTGGGTGTGCACCGTGGCACCAAAACCAACTACACTTTTTGAATATTGTGGATAGTAGGTATTTGATGCAAGTGTTGACTCGCTTGGATAACCCGCAGACTCGTATATTGCAATGTGGTTAAAGAGCGGTACATCTGTCTGGCATATTGAACTGCCTGGGTTTGCCCGTATGTATGAATATCCAAGTGATCTTGCATAGTTTGACACTGTCTGGTAAAAGCTAAACTCTGAGCAAGATCCTGACACCTCATCGAACATTATGCCGTCTAGCATGTTTGGATAAAACTGGTTATACGATGATATCATGCCTTCCACGTTTGATATCGTTCTTCCTGTGCCGTATCCGGTTGGTACATAGCCTGTGACTACTGCTCCTGCGCTTTTGAGCTGTGTAATTGCAGTTGCCCATGCTGCAGAAGCAGAAGAGCCAGGGCCTGATGACGGATTTATGTTTACCATGAACGGTACATTAGGAAAAGCTTGTTTTGCTGCGAGCACCTGTGGAAGCTCGCTTAGGCTGTACAGTGGATAGTATATTCCAGTTGCATTTCCCCCAAGCCTTGCGGATAGGTCTGTTGATGTAGTACCGGATGCAAAGTTTGGCATGGTAGAAATCATGCTGAAAAATAATAGGGCTGTAACAAGCCCGACAAATATTCTAGATGATTTTACTTGCAAATCAAGTTAGAACAATCTTCTATGACATAAAAGAGGTGCGCATAACAAACATGAATTCAGATTACAGTTTCATAATTTTATTTATAGAATAATAATGAGAATATTAATCACATATTACAGACTATATATCATTAATATAAAAAACAATTAATTTCTGAAAAGAAAACTCATGTAAAGTCTTGATTGTTTTTATAATCAGACATATCTTGCAAAGAAAATGCTTGGTGCCTTCTTGAAGATTTTTTTAACATAAAGCGTAGAGCAAATAGCCAGTAATGCTGCAGATGCAACATATGATAATGTGATATATTCAAGACCAAATCTTCCCAAAATAATTCCTCCCAGACTAACTACAATAGCAGACATGATAGTCATGATTGTAAGTGGTTTTACTCTATTGAGCAACATTGCAAACATGCCATTGGCACTAAAAATTGACAGCAAAACATTTCCTATTGATGCAATGTGCAATATCAACATGCTATCATGTGACACCCCATGATAGGCAGGAATTTGCGGTACAACAAAATTGATCACCAAAGCTGCAATCACGGAGGCCAAGATGGATGCGGTAATTACTTTACGGTAGATTTTCTGTATAAATTGATATATTTTATCTATTTCCGGGACCTTGTAGATTACACTCATGTTGTTTAACTGCTTGAATATAGAAACAGTCATGACATATTGTATTACCGAGGCAGGTATCAGAACAGACAATGCCAAATCTGCACCCATGTGATATACAGAGTTGAATCCCAAGGGAAGAATTACCCCATTTACTTTTAGTGTATTATACGACCAAGAGATTACTCTGTCAGAGAACATTACAATAAAAAAAAATACACCAGACAGAAGATTAGGCAAACTTTCCCACAATTGAACACTGAATTTTGATTTTAATGTCTTGTCTGTCAGAGCACGTGGTTTGTAGAAATGCGGGGCATCCAAAGATACCTTTGACGATGGCTTGATAGACATGATTTTCAGATTATGATAAACTGCAAAGACTGTCAGTATGGCAAATGATGCTCCCAGTGCCAAAAAATACCTAAAGGTTGCATCATGAATTGATGAAGATGTCATGAAAAAAACAGAGAGTATTGTTGCAAAGGCTGCAGAGTATGCAAAAATTAGATGAGCAAGTTTCTTTAACGCAAAGATAACCATGTAGCTTATCCTGTGCAAGGATATGGTTACAGTTGCTATGGCTGATATTGTAACCAATTCAAATGGAATGTGTGTAAAAAAGCCATAACCATACAGGCCGCCAACAGCACATGTCAAGATTATAGAAGATAGTACATACTCTTTTTTGATCAGACGCTTCATCTCTCCTATGTTAGTTTGCTCATGATAGAAAGTGAAGAGTTTTGCAAAAGCCTGTACCAATCCTTCGCTTATTACCAGTCCAAGAAATACTCCCACTACCAGAGCAGTGGATATTTGCGGCGGCAGCCCCCATGCCATCCATAATGAGACGCCAGTAAGAAAGAACAGCACCAGAGTACCAATCCAAGGAAATAACAATCCTATGCTTTCTGCAACCCGGTGGCCAAGACCATCTATTGGTATCGTAAAGGTTTTGATATAGTCCTCTTTGCTTTTGCTTCTGTCCTCATAGACATCTACAAAATCATAAATATATTTTGCAAGATCAAACAAATCACTAAAACCATATTTCATCACTTGCTCTTTGTTATAACCCAGAACATCAAGTAAGACTACAACATCTGCAATATTATTGACATTTGATTCTATTTCTATTATTGATCTTGCTACCTTTTGTGCAAAGAGTCTTGATTCACTAGTAAGTTCTCTTTCTACATCATGTTCTGGTGTCATCATTTCAATTAATTCCTTGCAACAATTCGCTTTTTGTTCTAAGATATTCTACAACATCAACCAATCCTTTGTCTACAGAAACTTTTGGGGCATAGCCAATGCTTGTAATTTTATCAATTGACGCCAGACCATGCCTGATATCACCCTCCCGTTGTGGACCAAACTTGTGCACAATCTCGGTAGTTTTGGTAATGGATTTTAATACTTCAAGCAATTGAAGAATCGTGATAGATTTGCCAGTGGCTACATTAAATATTCCACCCACTGCATTTTTGGATTCCATGGCCAAAAGATTTGCCTGAACTATATCTTTGACATTAACAAAATCTCTTGTTTGTTTGCCGTCTCCATGCACAGTGGGCGTTTGCCGTCGCAATAACTGGTTTGTAAAGATTGTTATGACGCCGCTATAATCGTTCATTATTTGTCGTGCACCGTACACGTTAAAGTACCGAAGAGCTACGGTTTCAAGACCATATGATGCGCTATACGCATCAAGATAATTTTCAACAGATAGTTTGGATGCACCATAAGGAGAGATTGGTTTGCAAAGCATTTCTTCTGATGCTTGCTTATCTTTTATTGTACCATACACTGCAGCAGTTGATGCAAAGACAATTCTTTTGATTCCCTTTTTTACGCAAAAATTCATTATCTCAAGTGTAGTATTGACATTTACATCATGGACTAGCATTGGATTGATGACTGATTTTGGTACACTTGCTATTGCAGCTTCGTGGAAAACTACATCAATGTCAGTAACATCAGATAGAAGACTTGTAATTTTTCTTGCATCGTCAACAATCATGTGTAATAATTTATTTTGTTTGTGGTGTTGTAAATTTGCAAGTGATCCCGTACTAAGATCATCTATAACATAGGTTTCTATTTCTCTACTTATTAGATTGTCCACAATATGGCTTCCAATAAAACCTGCACCGCCAGTGACTAGAGCTTTGGAAACTTTCATTGTGCGATTGTCTCCATTTTTTCTTTTTTATCATCATACAAATTTATCAAGTCAGCATATTCTTGTCTGAATTGTTGAACACATCTATCTAGTGTAAACTCTGTGTTTATTTTTATCAGAGAATCTTTTTCAAATTTTTTCCGTAACTCTTGATCTTGAAGTAAACGAATAATTCCTTTTGCCAGCTCACGCGGTCTCCTACTTCTTACCAATAGACCACAATCCCCCAAAGCTTCCCTTACACCTCCAACATCTGATGCCACAACGGCTTTTCCACATGCCATTGCCTCTATGACCGTAAACGGAAAACCTTCCATAATGCTGCTGATTACTACAATATCTCCTGCGCTGTATGCTTTTTCTGGTTCTTTTGTTCCTCCCATGAATTTTACATTGTCTTCAAGATCAAGGTCCTTTACTGCATTGGCACACCTTACACAATATTCAAGGTCAATTCCTGCCCCATAGATTAGGCACTGGATGTCCGGAATCTCTTCTTTTACATACTTGATAGCCTGTGTAAGACAGACTATATCCTTGAAGGGGTCTATTCTTGCAACTGAGACTATAGTCGGCCTGTCATCGTTGCGTTGTACATCTACCGGTCTAAACTTTGATGTGTCAACTCCATTATACACTACTTTAATCTTGGAAGGATTCGCACCAAGTTTTTCTTCCCATATCTTGTTAAAATTACATACTGTAGTTAGTGTATCAGAAATGGAATATACTGTGCGTATTATATTGTGAGAAAATATTTTCCAAAATATCTTTGAAGATTCATCAAATAGGAAACGGTTGTAATACAATAATAATTCTCTATATGCAACTCCATGCTCTGTAATCAGAACGGGACAGTTACTTTCTTTTCTGGCATAAATGGCAATCAACGAAGGAAGCCATGCCAATGAACAATGGATTATATCCACTTTTGGAACTTGAATTGAAAGAAGTGCAATATTTCTCTGTATAAGCTGAAATGCAATTAGTGCTTCCTTCATTGTCAAGTGCCTATACAAATGCTGCCTGCCTAGCTGCTCCATGAATATGTCCCAGCACAGATGATGCTCAAGGCATTTCTTGGAATCATACTTTAGTAAAAACTGGTGAAGTTTAACTATCAATTCTTCTAGTAGTTTTGTATCACATCTATCTGATAGAACTGCGCGGAGGAACTCTTTGTAGAGGCCCAAAAAATTATTTTGTATTATAGATTCAGTTGTTCGAAGAATTTTTGGAAGCAGGGATCCCCTTTCTTTAGAAAATTCATCATATCTGTTTGAGCCAAATATTGGAACATCTATAATTTGGGTAACATTTTTTGGTACCGTATACACAGAATTACAATTCGGATTTGATAGTGCGTTTACTACAACAAATTCATAGTCTTGCATACTGTCAATCAGTGCCTTGGTCCAGGTATACACTCCCCCTGAGGTAATGTTGGGATAACCATCCCAGTTAATTAGTAAGACTTTTTTCAAATTTCTTTACCTTGTGCTTTGATTCTGAATTGCCTTCTTCGGGATTGTTTTTAGCATAGATTGACTCGATGGTTTTTAGGATATTTCCCATGGCATTGTCTATCTGGGCTGAAATCTGCATGTTAGTCTGAGTAATGTCATTTTTAGTCACTGTTGTAGCCATTTTTCTCTGCCTCATTAGATTCATGGCGTCTTCTTCTCCAAGAAAGGGGTTTATTCTCCTGGCAAGTGAAACATACTTGTCATAGACAACTTGTGTTTTCTCGCTATCGCATGCAAGATGGTAATATTCATAACATTCCTTGTATGACCAGAGCGCCTCTCTTACTGACTCTCCAATTATAGAATCCCCACGAGTCTCATAAAGCATTGCAGTTTGCAGATAAAGATGACGTGACGCTGCAAGGTTTCCAGTGACAGACAAACAATTTGCTGCACAAGAACAGCAAAGAGCAGCTCTTACTAGCAAGTTTTTTTGCAGAGATTCTGCAGCATCTTTCATATAAAGAAAAAATGCCTCAAAAAAATTTCCTTCTTCTTCCATCTTGACAGCATTCAACCACAAGTTAGATTCGCTTGTAATTCTGTGCATCCATGTTTCTATCTTCAATCTATATGAATTCACTATCCATGTTTTTTAAAAACAATGTAACTTTTTACAAGCAAAGTTTCGTAGTATAAAGTTCTAGTAAAGTATTATAAAAAAATTCATAAAGTGAGAGTAACATACAACAAGATATTTTTAGCCTCATAACAAGAGACTATTTTGCATAAAACTGCATGATATACGAACACTGGTGACAATAAACTAGTTCGTTATTTTGACATTATTATTTGTGGAGATCCTAAATTGTTAGTTTCATTTCCGCTAGTTGCATTAATGCTATAATTTGTGCCATTTGGTATTGGAGTTATTGGCAAGGCATCATGTGCCTGTATTTCTTTCCAGGCTTTTTCTGCAGCTGCTCGAAAAGCACCCTCATTTGCAGATGCATTATCAATTAAAGAAAACGACAACAACCCAATTATTGCAATGCTAAATATTATAATCGGCTTCACTTCACTTTACTTTGTTTTTGTTTTTTATTAACCTGAACTATAAATCTACTAGAACATTCTTAGCATATTTGGGTAAAATCTAGAAATGTGTCATGGGTAGATGCCAAAGCATACCTAGAATTTGTCAATCACAGCACGTAGTCCATGAAATTCCTCGGTAGCCAAGACAGCTTGTTTTATTTCACCTAACGAGTATCGGTGTGTTGCAATTTTTGATAGATCTATCATCCCATCAGATGCAAGTGTTGCAGCCTTTTGCAGCATTTTAGGTGTTGAGCTAAAACTTCCCATTATCGAGACTTGATTGTAATGCAGCCAATTAGGATCAGGTGAAAACCCATGACCATTTGAAAATCCACTAAACAGATTAATTTTGGAGTTTTTACCTGCCACCATCGTTGCAAGATTTAGTGCATCCGGATTACTTGTAGCAACTATGATGATGTCAGAGCCGTAACCATCTGTGAAGCTCAAGACATCATCAACTGTTTGATTCCCGAATATAAAAGCCTCATCAGCGCCCATCGATTTCGCTTTTTGTATCCTGGACTCAATTTTTCCCACAACTGCAGTTTTTGCATGATGTAATCTCTTGGCTAGTTGTAGATGAGTCAGCCCGATTGCACCATCACCTATTATCAGAATTGAGCTTTCTGGTTCAATCTCTCCCAACTGGGAAAATCCATTTAAGCAACATGCTAACGGTTCCAAAAGAGCGACCTCCTCGTTTTTTAAATTATCAGGAACTTGAACTAGCCCGCCTATTTTGATTATCTCTTTTGGGATCTTGAGGTATCCCGCAAAGCCACCATCAACCGTTGATCCAATCTCCCGTAAATTATTGCACAAATTGTATTGATGTTTATTGCAGAACTTACATCCAAGACAAGGTATGATCGGGGATACTGCAATCCTTGTTCCAGATCTTAGAACTCCATCTGATGTATTGATATCTTGTAGCACTTCTGCACATATCTCATGGCCCAGTATGAGTGGAGTCTTTACTTTTTTGTGTCCATTGCGATAAACGCGTGCATCATATCCACAGACAGCACAGGCATTTACCTTAACTACCGATTCATTATTGTCTTGTGAAAATTCTCGCTCTTCTACAACAAGGTTGTCTGGACCATAAAACATTGCGGCATTTGCCTTCAAATTCAACATTTTGCTGGCATAGGTGAAAAAAGTCATCTTGTTATACTATCATGTGCACGAATTATCTACTATATGTATTTAGTAGGATTTTTAGCTAAGATTATTCCAGATTCTTGAAATACTTAATGACCCAAGTAAGCTCCTTGACATTTTTAAATTTTGTTTGCGTCTGGATCCAATGTCTCGACAAATATAAAGTGGACAATGATGGCTTGTCATAGCATAGGAGAAGTATGAAACCTTGGCAAGATTTTTTGATCCTCACATACACATGTACTCTAGAACCACTGATGATTACGTAGCAATGGCAAAAGCTGGAATTGAGGTCGTTGTTCAACCTTCTTTCTGGCTTGGCAGTCCAAGAACTTCGGTCGGTACTTTTGAGGATTATTGGGAACACATGATAACATTTGAAACAAAGAGGGCAAAAGATTTTGGAATAGAACACTTTGTATGCATCTCTGTAAATCCAAAAGAAGCCACATCAAGGCCTCTTGCCATCGATGCGTTAGAGCCCATGAAACAAAAATATATTGACCGTGAGAATGTCGTAGCGATAGGAGAGCTTGGATATAACCTCATAAATGATTCCGAGGAGGAAGTTTTTGTAAAACAGATGGAGCTGGCAACATCAAAGGACATGCTGACGATGGTCCACCTCCCACACCACAGTAAAGTAGATGGTATGAACCGCATTGAGAAGATTCTAAAAAACGACCACAAACACAAAAGAGAAAAAATATTGATAGATCACAACATTGAGGATACAATTGGAAAGACATTGGAACTAGGCCTTTGGGCAGGTCTTTCAGTGTATCCCGTCACAAAATTATCTCCTGAAAGAGCAGCCAAGATAATTCAAAAACACGGGTCAGACCACATAATGATAAACAGTGCAGCAGATTGGGGGGTGTCGGATCCACTCAGCGTACCATTGACTGCACAAAAGATGAAAAATGAGGGAATTAGTTCAACTGACATTGAAAAGACTACTTTTTACAACGCGTATGATTTCTACAAACAGTCTCCCAGATTTACCTGGAAACCTTGATGACATATCAGAATCTCTGACATGAAGATTGCTTTTAGTACTAATGCATTCAAGAGATATTCTCTTGAAGACTCCATAAAGGAAATAGCTGCAATCGGTTATGAAGGCGTAGAGATATTATGTGATGTACCACATGCATATCCACCAGAATTTAGCGAAAAGAAAATTCAATCCATAAAAAATCTCTTGTCAAGAAATAACTTGCAGATATCGAATCTTAATGCCTTTACCCTTTATGCAGTTGGAGACACTTATCACCCATCATGGATAGAAGATGATGAAAAATCAAGGGAGACAAGAGTAAAACATACAATAGACTGTATCCATATGGCAAAAAAAATAGGAGCCAAAAATATTTCCACAGAACCTGGAGGTCCAGTAAATGGTGCAGACAACCACAGTTTTGCCCATCTGGAAAAATTATTCATTAACGGTTTATTGAGGGCATCAGAGATAGCCGAAAAACAAGGAATAAAGATTCTTGTCGAGCCCGAACCGTTCTTATTGTTAGAGAACTCAAAACAATTCAAAAGTTTCATAAAAAAAGTCAACTCTGAATATGTAAAGCTTAATTTTGATATTGGTCATTTTTTTTGCGTAAGCGAAGATCCCGCACAACTAGTTTACGAGCTTGTAGATTATACGGATCACTTTCATCTAGCAGACATTGCACAAGACAGAGTACATCATCACCTAATACCAGGCCTTGGCGCAATTGACTTTGCCCAAGTTTTTGAGGCCATGGATGAGATAGGATATAGTGGATTTGTCACAGTAGAGCTTTATCCCTATCAGTCAAATCCCGTGGAGGCAGCACAGAAGACATTTGACTATCTCAGAGATATTGCTAAATGAAATAACTTTGTCTTGACATTATTGATACCTGACATTTTATGTGAGACTATTCATGTTTAGAAAATATTTGCAGCTAGTAAGGCTGCCCAACGCATTTACTGCTCCAACAAATGTGGTAGCCGGATATTTCGCAGTAACACCATTCTCTGAGCTAAACTATGTCAATCTCACCATACTAATGGCATCATCTATGCTACTTTATGTTTCAGGAGTAGTATTCAATGATTATTTTGATATCGAAGTGGACAGAAAGGAACGACCATCAAGGCCACTGCCGTCCGGAGCCATATCAAAACAGAGAACGGCGCAAATTGCGGTTGCATCCATGGCATTGGCAATCATGCTTGCCTTTTTTGTTTCGTGGTCAAGTTTTGTCATTTCTTTTTTTCTTTCATGCATGATATTTGGGTATGACTACAGATTAAAGAATAACAAAATTTTCAGCCCAATAACAATGGGAGGGACTAGATTTTTCAATGTAATTATGGGTGCAAGTGCTTCGCTTCAATTGTCTTTCCATCCTAATTTATCTGGACTTGTTTTTGTGGCAGGCTCTGTCTTTTTGTATGTTGTAGTTATTACGCTTTTTAGCAAAAAAGAACTAAGCGGAATAAAATCAAAACGACATACAGTAATTTTCTTTTCAGTCATTTATGGAATCATTGCATCAATAACAATTGCAACTTTTCTTGAATTCATCAAGACAGATAGTCTTGTGATTTTGGTACCTTATACCATCATCATGAGTCTCATCATCAAGCAGGCCCTCGCAGGTGATGCATCATCCATTCAAAACGTGATCAAGAATATGGTAATTTCAATAATAATTCTTGACAGCATATTTGTAAGTGGATTTGCAGGGTTGTCATATGGATTACCAACTCTGTTGTTCTTGGTGCCAGCTATTCTCTTGTCAAAAAAATTTTATGTTACATAGACTGAGTTTAAGTAGTGGAACACAAATATTATTCTAGGAGCTGAATAAAAAATATCTACAAAAAACATTATTGTAATTAATGTTGTTGGCTTGGAGCACAGACATTTGAATTCTGATCTTACTCCCAACATATCAACACTGGCGCAAAAAGGGGAAAGCGCAAAAATGGAGCCTGTCTTTCCCTCTGTTACATGTACCGTTCAGGCAAGCATACTTTCCGGACTATACCCAAGCGAGCACGGCATAATTGCTAACGGGCTGTATGACAGAGACAGTCACACAGTCTCCTTCTGGGAACAGCCAAGTGCGCTTGTCCAAAGGGAAAGGTTATGGGATATTCTAAAAAGCAAGTCATCTAATTTGCCCTCCAGTGTTAAGACCGCAGTTCTTTTTTGGCAAAACACAATGTTTGCAAACTCGGATATAATCATTACACCAAGACCACTTCACATGGGAGACGGAAGCATGATACAATGGTGCTATTCAAAGCCTATAGAATATTATGAAAGTGTAGCAAAATCCATTGGTGAGTTTAACCTTGCAACATATTGGGGGCCCATGGCATCACACAGATCAAGTGAATGGATTGGCAAGGCAGCAGAGTATACTCTAGAAAAGTCACGTCCAAACTTGATGTTTGTATACATACCACATGTCGATTACTCTGCTCAAAGGTTTGGCACTAATAGCAGCCAGGTGCACGACGATCTAAAAAAAGCAGATAGTATTGTAGGAAACATTGTAGAAAAGGCAACAAAATTGGGAATGGCAGATACTACAGAATTTATAATTATTTCAGAATATGCGTTCAATGATGTTTCAGGAGCTATTCCTTTGAATGTAAAACTTAGGGAAGCAGGACTGCTGGACATTAGGACCATCGGAGAAAAAGAATACATTGACTTTGAGCTCAGCAGGGCATTTGCCATGGTGGATCACCAAGTAGCACATATTTACGTCAAGGATGATTTTATAGACAAGACATACAAGGTGCTGAAAAATATTCCAGGAGTAGAAAAAATCTTGACAAAAAAAGAACAAAAGGAATTGAAGATAGACAATCAAAGAAGCGGTGAGCTAATTGCAATATCTACAAAGGACAAATGGTTTAGCTACTATTGGTGGTATGATATTCAAAAGGCTCCACCTTTTGCTGGAACAGTAGACATTCATCGAAAGCCAGGCTATGACCCGCTGGAATTATTTTTTGACAGGGAAAAAAATAGCATCCCATTTGATACAAACTTGATAAAAGGCTCGCATGGAACGCCTGCCAACCTGGAAACAGGAGATGGTCTTGCATGCTATGTCTCAAATCACAAGTCGGGATTGACAAAAAATTCAAGCATTGTAAAATGTGTCGATATTGCAAGTCACATTTTAAATAATTGGCAGATACCATAAAGATAAAAAACAAAGTCACATATGAAATAATAATTGGGATTCAAGTATTCTATAACTTTGCATTCTTTTAGAAAAATAGAACCGATAGAGCAGACACTGTCAAGATTAAAAAAACATGGATATGATGCTGTGGAGATGTTTGGAGAGCCAGACCAAGCAGACTATAAAAATATCAAAGAGGCTGCTGCCTCACATGGGTTGACTATCTGTGGCATAACAGGCATGTGGGGAAGGGCAAGCAAAGAAGGATGGAAGAGAAAACTTTTGAGTCTAGATCAAGACATGATCAAACATTCGGAGAACTATGTAAGAAAGTGCATCAACATGTGTCAAGATCTTGGGGGCAATGAAATTAACATCTGCCTCTTTGCAGACAGTAGTCTTGATTTTGATGCAAACCATGGTCTAGTATCTGAAGATCAAAAAAAATCTGCAATGGAAAAGGCAGTTCCCCTGCTCATATCCTTGTCGCGGTTTGCTGCAGACCATAATGTGAGCTTGCTCATTGAACCGCTTAACAGGTACAGTACCCCATATTGCAATACAGCCAAAGATGCTGCATATATTGCAGCAAAGATAAATCAAGACAATGTTGGCATACTGCTCGATACGTTTCACATGAATATAGAAGAAAGCTCTTTTGAGAAAACAATACTTGATTCAAAAAGTTTACTCAGGCATACACATTTTTCAGACAATAACAGAGCAATGCCAGGATATGCACATCTTGATTTTGCTACAATTGTAAAGGCTTTGCGAAAAATCAAATATCATGGATACATATCTTTCGAACCAAATTTGACTGCAGACTATGAATCATCTACACTTTCCGGACTGCAATTCATCAAGAAGTTAGAGAAATCCTAAGACTGGTGAGAAAAAAAATTTATCAAGTTTTGGTTCCAATTACACCTAGCTGTAGTTTAGAACAGATATGCTTCCTGTCAGATTGACATAGTAGATCTCCCCATTCCACACCTGCATGTCTGTTGGTGCCAGGGTAAGTCCAGACATGATTGTCTGAACCTGTCCCTTTGGAACTCCTGTCACTGGATCTGCCTGTGGAGGATTTTTGTCAGTTGAGAGAAGTGCAGCTATATACCCTGCACCATAATCTCCAAAGAAGTAGGCACCCTGCAGATTTGACGGGTATGCACTTCCATGGTAGAATACGCCTCCCGTGATTGCTTCAAGGTCTTTGGCAAAACCAGTTGTTGGTTCTAGTCCTTGGTGCGGATACCAGTATAGCGGCTCTTTATAGTTTGTTACATTTTGTGGATTTCCAACAGTTGGACCTTCATAGTTAGACCATCCTAAATTAACTGGGTTTGTTGTATCCACAATAGATTCCCATGCACTCTGTCCCACATGGTCAAAGTATATCTTGCCTGTCTGTGAATCTATGTCAAAGTTAAAGGTATTTCTTATTCCATAGCTGTAAATCTCCTTTCTAATGGAGGAGTTTGGATTTGTAGCAAATGGGTTTGTACTTGGAATGGAATAAAGTAGTCCATTGGAGTTGGGACTTGCAAGTGGAGTTATCTTGAGCAACTTGCCTGCTAATGATGTAAGATCTTGGGATGCAGTATATCCATAGTTGTCACCTGTAGAGATGTAGAGATTACCTTGTGAATCAAACTTCATGTGTCCTCCATCATGGTCTACATCAGCTGGAATTTTATCAACTATTATCTGCTGACCAACACTAGTATCTGCTATTATATTTCCAGAGGAGTCAGTTGTAGCATGATATCTGAAAACCTCATTTTTCACTACACCTGCGACATTTAATGTAGAGTAAAAGTACACCAATTTTGTGTTCACCCAGTTTGGATCAAATGCAATTCCCAAAAGTCCTGCATCTGCATAAACTTGTACGTTTGGTATTTTTACAAACGGTACTGCTTGTGTTACAAAAGTTCCACCGTTATTTTTGACTACTATTACGGTTCCATTCTGTTCAATCACCATGAAATTACCAGATCCATCTTTACCTGGTCCATTGTCTGGAATAAACGCCATTCCAACAGGACTTGAGAGTCCTGACACTAGTGTTTTAACATTAAACATCGGAGTACTGGAACTAGTCACATTAAATGAGTTAGAATATTTGTTCCCTCCACTGTCTGATATTTGCACTTGATGTAATCCAATCGTAGATGTAGTAGGAACGGTGAATGATCCTTGGAACTCACCCACTAGGTCGCTTGTTATACTAGCTGGACTGGTTACAACTGGAACACCATCAAGCGTTATAGCAATCACTGAACTGGCTGCAAAGCCACTAGCACGAAAGTTTACTGCAGTACCTGCATGTCCACTTGTTGGATTAAACAATAATGCACCAGGTGCTATTGTAAAGCTCTTTGTATCGCTATCGCTCTGGTCAGTAGCTTTAACATTATAAGATCCTGTAGGTCTGTCAAATATCTGAATATCAGCTACAAAGTTTCCGCTAGAATCAGTTTCTATGGAAGCTGGGTTAGAGTTTGGCGCAAAACCTCCACCTTGTCCTACCCGGATTCCTGACAAGGATGTATTATCAAAATATAAAGTGATTCTCGAATATGGTAAGAAATTGGTACCTGTGACTTTTACTAGATCTCCAGCATTACCTGAAGTATTAGAGAGTGCGATAGCACTGCTTGATCCAACAATGAATAGTGCAGCGTGTGTGTGGGTTCCGTCTGTTGCCTGTACCTTGTGTGAACCAGCTGTTGCAGTGCTAGGCACTTGGAATGTTGCCGAGAATCCTCCAGTGGAGTTTGATGTTATTGTTGCAAGTGCTGTGCCATCCCATCTTAGTGTGACTGCAGTACTTGGTGAGTAGGCATTATTTGCACCCGTTACTGATACCGTTGTACCTGCAGGTCCTCTGGATGGAGAAAGTACCAGCCCAATATCCCGGTAAATAGCAGTTAGTTGTGTGTCACTTGATATCGATACTGGTCGGGGGTTAGTTGTAGAGCCCGTATCTGCCCAGTGATCAAATATGTATGTTACAAAGTTGCCCATTCCAACTGTATACTGTGCACCATTTTTCAGGACAAATGTAGCAGGGGAGAAACTGGATGCTGCTATCTGTCCAGTTGAATTACGTAATTCAGTATACATTCCTGTAAGAGTATCACCTGTTGATAGTTGTGTAGATACCGTTAGTTTGTATGTAGAAGATTGTGTAGTAGCCGATGCAGTGTTTGATGGAGGACTGGCTTCGGCTCCATACATAGCAGAGACACGATAAGTATAGGTTGTACTAGGAGACAGTCCAGAATCCAAGTATATTGTAGAACTAGTGCCAGTGTTGGATTTAGTAGACCAAGTGATACCTCCATCAGATGATCTTTCAATCATGTATCCTGTTACCAAGCTGCCACTGTTACTTGGCGCATTCCAATTCAAGCTTATTTGTGATGATGATACTGCACTAGCAGTGAGGCCAGTTGGAGACAATAATGTAGCTGCATTTTGCGTAGTGGCAGATGCAATGTTTGATGGTACACTGGTACCGACAGAATTGATTGCAGATACACGGTAAGCATATGCAGTACTGGGGGACAGTCCGGTATCAGAATATGTTGTTGATGTAGAGGCAGTGTTGGAAGATATTATTGACCAAGTAGTTCTGTTGTCTTGTGATCTTTCAATCTTGTAACCAGTGAGTGGCGAACTGCCGTTGTTCGATGGTGCAGTCCAGGACAGATTAATTTGTGATGATGATACTGCACTAGCAGTGAGGTTAGTCGGGGGTTGTGGCACAGAAACCGGAGCATTTTGCGTAGTGGCAGATGCAATGTTTGATGGTACACTGGTACCGACAGAATTGATTGCAGATACACGGTAAGCATATGCAGTACTGGGGGACAGTCCGGTATCAGAATATGTTGTTGATGTAGAGGCAGTGTTGGAAGATATTATTGACCAAGTAGTTCTGTTGTCTTGTGATCTTTCAATCTTGTAACCAGTAATTGCAGAGCCACCATTGTCTGATGGTGCAGTCCAGGACAGATTAATTTGTGAGGAGGAGATGGTAGTAGCAGTAAGACTGGTTGGCGGTTGTGGAGTTGTAGGACCGTTAGGACCTACTATAAATAGTGCAGCGTGTGTGTGGGTTCCGTCTGTTGCCTGTACCTTGTGTGAACCAGCTGTTGCAGTGCTAGGCACTTGGAATGTTGCCGAGAATCCTCCAGTGGAGTTTGATGTTATTGTTGCAAGTGCTGTGCCATCCCATCTTAGTGTGACTGCAGTACTTGGTGAGTAGGCATTATTTGCACCCGTTACTGATACCGTTGTACCTGCAGGTCCTCTGGATGGAGAAAGTACCAGCCCAATATCCCGGTAAATAGCAGTTAGTTGTGTGTCACTTGATATCGATACTGGTCGGGGGTTAGTTGTAGAGCCCGTATCTGCCCAGTGATCAAATATGTATGTTACAAAGTTGCCCATTCCAACTGTATACTGTGCACCATTTTTCAGGACAAATGTAGCAGGGGAGAAACTGGATGCTGCTATCTGTCCAGTTGAATTACGTAATTCAGTATACATTCCTGTAAGAGTATCTCCGGTGATTAACTGTGTTGACACTGTCAATGTTGATGTATTAGATTGTGTAGTAGCCGATGCAGTGTTTGATGGAGAAGAAGTCAGCCCACCATCGTACACAGCTGAA
>NZ_LT841358.1:1255395-1538218 GCF_900177045.1 Candidatus Nitrosotalea okcheonensis
GCTGTTGACCATTATTCGACATTCTCCTTTCCACGCTTCATAAATATGTCTTGTGAAGGATTTTAATCAGGATATATTACTATCATGTAAATCTTAGATGGTTTTTGAACCCCCTTAGTTAGAGTTCGACTTTAGAAGATTTTCAATATATTTTACAGGTTGTTGAAAAATATTCCAATCAGAAAAAGTCATGGCTAGAAAAAGTGTCAAGTGTTAACTAAGCAATAAATAATTGTAGAACAACATAGCCGCAGTTGACAAATATTAGAAAATTATTACTAGATAAATCAAAACCACTTGTCTTTCCCGGGGTTTATGATGCCATAACTGCAAGAGTAGCCCAAAAAGCGGGCTTTGAAGCAATGTTTCAGACAGGATATGGAACATCTGCAGCACTTCTAGGTATGCCAGATTATGGTTTCATAGGATCCACCGAAACAATTGAAAATGCAAGAAGAATATGCAAGTCAGTATCTGTTCCGGTCATAGTAGATGCGGACACAGGGTATGGCAATCCGTTAAGCGTATGGAAACTTGTAAACGAGCTGGAATCGGTTGGGGCATCAGGCATATTTCTTGAAGATCAGAAATGGCCAAAAAGATGTGGACATATGTCAGGCAAGGAAGTAATTCCAAAAGAAGAGTATGCCGAAAAACTTCGTGCAGCTATTGATGCTAGAAAGAGTAAAGATTTCATAATTGTTGCCAGGACCGATGCGCGAGCCACTGAAGGTCTTGATGCTGCAATAGACAGAGGCCTGTTTTACAAAGAGATTGGTGCCGATGTAATTTTTGTTGAAGCGCCAAAATCAATTGAAGAAATGAAAAAAATAGGCAGATCAATCAAGGCTCCCCTGGTTGCAAACATGATAGAAGGAGGAGCAACACCTGTTCTACCATCCAAGGAATTACACATTATGGGGTTCAATCTTATTTTGTATCCATTATCTGTGCTATATGCAAATACATTTGCAACATTGAAGATCTTAAGAGAATTGAAAAAAACCGGAACTACACTAAAGTTGAAAGAAACTCTTGTAAATTTTGATGAATTTAATAATATTGTAGACCTTTCCAAATTCAAAAAAATGGAAAGTAAATATTCAACAAAATAAGTGACAAAAAAGAAAAGAGTCGTTCAAGGTTACTATCTTAAGAGTGCGTTCTCTTTACTTCTATTTCTATAGTAGAAACATTCCTAGAGCGTCCATCTTGTGATTGCATTTGTTCTGAACCTATCTTGATGTTTCCTACGGCATAGCCGGCATTTTCCGTTTTTCGTGCAATGATTTGAGCAACATCCACTGCATGGCCGATACTAAGTCCTCTTGCCTTGATTGATATTTTTGGTTGGTTTGCCAACTGTATGAGCGCAGAAGTAACATACGACATAAGTGGCTTTTTTCCAATGTAGATAATGTCTCTAGATTCGGACATGCGCTAACTACCATTTGGGATAATTTAAATCTAAGAATGAAAAATTCGAGGCAATGAAGTTTTTACTATTCCTAATTTTTGTAGGAACGATAATTGGATCTAGTTCTGCGTATGGATACGAAGAGACGTCAACATCAGACTTTAAGATAGTAAATTCTCTCGGTGAGGAAATAAAATCTCCAGTAGTTGACCAACAGCTCAATTTACAAACATCATTAAAAAACGTAAGTGAAAAAAATATTGATTGGGCATACATAGTTCAAGTGATTAACTCAGATGGCGCAATTGTTGATCTCAATTATGCAACAGGGTCTCTTGCAAAAAATCAAACTCTTGCTGCAGCACTGTCATGGACCCCAAGTGCTGCAGGAAACTACAAAATCGAGGTATTTGTTTGGGATAATTTACGTGACATAAATCCACTTGCTCCCATGTCAACACATTCAATTACTGTAACTTGAAAAAGTGGACCGGGTGGGATTTGAACCCACGATCTCACCCATGCCAAGGGCGTATCCTACTAGGCTAGACGACCGGCCCATGTTCAACCAGAATATTGCATCTGATTTGCATTAACTTTTTTTGAGAGGTTATTAACGTTTAGTGTAAATCAAAAATTTGGGATGTGAAATAACAGCATAAGATATTTAACTATCTAAATCAAAAATCCTCGCGTGGTCGTAGACAGTAAAGCGATAATCTCATACATACAAATTCAGAAAGAAGATTTAGCGGTTTTTAGATTCATACCAAAAGAAGGTGGCGATGTACCACAGTACAAGGCTGGACAGTTTCTCACACTTGGAGCACATGTACCTGCAGAGAACAAGATAATTAGAAGAGCATATTCAATTGCATCAAATCCAGAGAACAGAAAATATATTGAATTATACATCAGATGGGTAAGAAAGCCACTTCCAGGACGTCTTACTACAGTATTATTTAGTGCAAAAGAAGGAGACGAGATAATTTGGTTAAAACCTACCGGCCCATTTACCATTGAAGAAAAGAAACCAGATGGTGAACCAGATAATAGAAGAATAGTTTGTCTTGGCGGCGGTACAGGTCTTGCACCATTTCTTAGTTATGCAAAACATCTTCACGCAGTAGGAAGTAAGAGAGAAATTGTAGTATATCATGGTGCTAGCTATGTTGACGAATTAGGTTACAGAGATGAATTAACCAAACTAGAAGAGGAAAGTCTTGACAAAGGAAGAGACAAGTGGAATTTCAGATACAGAGCTACTATAAGTAGACCAGATGAATGGTTTAACAGAACTTGGAATGGTCACAAAGGCAGAGTAGAAAGTTTCCTACAGTCAAAAGATGGAGAAATGTCCCCACTTGAAAAAATGGTTGGTGAGAAAATTACAAAGGATAATACAGTATTTTTCATTTGTGGTTGGCAAGGAACTATAGATGGTTGCCTAGACGTTTTGACACCAAAAGGTTTTGTCACAGAAAGAAGCAAGAGAGCAGACAAGAGTTTTGAAATAAAATACGAATCGTACGGCTAGACAAAATTTCCTTTGAAAGAATAATATTCCATTACCATAGCGAGTCTTACAGGGACGTAGGTTAGCTTGGTAGACTGCCAGCCTCGGGCGCTGGATGTCGTGGGTTCAAGTCCCATCGTCCCTATTTTTGTGGAGATTTATCACAATTTTGAATAAATGATTGAAATATGACACAAAAATACAGAGAAACAGTTGACAGTAGCAATCTATCTTGCGCATTTGAATCCTGTTACCAAGGCACATGTAGAAATTATTAATGAATTAAAAAATGAAGGTCAGGTAAGAATTTTACCAGTCATATTCATGAAGAATAAGAAGGAGATCAATAGTAGAAGTTTTCCTTTTAGTTATGAATTGAGGAAAAAAATGCTTCATGCAGTATTTGGCAACAATGTCACAGTTGTACCAAACTATACATTTTATGCACCATTTGCAAAATACATGCCCCCAATGTTATCACCATATTCATGGAAAATAAAAAAACAGATTCTTGACGGGGTAGAGACAGATTATTTTACATATACTGGTGACAAGGCTGAGGGTTTTGTGCTTAAGTTGTACGGTCTCAATCCCAGAGTAGGAAAAAGAAAGGAAACCTCTGCATCATCTGTAAAACAAAAAATGTTTGATGCAGCAATGGGAAAGGATACGGACTGGGAAAGCTATGTCGAGCCCGAAGTAGTACGGATAATACGTGAGAGTTGGGACGTTGTTAAAAAATTTGCAAATGCCGAGGATCTTACATACAGAGTATTAGGAATGAAATTTCCCAGCATAGGATTTTGGTAGAGAAATAGATTAATTATAGACAGATTCGGTTTTTCAATATGAAGCCTTTTGTTCCAAAATTTGTTTGGTTTGATGGCAAGATAGTAAAAGATGAGGATGCAAAGGTTCCAGTCATGACTCATGCCATACATTATGGAACATCGGTTTTTGAAGGACTGCGAGGATATTGGGATTCCAAAAACTTGAATATTTTCAGATTGCAAGATCATATCAAGAGATTTAGAAATTCAGGCAAGGTGTATTCAATTTCTCTTAGATTTACAGACAAAGAAATTGCCAATGCAATAATTCAGATTTGTAAAAAAAATAATGTTAAAGAATCATGCTACATAAGGCCGTTTTATTTTGTAGGCAAACATGGAATCAATCTCCATGTAACTGAAAAAACTCCTACACATGCAGTAATAGTTATGTTCCCTTTCGGAGAACTGTTTAACAAGAACGGGATAAAGATAGGTACGTCTTCATGGAGACGAATTCATGACATCTCTACACCACCGCTTGCAAAGATGGGTGGAAATTATCTTAATTCCATACTAGCAACACAAGAGTCAAAAAGAAATGGCTATGATGAAGCCATTTTGTTAGACCATCTAGGAAACATAAGTGAAGCCCCTGGTGAAAATATCTTTGTCGTCAGAGATGGAAAGTTGTTAACTCCCCCACCCAGCTCATCAGCATTAGAAGGAATAACAAAAGATTCGGTAGTCAAGATAGCAGAAGATCTTGGCTATCAAATAATAGAGCGCGAGATTCCCAGGACAGAGATTTACTTTGCTGACGAAGTATTTCTGACAGGAACTGCAGCAGAAATAACTCCAGTTATTTCTGTAGATAACAAGATGATAGGAGACGGCAAGGTAGGAAAAATTACAAGAGACATTAAAAAGATCTATTCAGATATCACCATGGGTAAAAACAAGAAATACTCAAAATGGATAACATCGGTGTACTAGTATGAAGATAGTTCAGATAGGTACGGGCGGTTTTGGAAAAAATCATGTAAGAATTCTTTCCCAGATTGGAGTTCTTTCAGCTATATGCGACACGGATGCCTCGAGGGCAAAAGAGATTAGTGAAAAATATTCTGTGAATCATTATTCGTCTCTAGATTCACTTATGGATTCAGAAAAATTTGATGCGGCATTTGTGTGTACACCCACTTCGACTCACTTTGATTTAACAAAAAAACTCTTAGAACAAAAGAAAAATGTTTTTGTAGAAAAACCAATGACTTATTTCTCAAATGAGGGAGAAGATCTTCTCAAATTAGCCAATAAAAACAAGGTGATTCTCACAAGTGGATACATAGAACGGTTCAATCCTGCCGTTTCACTTGTCAAGGAATATGTCAAAACCAAAAAGTATGGAGAATTGATCATGCTCGAGTTTCACAGAGAAAATAGAATGCCAAACCACATAAAAGATGTAGGAATTATCTATGACACGTCAGTACATGACATTGATACTGCCATGTGGTTATTTGACGATGTGCCAGAAGTAGTATTTGCAAGGTCTGGAAAAATAAGACATGAACATGAAGATTTTGCAACAATAATGCTGGGTTTCAAAGATAACAGGGTTGCAATCATATCATCAAATTGGATCACTCCAATTCGTGTAAGAAAATTTAATGCAGTATGTGGTGATGCCATAATTTCTTCTGATTTTATCACACAAGAGGTAAAGATCGAAACTAGTTCAGGAGCAGAGATACCAAGAAAGGAAATGGAAGAGCCTTTACTTTTAGAGATAAAAAATTTCATATCTGCAATAGATGGAAAAGAAAGCATCAGAGTAAGAGCAGAGGATGCAGTAAACACCACCAAGATTGCAGAAGCGGCACTTTTATCTAGCCAGAAAGGAACCCCAATCTATCTGAATTTAAAATGAACCGAAAACTAATGGAAATTCTTGCATGTCCAATAGACAAACATTTTCCACTAGAGTTAGTAGAATTAGCTTCAAAAGAAGAAATTATTTCTGAGGGCATTATTTTTTGTTCAAAATGTTCCAGATATTATCCAATAATAGAAGAGATTCCAATAATGCTGCCAGATGAATTGAGAGACAAAAATCAAGATATTGAATTTTTGAACAAGCATAGAAATATTCTTCCTGACAAGATTATTGTAAAAGGCATCCCATGGCACTTGTGATAAGAAATGGTTACGAATTTCATTTCTGAAAAAGCCAAACTTGGAAAAAATGTGAGAATATGGCATTTTGCCTATGTAGGAGACAATACAGAGATTGGAGATAATGTCAAGATTGGTTCTCTTGCACATGTTGATTACAACGTGAGAATAGGAGAAAATACCATGATAGAGGGGCTCGTATACATACCACCACTTTCTAGAATTGGAAAAAATGTTTTCATAGGCCCTGCTGCGTCTTTGACTAATGATCCCTATCCAGCTAGTAAGAAAATGATAGGAGTTACCATAGAAGACGGAGTAGTCATAGGCTCCAGGGCAGTCATAAAGGCAGGAGTTAGAATTGGAGAGAATAGTGTTGTGGCAATGGGGGCCGTAGTCACAAAGGATGTTCCACCCAATTGTGTAGTAGTTGGGGTTCCAGCCAAAGTCAAGTATTCAAGAGAAGAATACGATAAGAAAAAGATAAGGTGGGAAAACAGTTAGTGATGCATCTGTTGATGAAATATCCAGTTCTTTATTTTTGACATTATCAAGATCCAAAGTACTACAAGCATGATCGCAATACTTGCTTTTACAATAGAATCTATCATACTATCTAGATTGCCGAATCCATGAATTGAGATGTGTGCAATTATTGGGACAATCAGTGCACCTCCAGCGATAATCAGTAACCACATCACAAATATGTAGAAAAAAATTAGAGTTCCTTTCATAGATTAATTTCCATCATGAAAGATGTTATTATTGCAAGTGCTGCAGAAAATAATGCCAATCTAAATATCACAAATCCCACTTGTTTTTCAGTAAGAGGTCCATTTGCTAAGATCAATCTGACAAGGGTCACAGGGGCAGATTTATCAGTACTAGCCATCAGCTTAAAATCTTCAGTATGAACAACTGGATTTGCTTTTATTTGCCTATGTTCGACTATTCGTTTTACACTGGAAAGGAACAGAAAAGAGTTTATCACTGCAGGAAGTAATGCAATCGCAGCAATAATTTCAACATGACCTATAATAGATAGTGCACCATACATGGCTCCCAGAGTTAGCGCACCAGAGTCTCCTGGAAATATTTTACTTGGAATTTTGTGATATTTGTAGAATGCCAACGACACAAACCCAAGAGGTAAACTTGCCAGCGCAATATCATAATTGTGTACAATGACAAGACAAACAGTAAGGGCAAAGCTAGCAATTGTCATAAATCCGCTTGCTACACCATTTAGTACATCAATAGAGTTTACTGTATTTCCCATAACTGGAATGATAATAACTATTAACGCCAAATAGAGTTCAGGAATCTTGACTGAACCAAACAGTGGAAATGCAAGATGTGGTTGAGCATACGCTCCAAGTAAAATAATAGGCAATGCAGAAGCTGCAAGAGCAAGCGGTTTGAACCACCCACCAAGTACTTTTCTGTCATCGGCAAAACCAACAAGAAAAGCTAAGGAGGTTGTAATTATAATTGCAAGTATATTGGTGGAGGAGAAAAAGGCATAAAGAGTGAGCTCAGAGGCCAAAATTCCTGCAAGAATTGAAGGTCCTCCAGGGCGGGCAACCATTGTTGCAACCTCTTTGTTGTAATCTTTTACAACCATGTTTCTTTTTGTTAGTGCTTTGATTAGGCTTGGAGTAATTGCGTAAACGGTAACAAATGCCACTGCAGAAATTAGTATTCCTACAATAGTTCTGTCCAGCATTATCTTATCTTTTTCAGATGTGTCTTTATGTTTTCTGCAACAATTGGTCCTATCTTGTCCATTTTGGCTAGTTTTTCAACAGATATTGAGGTTAAATCCTCTCTAGTTTTTATGCCATTCTTAAAGAGTACCCTGGCTCTTACCCTTCCAATTCCTTTTACTTGCACCAAGTCACCAAGTTCTTCTTTTATGCCATACGCTACTCTAGACCTTAGAGAGTCAATTTCAGTCAAGATCTCATCTTTTTTTTCTAGTTTTGCAATTTCATAAAGAGAATGGATTAACCAATCCGTTGTCTCTACCATCCTATGCATATCGCCAGATTCTATACCAAAATTATCAGACAGAAATATTTCACTTGATTCATTGATCCAAGCATGTATTGCAAGAAGACTTCGGTTACAATCATATTCAGATATAGGTTCTATTAGTTGATCAGCATAATTTTCAATCAAGGTACCAATAAACTCATAATCTTTATTGCGTAATGAAAACTTGGGAAAGAAATCCTCCGAGATTGTAATCAAATGTAGTAAACCAAGAACATGCCCCTGTGTTGAAATTTTTTCCAAGGATTTTCTAAATAGAACTGCTGTAAGAGGATCAATGTATAATGTTGAAGTTTTTTTGCCAAAGTCTGTAGCAATATACCTATTTCCTTTTTGTTTTACAAGTTCCTCGGATTCCAGATATCGCAAAGATATCTGAATATGGAATTTTATTGTTGTTTTTCTCTCTTGTGAACCTGAAAGTGTCTTTGAAAAGAATTCTACAATGTCATCTCCCTTGATACCAGGATTTGTAGATATGAAACTGAGAAGATGTATTCGTAATGCCTTGTCTCCCGTAAGTTTTGAAGAGATAGGTTCGGGTGTTCCGTTAATGTAATAATCAAAGATCTCATCGCTATTTGAGTTGCCCACAATTATCGCCTCACCATATTTATCATATTGTGGCCTACCTGCACGGCCACACAGTTGTTTATACTCCAATATACTGATCGGTTTGTTTACGCCATACTTTGCATCATATCTAGACATATTAGCAATAACCACTCTTCTTGCGGGAAGATTTACTCCAGCAGCCAAGGTAGGGGTAGATGCCAGAATCTTTATCCTTCTGTTTCTAAATTCAGATTCAATTAGATCTCTGCAATTTGGATTAAGACCAGCATGATGAAATGCCACTCCGTTTTTGATTAGGCCTGCCAATGTTTTAACAAGTTCAGTATGTTCATTATCATCCAAAATTTTTTGTGAAATTTTTCCCAGTACTTCTTTTTCTTCAGTGTTTAGAGTCTTTAACACAGCCTCTGATGCCTTTGTGGCAAGAGAGACAGAACGTGCCCTCGTTTCTGCAAATAAAATTGCCTGACCTCCACTATTTAGTGAATCAAGCCCCAAGTCAACCGGCGGTCCTCTAATGCTTGTTTGAACTTCAAATTTTTTCCTGTCTTGCATAGTAACTATACCTTGATCGTAGACTCCTTCTGACAATGGAACCGGCCTCCACTCACTAAGAACTAATTCACACCCTAACCAATCAGCAATCTCGTCAGCATTAGTAACAGTAGCACTAAGAGCAAGTATTTGCGGTTTTTGTGGCAATAACTTCATCTTTGTAAGTACAATTTCAAGAGTTGGTCCCCTATCATCATCACCCAGTAGATGCACTTCATCAGCTATTACAAGACTGATTTGATCTAACCACTCTGCACCTTGTCTTATAATAGAATCCATTTTTTCATTGGTTAGTACAAGAATATCATTTTGACCTAGATTCTTGTCAGACATATCAAAATCACCTGTAGATATTTGGATTTTCAGATTTTTTCCCAGACCATCTGAACCAAGTTTTTTAAATTCATTGAATTTTTCAGAGGCCAAGGCCTTTAGAGGACTGAGATAGATTACTTTTCCCCTCTTTTCAGATAGATGTTTTATTATTGCAAGAATGGCAATCAATGTCTTACCACTTGCTGTTGGTGCAGAGACCAAGATACTTTTTCCTTCAAGCAATCCAGCTTTTACTGTCTTCTCCTGAGGTGGATATAGACTCACATATCCGCTTTTTTGTAGAAATTCTATTGTTAAAGGAGGAATGTCTAACTGCTCTATTTTCATACCCGGTTATAATGACCGGGTTTAGATTCATAAATAGCTGACTCTCGTTGCAATTTTTTAATATATTTTCTTGCCTCATCTTCCGTAAATTTGTCAGTCTTGATCAGTTCTTTGACAAATATTTTTTCTTCAACAGGTCTTTTTTCATCGCCTTCAAGTGATTTCATCACATCCATGAATAATTGCATTTTTGAGACCTCGCTGTGAGGACGTCCTTGTAGGACTCCAAGGTCAACTTTTCCTGTGTTAACATCAACTCCGGCATCTTGCAACATGCTTTGCATGAGAAAGATTGCTCGCTCTGCATCCTCCCCATCAACTTGTGTTTTCATCAATAATCTAGCTCTTGCTGTTGCCAATCTTACAAGTCCCTCTAATTGTCTGGGTGTTACTGTAATCATCCCTTCAGATTCTACATTTCTCATGGTCATATAGTAATTCAGGATCAGATCTTCTGCTTCTGGAGTAAGATTGGGATCGAATCTCTTTGCAAATGAGAGATATTTTGTAAGAATATCAACATCAATTAGCGATTTGGTATCAGTTCCGGATACCCTATGTAAATTCAATATGTGTCTTGCAATTCGTGTATCCCTTTCTTTTGATGGAATATCTCTAACAACAAAAATAAGATCAAAACGAGTTAAGAGTGGAACTGGAAGATTAACATTTTCAGTTATATTCTTGAAAGGATCATATTTTCCAAACATGGGGTTTGCAGCAGCTAAAATTGAAGTTCTGGCATTCAATGTTGCAACAATTCCACCCTTTGCAATACTTACTGACTGTTGTTCCATTGTTTCATGCAGTGCACTTCTATCTTCAGGTTTCATTTTATCAAATTCATCTATACATACAAGACCTTGATCGCCTAATACTACAGCGCCAGCCTCAAGCATCATTATACCAATTTTATCCCTGACAACTGCGGCTGTAAGTCCTGCAGCAGTAGAACCTCTACCAGATGTATAAAGTCCCCTTGGTGCAATTCTTGCACAAAATTTTAACATTTCACTTTTTGCTGTACCAGGATCACCTACTAGAAAGACATTGATATCACCACGAATTTTAGCACCATCGGCAAGGATTTTTTGAGTAGATCCTACAATCAGTAATAAAATGGCCTCTTTAATTATATCATGTCCACTCACATGTGGTGCAAATGAAGCAACAAGCCTATCATAGATATCAGGATTTTTAACAAGTGATTTGATTATTTTTTCTTCATCGATGGAGATTTCTTCCCGTTCAGTGCTTCTAGAAGTCTTATTTCCACGTCCACGATGAAACTCGATATTATTTCCTTGAATTCTTAATCTATAGATACCACTTTTTCCTCTCATAGAAGGTATGTGTTCTTGTTCAATTCTCACAATTCCTGTAAGTATTATACGATCTCCTGGTCTTGCATTATCGACCAAGTCTTGCAAGACTGTTACATCAAGATAGTGAGGTAATTGACCTGGGGGCAAATCTTCTGGTAATTCTTGCAGCCTAACCATTTGGAAATCAATAAACTTGCTTTGTTCTGGATTTATCTCAAGATCTCTGTGAGTACATTTTCCATTATCACATTTTAACGGCTCTTTGAACTCTAGACCTTTTTCCTGAATTCTCACGGTCTTGTGGTTATCAGGACAAAAGTAAACTAGTTCTTTTGCAAGTGGTTTAATTTCAGAAGATCTAACAACCATGCCAGATACACTAATTACTTTTCCAATAACCTCTGCGTTTACTTCACGTAAGCTTCTCTGTGATGGATAGTTTGAAATTCTTACTCTAATATCATGCCGGATTTTTTCTGCATATTGTGGAAATCTTTCTTTAAGAATATCTTTTATTGCCCCACCAAAGGCTCTGAGTATTTCATCAGGATCAGTGGTAAATACAGATTCAATTTCAGGGTATGATACCAAATCATTGTAATCAACTACGATATATTGTGTTTTCTTTGCCATCATTTGGTCTATTTCATCAACATATTTGTAAACATCAGACTTGTCTTTGAATTGGCTCAAAAAATCTTTTACTTGATCTTGAAGTTTGCTCTTGGAGATAGATTCGGGTTGGGTAGTCATTTTTTATCACCCATTATTTGTCTTTTAAACTCAGTACTGTTGTTGTGAATATAATCAAATAATGTTCTCTCTTCTATTGTTAATTTTTTCGCTAAATCAGCAGTCATCTTGGATGAATCTGCCAATCGAATTATTTTTCCTTGGCGTTTACGAATAAGAGAATTCAACATGCTTTCTATTTTATCACGATCTTCTTGTGGAAGCCTGCGTGTAAATGAATTTACTTTGATGTAAAAATCAAGATCCAATGTAGAGAGATCAAAATCACCTTGTACATTTTCTTTCATAACTGCCTGCTTTAGGGCCACAATCATATCAGTATCTTGCACTTCAATCAATTTTTCTGAGGATAATACTTCAGCTATCCATCTAGGCATACTCAACATATCACCTTGTTTGGCTTCTATTGATGTCAAAGGTGCCTCTATTTTCAAATCATAGCCAAAGTTGACTTTGACATCCTGTAGGCGATATCCTATACTATGTACTTGTATGAGTTCTGAAATGTGCAATTTACTCGATCCTCCTTTGAGCAGCTAAAGGGATCGATCGATCAATTCTGTTAACCATTTAGTTCGATCATTTGATCTAAATTCTATCTGTACAAATTTGTTCCTGTTCATAACTAAAATAGCATCCCTCTCATTTAACATGGAATTCCAAGTCACCATCTTAACAACATCTCTTTTTTCAACAATAATAACAATCGGTTATAATGGTAATACCCAATATTTGCATAAGATCAGTGATGATAATTCCAAGCATGAATTCTTAAACTTAATTTTATTAGTAAGTGAAAGACGTATTCACTATGAATGAATCTTCAATGTGGGTAGAAAAATATCGCCCTACCAAGATCTCGTCAATTATAAATCAAAAAGAAATAGTGGGTAGTCTGCGATCTCTTTTAAAAAACACATCAGAGATGCCTCATCTGTTATTTTCTGGCTCCGCGGGAGTTGGTAAAACTACCACTGCATTGTGCCTTGCGAGGGAGATCCTAGGTGATTCATGGCGTGAATATACTCTAGAATTGAATGCATCCGATGAACGTGGTATCAATATGGTCAGAGAAAGAGTAAAGAAATTTGCAAGGTTTTCCGGTTTAGATACTAGTATTCCTTTCAAGCTTATAATTTTGGATGAAGCTGATGAGATGACCTCAGATGCTCAAACTGCCCTGAGAAGGATTATTGAAGACACTGCAAAACATTGTAGATTTATCATGATTGCAAATAATATATCAAGGATTATAGAACCTCTTCAGAGCAGATGCGCTGTTTTTAGATTTACAAGAATATCTGAAGAAGATATAATTATTCACTTGGAAGAAATTTGTAAAAAAGAAAAAATAAAATACACTCAAGAAGGCTTGAAGACTTTATACCAACATTCAGAAGGAGATATGCGTCATTCCATAAACATGTTACAAGCTACAGCAAGTGTTGGAATAATAAATGAAGATAATGTAAAGACCTCAGCAGGACTTGCCAAGACCAGCGATGTAAGTGTCATTTTGAAACTTGTGCTTGGAGGAAAAATTTCAGAAGCTAGGAACAAAATGATTGAACTCATCAAAGTTTATGGAATGTCAGAGTCAGACTTTTTGAAATATCTGAATGAAGAATGTTACAAAATTAAGACTAGTCATTTATCACAGATGTTAGAGGCTATAGCAAAATATGATTACCGGTTAATCATAGGAGCCAATCCAGAGATTCAGCTGTCTGCCTTATTGGCAGAACTTGGAAATATAGAAAAAGAGTAGCGCAGAGAGGGCAGATAAACATTTTGCTAACCCATAATGAATAATTTTTGTACTTGGTTAAAGCAACAATCCTTGCGGGTCATCCCATGATCCATTGAGACTCGTGCTACTTTAATGAAATGATTTGAGTCAACTAAGATTTCAACCACACAGTTTAGATCTCCCTTTTAGTACGGGTCCACAGGGAGATTGTTGTCTTCAATAATATTTTGACTACTTGTGTTTGAAATTATATGAACCGTGGAAACATATAACCATTCTAAGATTTAACTTTAGTGAGGAAGGTTTGTTGCTATTCATAAGATTAATAAAAATTCGGTATTAATGAGATCATGTATTTTTCATTCGATAAATGATTCTCAATTTTCATTTATTATCATTCAAAATATCAATGACTTCTTGTACCCTTTGAGGATTTAGAGCATATTGTGGCCCATAGGATGTAGGATGTTGTAAAATCAAATTTTCTTTGACAAGTTTCTTTAGTTTCTTGTCAACATCACCTTTTAGATGGGATGGAAATCCGGTCTTTAGGTTTTCAAGTGAAATGTGTTTTTTGCCAATTCGATTATCATAGAATAGCTTTCTCAGTATAGCTTTGCTTACATCATCTATCAATGGTTCTTATTGCTATACAATTGATATAAGTATTATGTAATTATTTACCTATTAATGGGTAATTTTATATATAATTCTACAGAGATAATACATATGAAGAAAAAGATTTCTGGAAACAGGGCATTACAAAGTGGTCCTCTAGAAAGTGTATTCCCAGGAAGCACCTCAAAGATTCTGGATTTCCTTGCAACTTTCAAAGATTGGGATTACTCTGTTTCAGACATAGCAAAAAACTCTGGAATATCCTTCAAAACAGCATTGAATGAAATCAAGAATTTAGAACAACAAGGTGTTATATTTAGAACTAGAACTGTTGGAAAAGCCATAATGTACAAGCTTAATTTGGATTCAAAACAGGGATATTATATTGGCAAGCTAATCTTTGAACTTGCAACAAAAAGATCTCTAGAATCATCAGAAACTAAAACCAAGACTAAAGTAACTGCATAAATTCTTTTATCATTATTCTATTTCTAGCTCAGTGAATTTCGCAATATGCCATTCTGGAAAAGATAACCTATTTCCTTGTCTGTAGGTTTTGTATGAATCTGTTCCATATATCCACCAACGGGGATAATTTTAGACCCATCTTTACATAAAATTAGAATTGGACTGAGAAACTAATCGCCATTTTGGACTATTGGATCAAACCTTTGATTTACACAAACTACAGTATCCGTAAAAGTCAAAATTTCCCCGTAATATTCTGTATCTTGATCTCGTTGCTACTCTGCTTTGAATCTCTTTTATTGACGCATCATCTAGATCTTCGATTTTTCCACAGTTAAGACATATCAAGTTGATATGCTCTCCAGTATTTGCATCAAACCTAGATTCTCCTTTTACTTCTATTTCATTAACAAGTTTATTGCTCCTCATTAGATCAAGAGTTTTATAAACAGTAGAAAGACTTACCATCGGGTATTTCTTTTGGACAAATTTGTGTATTTGTTCAGCACTGGGATGTTCTTCACTTTTCATAACGTAGTCAACTATGGCAATTCTTTGAGGGGTAATTCTGAATCCTTCTTTTCTTAATGATAATACAACTTGATCCAGTTTGTATTGCATAGTTCTTTTATGTTGCATAATATATTTAATAGTTATTATTACTAATTAATAATAACAATTAAATAGGAATTGTTCCTATTAATGTGTATGAAAACAAATATTGGAATCTCTGAACAGAACCAAAAAGCAGTATCAGGGATCCTAAGTAAGTTACTTGCTGATGAATACGTCTTGTATACGAAGACAAGAAACTACCATTGGAATGTAATAGGACCACACTTCAATGATCTTCACAAGTTCTTTGAAGGACAGTACGAGTCTCTTGATGCAAGTATAGATGAGATTGCAGAAAGAATCAGATCTCTTGGTTCCAAGGTTCCGTCTACCCTTGGTGAGTTTGTCAAAACCTCTAGACTTGCAGAACATCCAGAAAAATACCCAGATGCTCAAACGATGGTACAAAACCTACTTGCTGACCATGAAAAAGTAATCCAGTACCTAAGAGAGGACGTGGGTGCATGTGATGAAAAATACCATGATGCTGGAACTCAAGACTTTCTCACTGGTTTAATGGAAGAACATGAAAAGACTGCTTGGATGCTTCGATCCGTTTTGGAGAAATAAAACTTTCCCAATTCTTTTTAAGTGAAATTAAATGACTCAAATTAGATCTGAGCAAATAACTGATGAATGTCTTACTATCTGCAAGAAGGTGCTAATTTGCATGGAGTGTGGAAGTGTTAATACTAGAATTGATGATAAATTTTTGTTCTGTACTTAGTGTGGGAAAAAATTCCAATTCATGAAGTGATAGATCAAATCCTGTAAGACTTGGTTATGATATAACCGTAAACAAGGCTAGCATTCCAGCTGGGATATGATCATTGACATGACAGTGATACAGCCAAGTACCTGTGTTATCGGGATACATGTCAAGTACCTTCATACTCATTGGCAATAATTCTACCATGTCTGTACGCATTCCATCCATTAGGAGTGTCTGTCCATGCCAGTGAGGTGTATGCAAATCAGTCTCTGTTCCCATTCCTACAACATACCACCGAACATGAGTATTTGCTTTCATTACCAGTCCTGGCAGATTCCCATACATGTATCCGTTTATTGCATGTCGCATGTTGCTTTCCTGAAAATCAGCATCATCAACATTTACACTTGATGAATTTTGTGTAAATGTTTTGATGTTGTAATCAAGATATGGACTTTTGTTTTCATTAAATATTGCAAACATTGTCACAAATTCCTTGTCTACACCCTTTGGAGTACCATCAGGGTTTGCCTCTCCATGTCTTGTTACAATAATCGGTCCTGCAAGTCCTGCATAGGTATCTCCCACTTCATCGACATGTGAGTGATACATCCAAACTATTGAGCTTGGATCATGTGGTCCAGGCCCAGCACGTTCTGGAACCTGCCAGATGTAAGTGTAATTTCCACCTGGTGGTACTGCATCACCTTTTTTCTCAGACGTTTGGACTCCATCATTGTATAATGCCCCCTCTGAATCTTTTTGATAAAAAACACCGTGAGGATGAATGCTAAATGGAAAACGTGCATTATTTTTAAAAACGACTTTGATTGTATCTCCTACTTCTGCATGCATTACAGGTCCCAGTATTCCAAGATGTTGCCATTTGTCAGGAATTGGTTTTAGTGTTGTAAATGTATCATCAGTATATTCTCTGTATATTGCTTTGAGTGATACCTTTCCAATCCTGTCCTTGCCATTTTCCATGTAAACATTTGCAATATCATCAAATGGTTTTCCTGTTATCTGGTTTATTCCAGTTGGGGCAAAATTCCACTTGACCTCGTCTGCTGCTATGTAGTAAGTGCGTGTTTGTCCATGATAGTTTGCATCTGCAAAACTAATTGGAGCAACATTGTCATTGTAATTAAGGTCATGACTATGATGGTCACCTGTTAAAGATTGGTAACCTACAAGAGATGCAAATGCTGCAAACGATATTGCAAGTACGACTAGGGCAATTTTGATATAACTCATGATTTTAGGCTCCTCCAAGTGAGACTATAAGATCAGTAACAAAGCCAGCACATAGCCCAACAAAAATGCCAATCATGATAACATTATTGGTAGTTTGTTTTCTTCCAGCATATACATCAACATTGAGACATAAATTAGTGCACCGCCTGCAATTGATAAGAACAGTATGTATGCAACATTTGAAAATACCAAGCTTCCCAAGATAGTTCCAACAAATATTGGTCATCCGCCAACAAGACCTGCAAGTATCAAAAAGCGAGCAGTAGGTCTTTTCAAGACTCCAGTAAGCGGACCTGCTATTCCAAATCCCTCTGTTGTATTATGAGCTCCAATTCCTACTGCAATCATCATTGCAAGCCTGTATGCACTAATTTCATGAAATGACTGACGAAGATGATCATCTCCCTGTTTTATGCTTTCTAGAGACAGTACCTGTGGAACTCTTTTTGTCATCGCTCTATGCTCATACAATACAAGCCCAAGCAACCCAATTGCAATTCCTCCAAATAGTGCAACAAGATCTATTACTGCATCCCCAAGTGATGCCTTTCCTGCAGATGCGTCAGTTGCAGCACTAGTTGCAGACTCCCATGTATGACTAAATACATCTATGATGAGAAATACCAAAATTCCTAATGCAAACGCGTTAAGAAATCCTTTTGCCCTGGTGGATAAATTCTTCATTACTACAAGCGGCAGACCCAAGAAAATAGTAAAACCAGCTATTGCGCCAAGTAACAAAAGTTGAGTATAGTCAATCATGTGGTATCCTTGTCCACTATCCGACAGACAGGATTTCCATGACATGACATATCAGCTCCAGAATAATCAAGTCCTCCTACGTTTGTACCAGTAAGGTCAGCATCTTCAAAACTGCCACCGGTTATGTCAGAATTTGCCAAGTTTGCACTACCAAGGTTTGCGCTTGTAAACACAGCATTTCTCATGTCCACATTTGTGAGTATGACATTTTGCAAATCAGCGTTATACAAATTTGCACCAATAATATTGGTATGAGATAGATCAAGAGCTACCAATCTGGCATTACTAAAATCTACACCCGGAAATCTGGCACCAATAGTGTTTGCCCCACTCAAGTCTGCCCCCGATAGATTTGTATGATAAAAGTCAGCATATCTCAAATCGGCACCTCTAAGGTCTGCACCAGACAAATTGGAATAGGCAAAACTGCCTCCAGACAAGACAGCGTTTTGCAGATTTGCGCCTGAAAGATTTACATTATAAAATAATGCATTCTTGGCAACAGTCTTTGAGAGGTTTGCTCCAGTCATATCGGCAAAATGAATCTCGGTGTGAGCCATTTTGCAATTGCTCAAGTTTATTTTCGGAGTTGGTACCGCAAAGCAACTGTTTGATTTTATAGTAGAATGGTGTGTTGGGACATTTCTAAAATCTTGTGCAAAAACATTTGTTGTAGAAACAGAAGTTATTGCAATTACACTTACAAACAAGAGTAACATAGTTTTCATTGTCTTCATTAGGCAAGCCTAATTGTGACATGTATTTAATTTGCTCAATTGACACAATTGTTGAAAACACATTCTAATTCCAACAACATGGAATAATATCATAAAATGAAATGAAAATAATTTTTTGGAATATGAAAATGTAATCTGGACAGAATTTAATTCATATAATGCTGCTACTATAACTCATGTCACAAATTATCAAACAAAACAGAACCTGGGTTTTAATGAGCCAGCTCAGAGACAACACCACAAAAGAAGACTTGGAAAAGATTACTCCATCAATAATTGAACTGGTGTACAAATGGCAATCCAAGGGCAGATTCATTTGGTCTGGACCATTAAGCGACGAAAAAACAGGCATGGCCATATTTGAAGCGACTGAAGAGGAAGCACAAGAATTCCATGAGGAATATGGAAGGATATGCTCAGAAATGCTGGATCATTCCCTGTACCAGTGGGAGTCTATCCCATTTCTCTCCATGCTGTAATTCAGGTCTAACTGGAGAGACATGTCCGTATTCAAGCGAGGTGATAGAGTAAGAGTAGTAGAATCTAGTGAAAACTCTACCAAAACTTACGTCATCAAGAAGATTTTTGAATCGGATGATGGTATTCCCCTTTATTTGTTAAAATCAGAGACTAGTTGTGCATTGAGCCTGTTCTATGAAAATGAAGAAGCAGGGCTTGAAAGAGTGACATGATTTTAGATCCATGTTTTAAAAAATTAGAACATGAAAATGTGACATTCATTGTTTTTAATTATTATTCGTTATAACTATCAAATGTGTTTTGCATGTCACATGTAATTTTTGTGGCAAGAAAACGCATTGGTCATAAGATCACTGGCATAACTGCTTGTACATTGCTTAGACATTCCAAACCGCAGTTCTTGTAAATTACAACCAGGATATCCAAACATTTGGATTTGACCAGTGATCTCTTTTTTCATATCTTTTTTGCCAAGATATTTCACAATTTACATAACAAGATCTTGTTTTATATTGAATTAATTTTTCTCCACATCACAGATCGGATGATGAAAAAATCATCCTTCTTGACTGAATTTTCATAATCTGTGTCAGCTATTATTTTGTGTATAAATTCAATTTCTTTTTTTGTCCATTCGTTTATTTTTTTATCATCTTTGATTTTTAAGATCCGCTAGATACATTCACCATAGTTAGATATTCTTCCATGTGATTGGTTCTCAAGTCTCAACCTATCCAGAAAAGCGCAAGCAGTGTCAGCGTTTTCAGGTAAGAATTTTCTATGAAAGTCAGCCTTAGAGTATTCGATCCTGGCCCGGTTATTATGGATGTCAAGATTTATGGTTTTGTTCATATCATCATAATATGGCCTAGTTTAAAAACGGGAAAATTGTTCATTGTGGGATTTCATTGATAAGAATAACGCAGAGAGAGGGATTTGAACCCCCGGGTGCTTGCGCACATAGGCTCTCAAGGCCCACGCCATGCCGGGCTAGGCGACCTCTGCAAGTTTTTTTTATAAGGACTTGTTAAAATTTGTTTAAGATCGTAGTTTTTAGAACTAAGACATACCATGTGTGATAATAACAAGAAAAAGAAAAGGGACGAAAAATTCTAGTGGTGTGCGTGTGGATTAACAGAACCGGTTTCCATCTTTACAAAGGTTCCGGCTGCTTTCTCATGGTGTTCCAAGTTAGATTGGTCTACCTTGATGGCTTGTGGAGGGCAAACTGAAACGCATGCCATGCACCAAATACAATCATGTTCTCGGATTGGATCAGCCTTATCGGTGTAGTCCGCTCTGTGTTCTTTTTCAGAACTACCTGTTCCAGCAAATGTTGCGTTTACTGTTTGTTTTGCAGGAATATCTTGTTCTGTTCTGTACCATTGGAAGACTTGGACAGGACATGCCTCAATGCATGCACCATCTGCTACACATGAATCCCAATCTACAGCTACCATTGTACCACTTACGCCCAATGGTTCAATTTTTTCTCCTCGAGCCTTGAATGACTCGATGCAATTTTCATCTTTTGAAGCTTCTGCTAATCTACCAGGGCCCCATCTGAAGTGAAAATGCTCACCATCGGCGTGATTTATTTTTCCAAGTGGGTTGTAACCCTTTGGAAAGTCTTCTGGTATCGGCATAGTTTTTTGTCGCAGGCTATGTTATTTAAACCTAGACAAAACTAAGTAAATTTTATAATCTCTTTTTCATGGATGTCTTGATTTAACTGATCAACCTTGATTGCTTTTGTGGGACAAACTTCAACGCAGGCCATACACCAAATACAATCAGCTTCTTTCACAGGATTTGCTTTGTCAGTGTAATCTTTTCTATCATTTCTACCAGTTTCACCAGGATTTTTGTACCATTCAAAAACCTTGACAGGACAGCTCATCAAGCATATACCGTCAGCAATACAAGAATCCCAGTCTACAGCTACAAATGTACCATGAATTCCTATTGGCTTGATTTCTTCACCTATAGCTTGAGAGTCAGCTTTTACTTTTGGATCTATTGATGCTTCAGCAAGACGTCCAGGACCCCATACCAAATGATAATTTTCGCTTAGTGGATCTTTGAACTTTTCAATCGCATGATGATTTGTAGGAAAGTTTTGATCTATAGGCACAATATTTGAGATTATTGTTAGTTATTTAAAGTGTATACAAGATAAATTCATATCTTTCACAAATTGTCCTAGTTTGTGGGAATTTTCAAATATGATGTATATCGCAACCCTAACGTAGGTATCTATGCCAAGTGTAATGACAAATTTGTTTTTGTCCCAAATGGATTTGCCACTACAAAAGCAAAAAACCTTGCAGAATTTTTAAAAACAGATTATGTCTTCACGTCAGTTGCAAATACAAGATTAATTGGACCATTGATGGTAGTAAATAACAATGGATTATTGTTGCCACGTAATTGTCATGAAGAAGAAATATCACATTTGAAAAAATCAACTGGACTCAATGTTGACATACTTGACACAAAACACAACGCATTAGGAAATCTAATTTGTGCAAACGATAAAGGAGCAGTAATGTCACCACTCATTCCAACAGAATATGTAAAGAAAATCGAAGATGTATTAAAAGTCAATGTGATAAGAAAAAGAGTTGCAGGATATCATCAAACTGGTGCAATGACGGTGGCAAATTCCAGAGGAGGAGTCATTCACCCATCTACAGAGGAAGAAGATATCAAGATGATATCACATGTACTAGGCATAGAGTTAGAACCTGCAACTATCAATGGCGGATCTCCTTATCTATCCTCAGGCATGTTGGTAAATAATAATGCGATAGTTGTTGGAGGCCTCACAAACGGTCCTGAGCTAGTAATGCTGACGAAGGCATTTAGAGTTGAAGACTAGATTTTACATCATTTAGCATAACATCAAGTTGTATCTGTTTTTCAGAACCATCTTCCATATTTCGAATTATTACGCAGTTATCAGCATATTCCTTTGGTGCCACTATTATAACACGCTTTGATGTAGAGGCAATTTCCATCTGTTTCTTCAGAGATTTCCCAGATAGATCTACATCTGTGGGAATACCATTTAGGCGTAGTTTGGATGCAACATTAATTGCAATTTTTTGCATATCACTATTAATAAAAACTACAGATACACGGGATTCTGAATTCTTTGTGCTTACTTGTTGTTTTTCTAATAACAGTGCAATTCGTTCTACTCCTCCAGCTGCACCAGTTGCTCCAAGATCACTTCTTCCAAAGGCCCTAGTCAATGTATCATATCTTCCACCACCAACCAGTGCACCCACATCAAAATTTTTCTCAAATACTTCAAAAATAATTCCAGAATAATAATCAAGACCTCGTACTATGCCAAAATTTATTCTAGCATTATTTACACCGCGATTTTTTAGAGTATCAAACAATTGTAAAATTTTATCCCAGTTTTTTATTTGACTAGTATCAATTTGTTTTTCTATTTCATTAGGAAGTCCCTTGATCTCAGAAAATTTAAGAATTTGTTCTAATTCTGGTACAGAGTAACCCTTTTCTTGATATTCGTTAATGATATCTTGTTTTCTCTTTTTTTGGATCTTATCAACAGCCCTTAGTATATCACCAATTACATTTGGCGAATCAGACTTGAAAACATCTTTGACATATGATTCTACAAGTTCTCTGTCACATATATCAATTACAATATTTTCAAGTCCTAATCTAGATATGAATTTAGATGTAAAATCAATTATTTCTGCATCGGACTCTATACTTGGTTCTCCATAGATTTCTATGTCCCATTGATGAAAAAACCTATACCTACCTTTTTGCGGTTCATCATAACGCCATACACCACCAAATGTCGAAATTTTGGTAGGCAAGCGTATAGATTTTTGCGATGTAGCAAAACGCGTAAGACCAATTGTAAAATCAAAACGTAATGCCACTTCGCGGTCTCCTTTGTCAGTAAAGTGATAAATTTCATTTTTTATTGATGGACCACTTTTTGTTTCTATCACAGATAACAATTCAATTGGAGACGGTTCCATGAATTGAAAACCAAACAAATTTGATGTCTCAATGAATTTTTGACGCACGTATTCAATTGTAGAAGATTCCATTGACTCAATATCTCTCATACCGCGTGGTAATTCCAATTTCAAACTCATTCTTTTTCTAATGCATTTAGACTTTCTGATTACTAAAATCATAGTTAGAATAAATAGTGCACTACAAACCTACCAATTCGTGGCTTATCGATATTTAGATCATATGACAGATGCGTTCATCGAGGTAACTGGAGATACGATAGATGAAGCATTTGAAAATGCAGGCATATCAGTTGTAGATACAATTGTTGACATCAAGTTGGTTGAGAACAAAGAAGATAGAGAAATCAGACTCTATGCAGATGACCTGAAAAGTTTACTATATAGCTGGCTTGAGGAAATAATTATTCTTACAATAACAGACGGATTTGTAGGAAAAATATTTCATGTAAAAATAACAAAAAATGATAGATATCACCTACTGGCAAAAGTTAGTGGAGAGGAAATTAATTTTGAAAGGCATCATTTCAAAATGGAGATCAAGGCACCTACATATCATTTAATGGAGATAAAAGACGAGAAACCAGTTTTGATGCAATTTATTCTTGATCTATAGGCTAAATTATTAAATAGCCTTTATCCACAGCAAGTCAGGTTTGGTAGACGAAGAATTAGAAAAAATTATGAAAAAGAAGTTAGAAGAGATGAAGTCATACAAGGAACCAGAGATTCTGGATCTCATCGATTCTAATTTTGATAAATCCATAATTGGTGATACACCGATAATCATAGATTTTTGGGCTACATGGTGTGGTCCATGCCAGTTTATGTCTCCAATTTTTGAAAAAATCGCAAAAAAATACAAAACCATTAGATTTGCGCGTGTAAATGTAGACAATGCCCCAGGCATATCTCAGAGATATGGTGTTTATTCAATTCCAACATTTATTGTATTTAATAATGGTGAGCCTGTTGACAAGGCAATGGGAGCAATTGGAGAACCTGGACTGCATATGCTTGCACAAAAATATGCCTAATAGGCATAAAGTGGGTTAATTTTTCTCTGGATATCTATTATCTCTCTTAGAACTTGGAATTCCTCAGGACTCAATTTGTGAGAGAATGTTTTCAATAACAATTTTGCTTCAGGAGAGGGTGGTAAAGAATAAAAAACTTCTTCTTCAGATATTTGTCTGCCTATCGTTACATTTTGGATTGAGACAGCTACTTCTTTACCCTTTTTTGCAACATCAACGCTTTTGCCGTTATCTTGAATTTGATGTACAACACCAATTTTTCTGCCATTTGAATTCATGACAGATATTTTTTGCTTCAATACACCTGCATCTACTAATACCCCAAAAACTGCGGGGTTGTTCTTTCTAAACACATAACCTTTGAGAAATGTAAATTTGCATATCGGCGTAAGTTCTTGGAAAATTGCGTTCTCTTCATTTGCAGTATCATCCTGAACCCAATTGACATAATTATCAATCAAACTGTAAATTACCTGGTCATGAAAAATCTTGATGTGACTGGCATCTGCCTCTTCCTGAGCATCCTGCAAAATCTTTACATTAAATGCTATTATCACACCCAGATGTCTATCGCGTTCTTTTATTGCTAGTGCCTCCATAACATCTCGCCTTGTTACAGGCCCAATATCTGCCATGGATATGGATATGTTTTGTTTTTTCAGCATATCAGTCAAAGCTTCTAGCGAACCAATTGTATCACATTTTAGAATTATTCCTTTTGTATCAGTTTTGATAAATACTGATTTCATTTCTGATTCGATCAATTTTTTAAATTCTTCAATCTTAGATTCATCGGTAGTTGCATAGACAGGGCTTCCTGGAAGTGCACCTTCTAGATCAGGTGATGCAATTTTGATGCCAGCTGCTGCAATCACCTCATTTACTGGCATAAATTTATCCCTAGGATCACGCATTTCATCGAGAGGTTTTGGAAGAAGTATTGCCTTGGGTTTTGTCACTATTACTGAATCTCTCTTGGAAACTAGAATGAAATCACCTTTTCTCAAAGTACCATCGATTAAGACAATGTTTGCCGTCATTCCTAGACCAATCTCTTCTTTTACCTCAAGAACTATGCCTCTTGTCTGTTTCTCCGTTTGGTCCAATTTTTTTTGCATGTATTGTTGTGTGAGTCCTACCAAGACTGCCAGCAACTCAGGCATTCCTTCTCCACTTCTGGCACTGACTGGAACTATTGCTACTTCTTTTAGAAAATCCTTTACTCTGTAAAATGCCTCCGAATTATATCCTAAAACAGATAATGTCCCTACCACATTATACAACAACTCATCAAGTGCTGTCTGTACAAATTGATCCTGTTCCTTGACAGATTGTGAAATAAATTTTGTTGTAGGATTTTTTTTCCATCCAGAAATCATGTCCACCTTATTCAATGCTATTACAAACGGTACTTTCCTACTCTGTAAGATTTTTAGACTTTCGTTAGTTTGGGGTTGAAATCCTCGATTTACATCTACAACTAGAATTGCAATGTCTGCAGCAGAACCGCCCCTTGCTCGAAGATTTGTAAATATTTCATGCCCTGGAGTATCAATAACAAGCAAACCCGGAATTTCTTGATTTCCTCCACCCATTTTTGCAAAAAGAGGCCCACAAACTTTCTTTAATGTTTCAGTAGGAAGAAAACTTGCACCAATATGCTGCGTAATACCTCCAGCTTCCCTTGATTGTACACCCGTACCTCGTATCTTATCTAGCAGAGATGTTTTACCAGAGTCTACGTGACCCAGAACTGCTACTATGGGCTGTCGTATTTGCAACTACTTTCACTTGAATACCACAGCTATTTCTTTTTCAAAACTTTCCTTAGAGTCAGAAGCATGTATGATATTATCAGAGATGCCCAGTCCAAAGTCTCCTCGTATTGTTCCCGGTGCAGCATCAAATGATTTGGTTGAGCCTATCATTAGTCTAGTTGTTGCAATTGCATTATTTCCTTCTACAATAGCTGCAACCACACTTCCTGAAGTAATAAAAGAAACCAATTCTCCAAAGAATGGCTTTGTGTTATGTACTGAATAGAATTCTTCTGCCATTTGTTTTGTAAAAGTAAACATTTTCAATTTCAAAATATTAAATCCCCTGTGTTCAAATCTAGAGATAATATCACCAACTAGTTTTCTTTCTACACCGTCGGGCTTTACAATGAATAACGTCTGTTCAGTCATTTTATTTTTTGACCTTTATTCCGCCCTTGACATATTTATTAGTCCACTTGAGTCTTCTGGGATCACGCTTTAGGACTAGCATGTTCTTTTTGCACTTTGAAGAACAAAACCAAAACACTGAACCGTCATTTTTTACAAGCATGGTACCAGAACCCTTTGCTACAGGTCTATTACAAAAACTACAAGGCTTGACTAGAACACTCAATTTTTATCACTTTATCTTTCTCGCTTCACGTTCTGTTTCTCTCAATATTAGAATGTCAGACATTCTTACAGAACCTTTTACATTTCTTGTTAGAATTCTTCCTCTGTCTTTACCATCTAGTATCTTTACTCTAACCTGAATAACTTCACCAGCAATTCCGGTCCTTCCCACTATTTGTATAACTTCGGCAGAGGTAGGAACTTCAGTACTCATTTGCTAGCTTGACCGCCTTTTATCTGCGATAACGATGCCACAATTTGGTCTACAATGTGTTGAGCATCTCCAGAATCTAGTATCGCAGCAGCAGCAGAGGTAACATCAATTCCCAAAGACTTGCCAAGATCTTGTCTACTTGGAACAAAACCATATGGAATTCCGTGTTCCTCACACAGTATAGGAAGGTGAGCAACTACCTCTGGTGGTTCTACATCTTCTGCAATAATCACCAGTTTACTTATTCCTCTTTCGATTGCTTTTGTAACTTCATTGGTACCTTTCTTTACTTTACCACTTTGATGTGCGACTCTTACGGCCTCATAAATTGGGCTAACCAAGTCAGTGGGCACCTGAAACTTAACATAATAAGCCTTAGCCAGATGTATCACCCATTGGGATCATTTCCATTCTTTCTGTCTTTTCAATTGGTTTTAAAAGTGTTATCTGTCAAGTGTGGTCTTTACCTTTTGCAAGTATTTTGCAAAAATTTCATCTAATTTAGATTGAGAGTACGATTCAGCATAAATTCTGGCTATTGGTTCAGTACCACTCAACCGTACCATTATCCAACTAGAGTCATCTAATGATAATTTAATTCCATCAATAAGATCTTTTTTGTAAGGTTCTGTTTTTAGAATTTTAACTATTTTTTTAAAATCATCTTTTGAACATTCTATTTTTCCTTTCGTGGTAAAAGATGGAGGTAGCATACCCATTTCTTTTGATAAAGAATTTTTGCTACTTGCTAGAAGATCAAGTAAGATGGCCATAGTCATAGAGCCATCTCTGACCTGATTATGTTTACCATACATAAAACCACCATTTTCTTCAAAACCAATAATTGCATTTTCTTTCACCATTTTGCGTGAAACCTCAACACTACCCACTTTGGTTCGTAAAACTTGTGATTCCGAGTCCTTTGCAATTTTTTCTATTACAAATGTGGAATTAACAGATGTAACTATCGTGGATTTTGGTTGTTTTTTTAGAATGTATTTAGATAAAAGTAATGCAGACCTATCACCCGTGAGAATTTTTCCTGTCTCATCGCAAAAAATACTTCTATCACCATCTCCATCAAATGCTATACCAAGATCAGCTTTTGATTTTATTATCATACTTGAAAGTTTGTCCAAATTTTGGGGTGTTGGTTCTGATCCTCTGCCTGGAAAAGTACCATCTATTTTTTCATTGATTAGGATTGTCTCACATCCAAATTCCTTACATAGAATAGGAGCCGTTACTGCCTGAGCTCCATTACCAAGATCTAGCACTATCTTGAGATTTTGTGATTTAATTTTACTTGAATTAACTTGTTTTTTAATTCCAGAAAGATATGTATGTACAGCATTTGATTCCTTTTTAATCAAGCCAAACTTCTTTGAGATCGTCCATTTTTTCGTAAAGTAAAATTCTTCTACTTTGAGCTCATCTTCTCTTGAAATTTCAATGCCGTCCTTTGCAACAACCTTTAGCCCATTATACTTTGGTGGGTTATGTGATGCAGTTATCATAATTCCTCCATTATATCCAAGTTTTTTTGTGGCAAATTGTAAACACGGGGTAGGAACTAGGCCACATACTGCAGAATCGAGACCTAGTGAGCTCAGTGCTGCAGTTACTATTTTTGATATTACTACACTTGATTCTCGTCCATCATAACCCACTAAAATTGGTCCTTTTTTGAAAAAACTTGCAATTGACAGAGTAATTTTTGATATAAAATCAAGGGTGAGATCTTCTCCAAATACTCCCCTGACACCATTAGTTCCAAATAATTTCGCCATACGCACCATCAACAATAGATAAATTTGTCTTAAAAGTCATGGTGCATGCGGGAGTTGCCAAGCCTGGTCAAAGGCGCAGGGCTTAGGACCCTGTCTTTTAGGAGTTCGTGGGTTCAAATCCCACCTCCCGCATTTATTGAACTATACAAAGCTGCATTTCTTTATGATTGCGAAAATGAACACTACAAAAGTTATTCGAGCATTCGTAACAATGCCAGTCACCTATCGTAGAGCACACTTTACAAATTTTTATAGGATTATTGTGATCATAACTATTTCCTCTATTATGGGATCTGTGAGAAGTTTTTTGTTTATCCATCATTCTTCCTCATTTAAATTAAAATTTGAAAAACTTCCATTCAACAACACATTACAGAATTACAATATCTAGTTGGACTAGCATTCTTACAATACGTCATATTCCAAAAGGCTATTTAAGTATTAATAAGTGCAGTACGTCTAACAATTAGAATGGATAAGACGACTGTAGAACTTGTTATAGTTGGAAAAGACCATGAAGGCGTAGTAGCAGGTTTTACTAATTTCATTTTTCAAAATAATGGAAACATAGAGAAAATTAATCAAAATGTAGTAAAGGGACTTTTTGGAATGTATCTAGAAGCATCCTTTACAAAAAAACTGGATGTAAAGAAATTCAGTAAAGAAGCTGAGATCTTGGCAAAGAATCTCAGAATGGAAGTCAATATTCACTATGAAGTATCAAAAAGAAAAAGAGTGGCAGTGCTTGTAACAAAAGAACCTCATTGTCTTGAAGCTATTCTAGATGCAAGGATGAAGGGTAAGATCAAAGGAGAGATCGTGGTACTAATAGGCACTGAAAATACTTTAGAATCTTTAGCAAAAAAGGCTAATATTCCATTTATCATGATAAATGAAAAGGATCAGGCAAAGGCAGAACAGAAAATAATTTCTGTCATAAAAAAATTTAATGTTGATTTAATAGTACTTGCAAGATACATGCGAATACTTTCCCCTAACTTCGTATGGAGATATCCAAACAGAGTCATCAACATACATCCATCCCTTTTGCCTGCATTTCCTGGCGCTTTTGCTTATGTTCAAGCATATGAGCGAGGAGCAAAAATTGTAGGATGTACCGCACATTATGTGACTGAAGATTTGGATCAAGGTCCCATAATTTTCCAAGATGCTTTTGCCATAGATGAAGATGAAACTTTAGAGTCATTGAAAAAGAAAGGACAGAAGTTAGAAGCTAGTACATTACTAGAAGCTGTAAAAATGCATCTCGATGGAAGATTAGAGGTATATTGGGGTAAAGTACATGTTAAACCCAAGAGATCTAGATGATAATAAGAGACCTCACAAATACAGATATTCTCAAAATAGCAAGGAGTGGATCAGTTGCATTAATTCCAGTCGGATCAATTGAGCAACATGGTCCTCATCTTCCCATATCCACTGATTCTGACATAGTGTCACACATAGCAAGACAGGTATCAGAAAAAAATGGATTTTTGTTACTGCCTACCCTTCAATATGGAGTTTCTTTTGAACATCATCCATTCTTCAACCTGAGTCTATCAAGTCCTACTTTAGAGAAGATTCTGATTGAGTTGTGTGTTTCATTGTCAAAAAACCATGTCGATACAGTCATAATCCTGAATGGGCACCATGGAAATCTAGACGCATTAAAAAAACTACCAGGCAAAGTTTCCAAGAAAACCGGTGTCAAACAGCACATCTTAGTTTATTCATACTGGCATTTTATGAGAGAGGAGTTTGATCATGCAGGATTTGTTGAAACATCCATCATGTTAGCAATATCAGACAAAGTACAGATGAACAAGGCTGAAAAAGGATTCATTCCGGGTAACTTGTCAAAGGCTGAATTGAGTCGACTAGGCAAGAAGGCAAACAGGTCATTTATTGCAGTAACAAAGAATGGTGTCTGGGGAGATCCCACTACGGCCACAGCCAAGGATGGAAAAATGATTCTAAAGGAAATAATTACAAATTTGGTAAAAGCGAGTCAAACTTGCCTTACTGGAACAGGTCGAAAAATTCACCAATGAAATTTTAATATATACCCTCCATAGAGTGGGTAATAAGTGAAATAAATGTCAGTAGATATGGCAGTAAAAGTACTTGATGAAAGCCTAAACAAGGTTGTGCTTATCAAGCTGAAAGGCGGTAAAGTGATAAGAGGCAACCTTCATGGTTTTGACCAACACATGAACCTGCTACTTGAATCTTCAGAAGAGATTCCTTCTGAAGGAGAGACAAAAAGCCTTGGAACCATAGTTGTCAGAGGAGACAACGTAGTTATCATATCCCCTCCACCAAAGTGAGTGTATTATGACTAAAGGTACTACCTCAATGGGAGGCTATACAAGAAAACACGTACACATCAGATGTAGAAGGTGTGGAAAGAATGCATACCACATACGACACAAAAGATGTGCTAGTTGTGGTTATCCTGAGGCTAAGATAAGAAAATACAACTGGATCAAATGGTATACCTAAATGGAAGAAATAGCGCTAGTTTTTAGCTCTCTTGCAGGCGCATGTACGGCAGTTGCACTCGACAAGATTCCAAAGATAAAACGCAATAAACAAACTCCAACTATTAATTCTGCAATAACAAATCAATTACATTCACTAAGAATGGAAAAGGAAATACTCTCAAAAACCATTACAAGGCTTCACCAACAAGAATCAGATGTTACAAAAATACAAAAAGACAAGCTTTTGCTTCGTTATCAACATCAACTTGGAACAGTCATTACCAAGATTGAAAAACTTGAAGTTGCAAGCAAGTATCCAGATTTAGGCCAAGTTGGAGATAGTTTGATTTCACTAATGGACAACAAACTTTCACAGTTAGATCAACGATTGCATGAGATTTCTTCGAAGATCACAGTAAATACAATTACTCAACCTAAACAAGTGGAAAAACCTATGGAGACAATACTAGAAAGTACTCAGGTCAGGAAAATAGAGCCAAAAATAGAGATTCAAAAAGAAAAAATTGAGATTCAAGAGAAGACAACAGTAAAGTCAGAAAGAACATCCGAGTGGTTACCCCCAATTGAAGTTCCAACACATGAAAAACACAGAACGGTAGAATTGAGTACCTTAACAGAGATCACAAGTAAGATTCCACAGTTCCCCGCTGATCTTATCAGACCTGCACAAATTGAACCGCAGGTTCCTCAAGTAATCATTGAACCAATACTAGTTGAAGAGCCAATACAAGTTCCTCATCCTAACACACATGGTATAACAGAAGAGATTTTGCCAGAAATACCAAAGCCAGAATCAATACAACAGGAATCAGAAAGAAAGATACAGCTTCCAGCAGCAATCAAGATACCAGAAGAAGAAAAGCTGGAAGATGATGACAAGGATTTGGACAAGATAAAAAGCGAAATAATGAAGGCATTATCAAAGCTAGAACAAGTAGAGGTAGAATAATTGACAGTAGATGATGCCATTGAGGCATTATCACCACAGGCACTAAAAATGATCAAAAACAATTTTGTTATAGGTCTTGGAAGTGGAAGAGCGGCAACTGTAATAGTGAAGCTATTATCACAATACATTAAAAAGAATAAATTTTTTGTCAAGGCAATACCTACATCGCTGCAGATCAAGATAGAGGCAGAAAAGGGTGGAATTCCAATAATAGATGCAGATCAGATTAATCACATAGATTTGGTCTTTGACGGGGCAGATCAAATAGACGTAAAAGGAAACATGATCAAGGGTGGAGGGGGTGCTCTTTTACGAGAGAAAATTCTGATAAGCATTGCAAAAAAGGTTGTGATAGTGGCGGATGAATCAAAATTTGTCAAAAAACTTGATCGAAGTGTACCTGTAGAGGTGCACCCATTTGCAAGAAATACAGCTGATAAACAAATAAGAGAATACGGAGGAATACCACACCTCAGATTGTTAGAGCGTGGATATCCATTTGTGACTGAAAATGGAAACATCATACTGGATTGTAACTTTGGCCAAATACAGAATCCAAAAGAACTAGCATCAAAAATAATAGGAATTCCAGGCGTTATCGAGGTTGGAATATTTCCAAAGCCAGATATTATTTACAAGACAAGGAAAAATGGCAAGTATGAGACCATACAATAACACAGGAAGAATTTTACCATGAAATGCGATCGTTGTGAAAATGTAGCTGCTTATTCAAGAAAGTATTCCGGAGAGAATCTTTGTTCCAGTTGCTTTTCAAGATCAATCGTACACAAAACTACAAAAACAATGACCAAGTACAACATGATAAAACCTGGCGATGTAGTGGGTGTTGCAGTATCAGGCGGAAAGGATTCTCTTTCATTGTTACAGATACTAAAAGAAATTTCCCTAGATCACCATTTTACATTAAAAGCTATTACAGTTGATGAAGGAATTCCAGGATACCGAGATGAAGCTCTTAAGATTGTAGAAGAGTTTTGTAGAAAAATTGATGTGGAACACAAGGTATATCCATACAATTCTCTTTTTGGTGCAACGTTAGAACAGACATTAGAACATAGAAGCAATGAAAAAACTTCATCGTGTTCCATATGTGGCGTATTAAGAAGAAGGGCAATAGATTTTGGCGCCATTGATCTAAAAGTTGATGTAATAGCAACAGGTCACAATCTGGACGATATGTTACAGACGTTTATTATCAACATTATTTCAGGCGATACAAAAAAAATTGGTTGGATGGATCCTGATACTTCGGAAAACAAGATACGAAAAATAAAACCGTTCTATGAGATTTATGAAAATGAGATTATCTTCTATGCGTTCACAAACGAAATTCCATTCCAGTCAGAAGAATGCCCTCACATGAATGAAGGAATTAGAACAGAAATTCGTAATTTTTTAAATTCCCTAGAAAAGACCCATAGTGGAATCAAAAATAACATGTTCAAGTCAATTTTGAAGATCTCGTCCACCCTCAAAGACTCCAACAATTCAGAATGGAAAACGTGTTCAGAGTGTGGTAGCGAATGCACAGGAGACATATGCTCTGTCTGTAGTACATTAGCCAATCTACGATTGAACTAAATCCTAATGCAGATAAAGAACTTGTATTACAATAAATTCGGTAGTAGGTAGGGTTGGGGCGCTAGCCGTGCCCTATCTCTGAAACCGGCTATATGCAGAGACCAGTAACTGCTGGATAAATCTCTAGATAGACGGTACTCGCAGGACTTGCGGATATGAAATCACGCCGAAGCGGGTGGATACAGGACTGAAGTTATCCGAAGGGATGACTCTCAAGTTCTAACTGCCGAAAGGGATGAGGTCCGGGAGGGAGCAATCCTAAGGTAGAGCATCCACGCTGCTTCGTCTACGTGGCGGATCTTGCTTGACTTGAGATGAGACCGCTTGTTTAGACTGGAACTAGCGGATCTACTACCTTAATATTCTTAAATCAAAGAGGAACAACGTGGAAGGATTAGTTTCAGGAAAGAAAAGAACTTATGACGAATTTAGATCAAATATGCCTTCAGGTGTAGCTACTCTATTTGATGAACTTCGTAGATATTGTTTGACTCTTGGAAAAAATGTAATCGAGGACATTCGTATGCACCGGATTGTATTTGCAAAATCAATTAAATTCCGAAGTTTTGCAGACATTGAACCACAACGAGATTCCATCATCATAAAGATCAAAAAAGATAGAAAGGAGCCAGAAAAGGAAATACAGATAAAACTAGATGACAATCTCGATGAAATCAAGAAACTTCTTTTGAATGCATATACTAGCATTCATTGATAATGAATCATGAAATTAGTGAATTCCCCAACGTATCTTTCTTCAGTAACTGTTAATTCTTTTACAACTGCACCAGCAGGTCCAAACCTGGCCCATTCCACTACAGCATCTACGTTTGAATCATTTCCTTCCAAGATGGCTTCTACCCTATCATCTTGAAGATTTCGGACCCAGCCCAGGACATTATTTTTTTCAGCAGTCTCCATCATCCCTTGACGAAAGTAAACACCTTGTACTCTCCCTTCTACCAAAAGATGAACTCTCTTTAAATTCATGAATATTTATTTTCTAAAACTAGTATTTAGTCTTGAGGAATTATGCTCGTTCTTTCATTCTGGATCGTCCAGTCTTTCTAGCGGCAATGCTTCCAACCTTACGTCCAGGCGGGGCGTTTCGTGAAACTGTAGAACTTCTTCCAACATGTTGATGTCTTCCACCACCATGTGGGTGAACGTATACAGCTTGTGCAACACCTCTTACTATTGGATACTTGTGTCCCTTTGAACGCTTTCTTCTCCATGCAGGTCCTGCTCGCATGAATGGTCTATCTCCAACACCTCCTCCAGCAAGAACTCCTATCATTGCACGGTTCTGTGGGTTAAGGGTCGTGAATTTTCCAGATGGTAGTTTTATTGTTACACCTTCAGAGCTATGTGAGAAAACTGTTGCATATGTTCCAGCAGATTTTACTATTGCTCCGCCATCACCAAAATGCTTCTCCACATTGCATACTATGGTACCATCAGGGATATTTTGGACACTGATAACGTTACCCGGAGAAATATCAGACTTTAAACCAAATTGAAATTTAGAACCAATTTTAGTACCAAGAACAGATGGAACAAAAGAGAATAAGCCGGTCTCAAATCTAACTTTAGCTAGAGGCGCATCCCTTCCTGTCTCATGAACAATGTCGACTACTTTGGCCTCGTGCTGTTCTGCCAATTGGAATCGAGGATACTTGGCTGGAAGTAACTTTCCAGTAGAAGCTGCACGGAATTGCATTCCACCTCTACCTCGTCTTCTTACTAATGGTCTCTTACCCAAAGTACCGGTTTTGGTTTATCTTGTAAATTTTAATCTTCTGATCCTTTGTTCAGGATCAAAGACGACAAAGGTATAAAAATTAGTTTGAGGGTGCTAAATCTGTGAGCCAGAACACACTTTCCCTTAAGGTACTTGAGGCTTATACTCGTGATGTAGGGAGAGGAGTGGCACGTATTGATTATGATTCCATGGATTCACTTGGGGCTTCAACAGGAGATGTTATTGAAATCAAAGGAAAACGAAGAACCGTAGCCAAGTGCTTACCGCTTTATCCTTCGGATGAAGGAAAAGGGATTATCAGAGTAGACGGTCTAGTTAGAAATAATGCAGGAATTGCAATAGGTGACACCGTTGCTGTCAGAAAGATAAAAGCAGTGGCTGCTGAGAAAGTAGTGGTTGCCCCATTAGAGGCAATACCACCGATTGATGAAAGGTATCTTGCTGATGCACTGGAAAGTGTTCCATTGATAAAAGGAGATAATGTGATGGTGCCGTATTTTGGAGGAAGACTAACTTTTCAAGTTATTGGTGTTACACCAGCAGCTGATGCTGTACTTGTCACACAAAAGACAGTATTCCACATTGCAGAAAAAGGAGAAACTCTTCGTGGTGTACCACAAGTAACCTATGAAGACATTGGAGGATTAACGGATGAAATTAAGAAAGTTAGAGAAATGATAGAACTTCCACTAAGACACCCAGAAATTTTTGAAAAACTTGGAATTGAAGCTCCAAAAGGAGTATTATTGTATGGACCTCCAGGAACTGGTAAAACATTGCTGGCAAAGGCGGTCGCAAATGAAAGCAATGCACATTTCATTAGCATATCAGGACCAGAGATAATGAGCAAGTTTTATGGTGAAAGTGAAGCTAGACTCAGAGAGATTTTCAAGGAAGCAAAAGAGAAATCACCATCCATCATATTTATTGATGAAATTGATTCGATAGCTCCAAAAAGAGAAGAAGTTACTGGAGAGGTAGAAAGAAGAGTGGTTTCTCAACTGCTATCACTAATGGACGGTCTAGAGGCTAGAGGAAAAGTAATTGTCATCTCTGCAACCAACAGGCCAAATGCAATTGATCCAGCTCTTAGAAGACCTGGAAGATTCGATAGAGAGATTGAGATCAAGGTACCAGACAAAAAGGGTAGAAAAGACATCTTGATGATACATACAAGAAATATGCCACTAAGTGACGATGTCAATGTAGACAAGATTGCTTCAATAAGCCACGGCTATGTTGGAGCTGATTTAGAGTATTTATGTAAAGAAGCTGCTATGAAGTGTCTTAGAAGATTACTCCCCGAACTGAATCTGGAAGACGAAAAGCTTCCACCAGAAACACTTGACAAATTAGTAGTCAACGGTGACGATTTTCAAAATGCCATAAGAGAAGTTACTCCATCAGGAATGCGTGAAGTGTTCATTGAGAATCCCGATGTAAGTTGGGATGAAGTCGGCGGACTTGAAAATGTAAAGAGAGAGCTGCAAGAAGCTGTAGAATGGCCAATGAAATATCCTACTCTATACTCAAAGCTGGGACATAGAATGCCAAGAGGAATATTGTTACATGGTCCCAGTGGAACTGGAAAAACCCTAATGGCAAAAGCTGTTGCAACTGAAAGTGAGGCCAATTTTATTTCTGTGAGGGGACCAGAGTTACTATCAAAATGGGTTGGAGAATCAGAACGCGGAATAAGAGAAATATTTAGGCGAGCAAGACAGGCATCACCATGTGTAATATTTTTCGATGAGATCGATTCTATTGCACCAATACGCGGAGTTGGAGGAGAGACGGCAGTGACAGAAAGAGTAGTAAGCCAGCTTTTGACAGAATTAGACGGTATAGAGAGTTTGCACGGAGTTGTAGTACTTGCTGCAACCAACAGAGCAGACATGATAGATACCGCATTGCTAAGACCTGGCAGATTTGATAAGATAATACTTGTTCCATTACCAGACAAGGAAGGAAGGAAAAAGATTTTGGCTATAAATACAAAGGAGATTCCGGTAATAAGAGAATCAATGGCAAATGGCATAAAGAATCCAGACTTTGTAGACATTGATAAAATTGCAGAAGCAACCGATGGAATGAGTGGTGCAGATGTGGCATCAATAGCAAACACTGCAGTATCACTTGTAATACACGAGTTTCTTGACAAGTATCCTGATCAAAAAGAAGCTGAAAAACAGGCTGCAGAGGCAAAGGTAACCATGAGACATTTTGAAGAGGCAGTGAGAAAAGTAAAGACACAAAAGGAATTAAAGATAGGCGAAAAAGTCGCAGTTCCATACTATAGGTAATTTAAACTTAGGAAAAATCATACTAAACTGCAAAAACCCTTAAGTAATTTTAGACCACTCCAGCATTGATTTGCCAGTAGTCAATGTATTTGTAGATGAAGCCGGAGATCTCGGGTTTTCTAAAACTTCTACCAAATCTTTTGTCCTAAGTTATGTAATCATGATAAATGATGTTCCAATATTCATTCGCAACAAAGTTAGACGATTATTAAAAAATACAAACACTAGACGCAGAATTAGAGGCAAGGCTGAAGAATTCAAATTTTCAAATGATGATCATACAACTCGTCAAAGATTACTTGGAAAGATCAAGACATTTGATCTTTCCATAGGCACCGTGGTAATTATGAAAGATAGCGTAAAGGAGAATTTGAAAGAAAGTCAGTCTGCATTATACAACTATCTAGCTGTGAATTATGTAATCAATACTATCGTCAATTCATACCTAAAACCATGGGTACCATACAATGAGATTCATTATACCATAGACCGAAGCCTGTCTGAAAAAGCAATAAAACATTTTAACAGATATTGTGAGGAGAAAATCTCTTTTGTGAAGAAAGACAGACAGTTCAAAGGAGACATCATAGTAAAAATCAAACATTCTGATTCTAGGAATGATGTTTGTCTGCAAATTGCTGATTATATAGCAGGAAGCATCTTTGCCAAGTCTGAAAGACTGGATAACAAGTATTATGATCTAATCAAGGGAAAGATAAAACACAAAGATCAGTGGGATTGGCATAATAGAATTAATTGGTGACTCTGAACTTACTTGTTCCATCCTGTTCCACAGGCATCTACCTTTCAGCTCAGATCCTACTAGTTGCCTAGTAGACTTTACTCACCTGTCTTAGGTTAGGTACAAACAGTGGTATTAACTTTTAGTATATTATAATAGTAGATAATTTCATTAATCATAGTAAGACTAGAAATGGCTTTAGTAAAATACGATAAGAAAGCTAATGCGTTATACGTGAGATTGGCTCCAAGTAAAAAACACATCAAGGAGACAATATCCTTGGGAGAAGACAGGTTTGTTGATTTGGATGATAAGGGTCATGTAGTAGGCTTTGAGATTTTGTTTCCAAAGTCCATGCCAAAAGAGGCTGCAAAAGCTATCATCCGTTCTAAAGATATCATAGAATTGACACAATAAAATTAATTGATGACTCTGAACCTACTTGTTCCATCCTGTTCCACAGGCCCATTTTAGAAATCTGTTGAAATAATGAAGATAAGTGCGCTTGTAGCCTCTGACTTGAGGAACTTTTCGTACACATCCATGCTTTTGTCCATATTTTCTATATCATGACTCTCGATTTAAGTATGGATTCCTTTAGCTTTCCGGTAATTTTAATAAAATAACTTTTCTAGTTCTATCAGATGTCACAATTTGGATACAGGGGTAAAGGACTTGAATTTCTTACAAGTAATAAGATAGCGATAGGAAGTCAGGTAAAGATTCACGCAGATTCAGTTTACTCGGGGGTCATAATGCCAAGATATGAACACAGTGATGACCACCACATTGTTTTAAAATTGAAAAGCGGATACAACATAGGGTTAGAACTTGATAAGATAAAAAAAATAGAGATGGAAGCAGCACCTGTAATAAAAAAAGAAACAACATACAATTCACAGTCGAATTCAAAACTTCCAAAAATTCTCCTCTTATCAACAGGCGGGACAATTGCAAGCAGGATAGATTATAGAACTGGTGCAGTCACTCCAGCTCTTACTGCTGCAGAGCTTAATGCAAGTGTTCCAGAACTTGCAACCATTGCAAACATAGACACTGAAGTACTTTTTTCAGAATATTCTGAAAATTTGCTTCCACACCACTGGATAGAGATTGCAGAAAAACTTGATTCTTATTCCAGATCAGAATATGACGGAATCATAGTGGCTCATGGTACAGACACTATGCAATATACAGCATCAGCGCTAGCATTTTCTTTAGCAGGATTCCCAAAACCAATTGCGCTTGTAGGCTCACAGAGATCATCAGATAGACCATCATCAGATGCTGCACTGAATCTAATTGCCGCCACAATATTTTTGACAGAGATACATTCCTCAGGAATTTTTGTAATAATGCATAATAGTTCAAACGATGATGAAATTGCTTGCAACTGGGCAACACGTGTAAGAAAAAACCACACTAGTAGACGAGATGCATTCAAGACAATAGGTGGCCCTCCTGCATATATTGTAAAATCAAAAAGTATTGAAAAAGACAGGATGTTTAATGTTCCAGAAAAGGAATACATGCCTAGGATCAAGTTTGACGATCATGTCTTGTTGCTAAAATATTATCCAGGCCTTGATTCCAAGATCATCGAGTATGCAATAGATTCAGGATATAGGGGAATAATTATTGAAGGAACTGGACTTGGTCATGTTGGAAAAACAATGTATGAGTCAATAGAAAAGGCAAAGAAAAATGGATTGTTTGTTGGAATGACATCGCAATGTATTGATGGAATGGTAAGAATGACCGTCTATGACAGTGGAAGAGATCTTTTGAATCTAGGGGTCATGCCACTTGGAAACATGATACCTGAGACAGCTCTTGTAAAAACAATGTGGGCATTGGCCAATTCCGAAAATTCTGACGAAATGACAAAACTGATGAAAGAGAATATTGCTCTTGAATTTTCAGACTAAGCTTTAAAGCAAGTACGAGAATAAAATTACAAATGTCCGAAATCCAAATTGATAAAATAGGACTTCTTGTAGGATTAGAAATCCATCAACAACTTGCAACCGGAGCCAAGTTATTTTGTAGATGTAAGCCCATCGAGTCAGAGGAATATCCGATTAAATTTTCACGTAAATTGAGGATAACCAGTAGTGAGTTAGGAGAGTTTGATCCTAGTGCTATTTTTGAAAAAAGTAAGGAAAAGACAATTGTGTATTATGCAAATCCAGAGAGTAGCTGTCTAGTAGAACAAGACGACGAGCCTCCGCATGATCTTGATCCTAATGCAAAAGAGACTGTTTTGATTATGTCATCTGCATTAAAATCAAACATTTTCAATGAAATCTATGTAATGAGAAAACTTGTGATTGATGGTTCCAATACCTCAGGTTTTCAAAGAACTATGCTGGTGTCTATGGGTGGAAATCTTGAAGTCAATGGTAAGAAAGTAGGGGTCCAGAGCATCTGTCTTGAGGAAGATGCTGCAAAACTGCTTCAAGACTTGAAAGATACAAGAGAATACAGTTTGGATAGATTAGGAATACCTCTAGTAGAAATTGCATTGGATCCTGTATCTGGCACACCAGAAGAAATCAAAAATATTGCTTTGACTTTGGGTCGAATGTTGCGAGCAACAAAAAGAGTAGGAAGAGGCATTGGGTCAATTAGGCAAGATGTTAATGTGTCAATAGAAGGAGGTGGTTCGGTAATAGAAGTAAAAGGCGTACAGAAATTAGATCAGTTAGAAAAAGTTATTGAGTATGAGGCAAAAAGACAGCATGGTCTTAAAATCATTGCTGAGAAATTAAGAACGTTAAAAATTGAAAAAATATCCAAGACGCAGGATGTAAAAGATGTGTCAAACATCTTCAAGAGCTGTAAATCAAAAATTATCCAAAAATCTCTTTCAGAAGGTTCCTCAATAAAGGCAATGAGAATCAAAGGATATGCCGGAATGTTTGGATGGGAACCATATCAGGGAATAAGATTAGGAAAACAGTTGGGCGAGCTGGTCAGATTCTTTGGCTTGGGCGGTCTGTTTCATTCTGACGAACTACCAAACTATGGTATTGAAGAGTCAGAAATTCAAGAAATAAGAAGCATACTTGAGATAAAACCTAGTGATGCGTTCATCATCTTGGCTGGAAATGAGAGAAAACTCGACACAGTGATTGAGTCTATCATAAAACGAATTGAAGATGCAAGAAATGGAATACCAGCAGAGACAAGAGCTGCTACAGTCACAGGTGAAACAGTGTTTCTACGACCAAGGCCGGGTTCGTCTAGGATGTATCCAGAGACAGACATACCGCCAATTATTGTAAACAACATAGAGATAGAGCAAGCAAGAGATAAAATTCCAAAATCATGGGAAGAAAATCTCATAGCGTTACAAAATCAATATGAACTAAATCAACAACTTTCAGCCCAGATATTTGACTCTGAATATCTAGATCTGTTTGAGACAATATGCAAAGACAAGAGAGTATCTCCCAATTTTGTGGCCTCGACTCTTTGTAGTACAATTACAAATTTGGAACGACAGGGAATGGATTCAGAATTATTGAGGACCACCGATATTTTAGAAGCTTTTAGTTTAGTAACTGAAGGAAAAATAGCAAAAGAATCACTTGAGATGATATTTGAGAGCGTAATGAGTGGAAAGTCAAAAACGATTATGGAAGCAATCAAGTCTAATGCGTTGAATACCATGGAAGATACTGAATTACATAAAATATTAGATGAGTTGGTAAAGTCTAATTTGAAAATGATTGAAGATCAGGGATTAAGATCTATGGGACCATTAATGGGTTTAGCCATGAAAACACTACGCGGTAAAGTAGACGGTCAGAAATTAAATCAATTATTAGAAGACAAGATAAAGATCAAGATAGATGGTAAATAAGCAAAAAATGCGGGAGGTGGGATTTGAACCCACGAACTCCTAAGAGATAAGGTTCTGAGCCTTACGCCGTTGACCAGGCTAGGCGACCCCCGCAACAACGTGAGAATTAAGATCCTACAATAAGTTCTTTTTTATATTCATCCATCCATTTGAAGTCATTCGTTTCCATTGATCATTTTATCAATTACAGGCACTGCATTTTTTAGCTCGCGGATCCTCGTAGCCCTATGGTCATCAAATGATTCATTCCAAGGTTGTGAGTAAAGTATCACAGATTTTCCTTCATCCAGTATGCTTTGTGCATTAAGTGGAGAATCATCAATAAATACATCATAGTCCAGTCGCGATTTTTCTATTCCTTCTAATACACCAACATAGTTTTTGAAATTTATTTTATGTAGTCTAAGCCAGTTTTTTACATCACTATGTGTAGATTCATCTCTTGCTGTTACAATATCAACAGTACCAAGATTTGATAGTTGTGTAGTAGCATGTGCAATATTGTTTTCGGTAGGAGGCATATTTTTCCAAGATTTCCAACAAATTGAAAGCTCATTGTAAAAATCAAATTTATCTATACTGTGTTTTCTCCAAAAGTCCCACTCAGATATTTGAGATTTCAATATCGTTGGTCTTATTTTATTACTATATGATAACCACGATGTGATTACATCTGCTAAAACTCCATCCACATCAAGCGCTATTCTCAATGTCACTAACTCCTGCTAAAACTATCTTTTAATTCTTCAAGTAATTTACGTTGGTGTTTGTCTATCTTGGTAGGTATATTGATAACAAGTCTGACATATTCATCTCCCCTACCCCTGCCACTCTGGCGAGGAAGCCCTTTTCCTTTTAGTTTAACTATTGTGTTTGGTTGACTTCCTGATTCTACCTCAAGTTTTTCTTGTCCCTCGAGTGTTTCAACCAAAATATTTTTGCCCAATGCTGCATCAATCATCGATATATTTGCATCATAAAAAACATCAGCACCATCTCTCTTGAATTTATCATGTGGTTGCACTCTTATTCTAACAATTAGATCACCGTTTACACCATTTTGAACTGATTCGCCTTCACCCGGAATTCTATATTCTCCATCCTCTACTCCCGGAGGAATTTCAAATGAAAATTTCTTTGTTGCTTTTTGCTTGCCAGATCCCTTACATTTTGAGCATGGTCTTTCTATTATCTTACCCTGTCCTCTACAAGTATTACATGGTTGCACAGTTACAAATGTAGAAAATCCACTACTTCGTGATACTCTTGTCTGACCTTGACCGTTACATACAGAACATGTCCTCACAGATGTGCCAGGAGCACAGCCTGATCCGTTGCAAGTATCACAGTTTACTAGTCGTGGTAGGTCAATTTCTTCTTTTTTCCCCTTGAATGCTTCTTCAAGTGTCAGTGCTGTTTCATACACAAGATCAGAACCTCTTGATCTTCCAGATCCTCCAAAATCAAATCCGCCAAATCGAAATCCACCACCTCTACCAAAAATAGATTCAAAAATAGACTCAAAACCGCCAGCGCCTCCAAAGATGTCTTCAAAGTTAGCTTTGGAACCTTGAAAAATATCATCTGTACTATATTTCCCATCTACGCCAGCATGGCCATGTGTATCATAGATTTTACGTTTTTCCACATCAGATAATACTGCATATGCTTCTGAAATTTCCTTAAAGTGCTCTGCAGCGTCAGGTGATTTATTTTTATCAGGATGAAATTTCAGAGCAAGTTTTCTATATTGCGATTTTATCTCATCTGGATTTGAGCTTTTTGAGACTCCCAGAACCTCATAATAGTCACGTTTAGCACTCATGATAATTCAACTCGTGTCTATTCCCTTGTATAAAGATCAGTTTGGTGAATTACCTGCATCTTGTCCAGTCGCACCAGGTTCACTTTGGGTAGTTGCCTCCGGTCCACCTTGTGCAGCTGCACCGGGTGGTGGTGTGACATTTTTGTAAAGTTCAGTACTGATATCGTTTATCAATTTGGTTAATGAATCAAGTTTTGGCTTTATTTCTTCAATACTTTTGTCAAGAACATCTTTTAGTTCTTTTATTGCATTACTTACCTGAACACCCTGATCTTGTGATATCTTGTCTTTCTGTTGGCTGATCAAAGTTTCAGCTGCATAGATAGATTGCTGTGCTTCATTTTTGATCAATACCTCCTCTTTCTTCTTTTTGTCCTGCTCAGCGAAGAGTTCAGCATCTTTTGTCATTTTTTCTATATCCCCTTTGGCAAGTTTTGTGCTTGCAGTAATGGTTATCTTTGCTTCTTTTTGCGTAGCTAGATCTTTTGCTGTAACATTGAGTATGCCGTTTGCATCAATATCAAATTTGACCTCAATTTGTGGAATACCCCTAGGAGCAGGAAGAATTCCTGAAAGATTAAAGCTTCCAAGGGACACATTATCTGCAGCCATTGGTCTCTCTCCTTGAACTACATGTATAGTTACAGCAGTTTGGTTATCCGCAGCAGTAGTGAAAACTTTGCTCTTGGAGGTAGGAATTGTGGTATTCCTGTCAATTATGGGTTCTCGTAATCCTCCTAACACTTCTAAACCAAGTGTAAGAGGGGTAACATCAAGAAGTACAATATCGCTTGTAACTTCGCCACCAATAATTCCTGCCTGAACTGCAGCACCTAAAGCAACAGCCTCCATTGGATCGATCCCTGCCTCAGGTTCTTTTCCCATTAAATTAGCGACAAATTTTTTGACCAGAGGAATTCTAGTAGGACCACCGACCAAGATAATTTTACTAACATCTGCAGGAGTAAGCTTTGCATCTTCCATAGATTTCGTAACAGAAGGTCTGCATCTTTCCACTATTGGATTGATGAGTTCCTCAAACTTTGCCCGGGTTATTTTTAATTCAAGGTTCTTGGGTCCTGAGGATTGATCATATGATATGAACGGTAAGTTGATATCTGTTTCAAATATTGAGGAGAGTTCAATCTTTGCCTTTTCAGCAGCTTCCCTTACTCGTACCATCGCTGCATTATCTTTTGAGATATCAATTCCAGATGTTTTTCTAAAACTGTCAACAATATAATCAATCAAAACTTTATCCATGTCTGTACCTCCAAGTTGAGTATCTCCAGAAGTACTCATGACTTCAAACACACCACCACCCATTTCCATTATGGTTACATCAAGTGTTCCTCCACCCAAGTCAAATACCATAATTTTCATATCTTGTTTTAATTTGTCTAGGCCAAAGGCAAGTGCAGCAGCAGTTGGTTCATTTATTATTCTTACAACATCAAGACCCGCAATTTGTCCAGCGTCTTTGGTTGCTTGTCTCTGATTATCATTAAAATATGCAGGTACTGTGATTACCGCTTTTTCAACCTTGTCCCCAGTAAATGCCTCAGCATCCCGCTTTATTTTTTGTAGGATGAATGCAGAAATTTGTTGAGGTTTGTATTCTTTATCATAAATTTTAAAAAAATGATCTGTTCCCATCTTTCTTTTTGCTGCAATTACTGTACCTTCTGGATTGGTTACTGCTTGTCTTCTAGCTGGTTCACCAACTATGAGTTGACCATCTTTTGTGAGTCCTACAACAGATGGAAATGCTTTTCCCCCAACTGTGGTTCCCTCTGACGCTGGAATAAGGGTAGGTTTTCCACCCAGCATAACAGCTGCAGCAGAATTACTTGTTCCCAAATCAATACCAATAATTTTAGCCATTTACATTCATCTCTTTTATATTTCTCTTAGATATCTCCACTAAGCTTGGTCTAATAACTCTCTCTTTCAAAATATATCCTTTACGGAACTCTGCAGTGATAGTATTATCATCCAATGTTGAATCTTCTTTTACAGATATTGCCTCATGCAATTTAGGATCAAAGATCTCGCCCATTGCTTCAATTGATTTCACCCCAAATTCGGCTAGAAACGCATCCATATTTTTCAAAATAGCATCTAAACCTTGAGTATTTGCATCTTGTTTTGATAAGACATCTACAGCACGTACAAAATCATCATATATTCCAAGAAATTTGAGAATAACACCATCAGTGATCGAGTTAACACGATTCTGAATATCAACATCTGATCTTTTCTTTAGATTTTCAAAATCTGCAAGTAGGTATTGGATTTTTTTTTCACAAGAGGAGACCTTTTCTTTTTCTTGTTCTAGTTGAACTTTCATTGTTTCAAGTTCTTGGGAGGATTCCATCTCGTTTTTATTGTTATGATGTTCTTGGTTTTCGGTTAAATCATTTTGAGATACATCCGATGTGTCAAACATACTACGATATTTTTTGGGATATGCCCTTATTATAATATCTCACAAAGAGGATTCGTTTTAATTACAATAACATCAGAATCTTTTCCATTTTTAGTAATCTTCTCATAATCGAATTTTGAGCATGCCACTATGATTGTGGTCTTATCACTATGGAAAATATCTAATTCCTGCCCTTGATGTATCTCTACATCACCTATGTAATCGCGTAGTTTTGTAACAAGAGAGTTTAACATATCTACCTTGTCTCCTCTCATCTCGTAAGAGTCCTGAGTCCAAACCAAAACCACTTTGGTTCTGCTTGCTTTTAGTTCATTTTTTTTCAACGTTGAACGAATTTCGTCAATTAGTCTCTTGACATAACCTTCGATTCCCTTTATACTTCCATTTACCAAATACATCATAGTACCTGCGCCTTCTACAGATGTACCAAGTGATCTTAAATCATATAGTCCATTTGTCATATCATCAAGAAATAGATCATTATATTCAGTAAGAACAAGATCGTTTCTTGTCTGGGAATCCTGTGCGAACTTGGAAACTTCTAGAACACTCGATAAACTTGCGAATTGAGTAAGAATTTTAGTTGCATGCAAAATTTCAGATGAGGGTATGGAGACAAACTTTTTGCCTTTTTTATCAGATTCCAACAATTTGGAAAGCTTGTCATCATTTTTTGCATTAAATGAACCAATAATTTCAGGGGTATTATTTTTTGAAAGAGGATAATAAAAATATGAAATATTTTTACCCATCTCAAGACCAGAGACATGTTCAAGCAGAGAAATAGTTTCGTTATTTCCCCCTATACCAGTCGGAAGGTTGTAAATTACTGAGCCACCTTTCTTTATTGATGATGTAGCATCTTTAAATTTTGAATGAATTTCCATCTTTGCTTCTTGTCCGGTCTTTCTTATTCTAGGGGCAAAGAAAAGATATTCAGCGTGAGATATAGCAACATCTATGGGTTCAACACCCAAAAGTGGCTCATCCTCTTTTAATGATGTAACATTAGGATATGTCTTTGCAATCTCTGCCTTGAGGGAAATTGCCATATGGGCAGATTCGTCAACAATGAAAACATCAGCTCCTTTCATTGCCATTTGGCAAGCAATAGAGTATCCCTCGGTGCTCAAGCCATACACAACAATTTTTGTTGCAACCAAACCATCCGGACTATGAGTACGGGCTAAGAAAAACTTTGCCTACCATAAATATCAGGATTAATATCGAATTCCATGTTATTGATATAGGTTGATGAATGCGTTAAGATGATTCTTTAGAGTCGGTAACTGTTTAAAAATCAAAGCGGCATAAGGATGTGGTCTTATTTTTACTTGGAGTCATGGTGTCCTGAATTGTTATCATGATTTGAGTTATGATCTGTATCATGATCATGATCCACATCTATCTTGGTATTAACCGTGGCCGTGCCAGAGTTGTTTCCTATTGTAATCTGTACTGGTACAGGATTTGCAGTTCCGGTCAGATTTGCATGCTCAGCCTCTACCTTGAGTTTAGATGTATTGCTGCCAAGTGATTTTATGGATGCCTCGATATGCACACCATTTATGACACCCTTAAACTCGTAGTTCTTGTCATCTTGTTTGAAAGATCCTGCAGGAATTATTGTAGAGAATGTTCCAACCTGTAATGATATGTTGTCTGTTGCCGGGTTGAATCCGCTACTTCCTGTACCAAGAGTGAACTTGAACTTGAGCTCAAAGTGTGTGTAATTGTCTTCGATGTGGACCTTGGCTGTAAATGAGGAGAAGGAAATTGGTTTTACAGTCTGTAATAGTCGATGTACTGGAAAGATCATTTGTGTCACCTGAATATGCTGCGGTGATACTATGAGATCCTACTGATAGTGTAGATGTAGCAAGTGTTGCAGTACCTCCTGATATCGTGACTGGTGCTTGTGGTGTTTCATCAATGCTAAATGTTACAGTGCCTGTTGCGGTATTTGGTGATATCATAGCTGTAAATGTTACGGAATTACCAAATGTGGATGGGTTGGCTGATGAGGATATTGATGTGGTTGTGGACTACTGTAACTGTAAATTGTGTCTGCGTCTGGACTATTGCAACGTTACTACCACTGGTTATGTAAATATCAGAGTTTACTGGATCAAATATTGTATAGTAATAGTAAGGTGCACTAGGTAATGTAACTGGATTAATGAAAGTGTTAGTTGCAGTATCTATTACATTTAGTCTAGTACCTGAAAAGTCTGGCACATAGACAAATCCGTTCATTGGATCAAATGCGACACCGTTTGGACCGCCAGTAGAACCTGTAAGAATAGTAGAAACGTTGTTGTTTGAGGTATCTATTATAGAGATAGTGTTAGATCCAAAGTTTGCAACGTATATCTTTCCATTTGCAGGATCATATACTATACCCCTTGGCAAGATACCTAGGACAGCCCGAAAAAGGCCTAAGGTAAAACTTTTTCCACCCTTAGATTATACCAGAAATGTTTGAAAATCTGGTTTGACATTCTTACTCCTAAACAGCTGCTTTTCTTTGCTCCAATGGTAAGTAAATTGAGTAAAAATCACAAAATACTATGTACTTCACGAAATTATCGTGAAGTTGTAGAATTATCCAAGATAAAAAATGTGGATCTAAAGTTAGTTGGAAAACATGGTGGCTCTACCAAAGAGGGAAAACTTTACTCAAGCATACAGAGAATGAACCATCTTTTAGAGGAGATAATAAAGTTCTCACCTGATTTGACCGTTAGTTTCTGTTCGCCTGAAGCTGCAAGAATTTCCTATGGAATAGGAATCAAGCATGTAGCATTTTCAGATTCTCCCCATGCAGAAGCTGTAATGAGACTTGCATTACCCTTAGTACAGAAACTACTCATTCCTTGGGTTATACCCAAGAATGAGTTTGTCCGATATGGAATTTCAAAAAAAGATATCATGCATTACAAAGCCATTGATGCATCTGTAATAGTAAGAGAAAGATCGAGAATTAGAAGAGTGAAGGTTGACAAAACTAAAAAGACAATTGTGATAAGACCAGAAGAGTCAGAGGCTGCATATATTCTAGGAAAGACTGTGAGTGACAACATAATTTATGAAGCAAGTAAGGAAAACAATCCCTACAATATCATAGTCTTGGCAAGGTATGTAATACAAAAGAAGAGACTGGAAGAAAAATTTGGTAAAAAAGTCATCATAATGGATAAAGTTGTAGATGGTAAATCACTCCTTAGCATTACAGATCTTTTCATTGGTTCAGGAGGTACTATGACTGCAGAAGCTGCATTGATGGGAATTCCAACTATATCATATGATGCAGTACCAAATTATATTGAGAAATATCTTGTACGAGTAGGACTTGTAAAAAGAGAAACAAATCCAAAGAAAATTTCATTCTTGATCAAAAAAATGATAAGCGGTGGTGAAACAAATAAACAAAGAGCAAAAACTATTCTAGACTCAATGGAGGATCCTTATTTGAAACTAGTTCAAACAATAAAGGAAGTGTAGATTTTCGAAAAAAATTGTTATGCGTTAACTAATTTTTTGTATAATGTAATGGCAGAATTTTCATCCTTTTCGCCAACAATTACAGCAGAACCACGTTTTAAGAAACTTACAAAGATGTCATTGGAAGAAATTGACAATCCTAACTCACCTTGATTTTGCACTTTGAAGCCTTTTTCTGATGCAGCACTTGTTATTTTTGGAACATCAATCTCAATCATTGTTGTAGGAGTGATAGAAAATGTACGCTTTCCCCTATTGCGTCCACATAACTCTTCAACAATGAGTTCTTGAGAAGGCAATTCCTCATGTTTGCCCGAACCACATTCAGAACATTCATCTACTTTGTTGAAAACTGCAGTATTGAAATCAAGATTATCAAGATCAATGTAAAGTAATTTGTTTGCCAAAGTGGGTGCTCTTCCTATGATGACTTTGACTGCTTCTGCAACCTCAATTCCTCCAACAATAGAAAGTATTGATGGGTGAACGCCTTCAGTACTACATGTAGGCATAGAATTTTCATCAAGTGATGGAAATATGCAGTGATAGCATGCGGTTTGATGTGGCAGTATGGTAAATACTTGCCCTGAAACTCCCACTGCTGCCCCTGTCACAAATGGAATGTTTTTTTTTATGCAGGCCTTGTTAAGAGAATACCTGGCGTTAACGCTGTCAAGTGCATCAATTACAACGTCACATCCCTCCACTACATCTAGTGCAGTATAGTCATTTACAGAAACAGGTAATGCTTCAATTATCACATCTGAATTCATTTTTTTGAGCTTTTTTGCAGCAACCTCGACTTTGATCTGACCTACATCAGATTCATCAAACATTGTTTGTCTATGTAGATTTGATATTTCTATTACATCCCTATCCACAATTCTTATCGTTCCTATTCCCATGGCAACCAGTCGAGTCACTATTGGATTACCTAGCCCACCTACCCCAACAACGCATACTTTTGATTTTTTGAGTTTGATCTGACCTTCATAACCAATCTCTTCCAACATTACTTGTCTTGAATATCTTTCAAGATCCTTACTTGAAAGATCAGAACCACCTGCTACTGCAGGCAAAATGTAAATCTCGTCTCCATCATTTAGCACTGTTTCCAGACCTCCCGAAAATTTCATGTTTTTTCCGTTTATGTATATATTGATAAGTGATCGGGGAGAACCGTCTGGGTTAAGAACTCGTCTTTTGAATTCATCTCCTAGTTGTTCTGAAATTTTAATAAATGCTTCAGAGAGAGTGGTTGCTACCAAGTCTATTTTTTTCTCCCCACCACCTTTATTCAGTACAGAAGGAATAGTGAATTTGATATTAGCCATCTATCTCACCAATGCCAATATTTTTCCAACATCAGCCTGCATTACTTGAGGTTTTGCCAGTACTTCCATCATGACTTCTGTTGTCTTTAGTCCATTACCTGTAACATAACATACGGTACAATCGTTCTTGTCAATCTTTCCTTCATCAACCATTTTCTTCAATACTGCTACAGAGACACCGCCTGCTGGTTCCGTGAATATACCTTCAGTTCGTGCTAGTAATAGTATAGCATCCAAGATTTCTTTATTGTTTGATTCTTCAGCAAAACCATTGTATTGTTGCAGACGTCGTAATACATACTGACCATCTCCTGGATCACCTATGGCTAAACTTTTTGCAATGGTATCTGGAATTTCCACCGGTGTCACTTCTGAAAGATTTTTCTTAAAGGCATCAACAATTGGTGCACATCCATGAGGTTGAGCTGCAATCATGTGCATGTTAGAAACTTGATTTATCAATGAGACATTTTCAAGTTCTTCAAATCCCTTACAAATGGCATTTAACATTGCTCCACTTCCAACGGGTACAATAAGTTGATCTGGTACTTTCCAGTCAAGTTGCTCTGCTACTTCATAAGCTAGTGTTTTTGAGCCTTCAACATAGTAGGAACGCATGTTTATGTTAACTATCCCTATCCCTTTGCTATCACCTATTTGTGCGGCAATTCTATTTGCATCATCATAAGTTCCATCAACTGAAATAAAATTAGCCCCGTAAGAGAGAGCTTGTGTTATTTTTGCATGTTCGATATCACTTGGTGCAAATATGTAACATGGAAAATCACCTTTTGCTGCATGAGCTGCTGTAGCTGATGCCAAATTTCCAGTTGATGCACACCCTACAGCAGACAAACCGAATTCTTTTGCTTTTGATACAGCTACACCTGCAGGTCTGTCTTTGAAGGAGAAAGTTGGATTCATTGAATCATTTTTTATATAAAGATTATTCAGGCCTAGTGCTTTACCCAGTTTTTCTGCCTTGATCAATGGAGTCATTCCAGCTCCAATACTTACTATGTTAGATTTTGATTCAATTGGTAAGAGTTCATGATACCTCCAGTAGGTATGTTCACGATTTGAAAAAGTATTCTTGTTTACGGATGGAAAATCATAGTGTACATCAAGAGGACCAAAACAGTCTTCACAGATATACTTGAATGTAGGAGTATATTCTTTCTTACACTCTCTGCACTGTAGAAATTTTATCTTTCCCAAGATAGTTCTAACTTCTTAAAATAGTACATAAAAAATCCTAATATTAATTTAAGTGACACTTAATTCTAAAACAATAAGATTAAGTGAAAATTAATATAAATTTAGACATAATTTCAAAAAAGATCTAATAACAAAAGAGTCCATAACTTGAAAATTTTGTAAATTAAGAGATTTTATGAATTTTTTACAATTAGAAGAAATATTAATAATAACATCAAAACAAAATTCAAAAATTGAAAATAAAAGAGAGAACAAAAAAGAAGAAACATACTGGAAAAATAATTGCTTTAATCGTAATAGTAGGCATAGCTTCAGCAGTAGCATACTCGTATTATCAACAAAAAGAATCAGAGGCACATCAATGGCATTGGGTTTCATCAGGTCCATTTTCAATCAATAAGAACCAATACAAGCTTGGAGAAAATATTTTCATGATAGTAAATGGCTTACAACCAACCGATGTGGGAGAAATTGACATTGTAGATCCAGAGGGAGGTGTTTATAGCAAGATACCATTTAATGGAACGATGAAGTCTAGTTTTAAACAGTTTTTCAAACCAGTTACTGAAAGAAGTTTAGCATTATGCAATGCTACAGCTCTTGTTGGTAATTGGAACATAGTATTCAAAGGAGTTTCCTACAAATCAATACCATTTAAAATTATAAATGAATTCATCCCGGGAGAAGAGAGTGGTTCTGGTATGGCACCAGTACCTAAAGGGTTATATCCATGTTAGAGTTATTTTTCCAAAATATTGTGAAAACACACTCTATCTCCAGTGTGACATGCAGGTCCGCTTGGCTCCACTAGATATACAATTGCATCTGAATCGCAATCCACCAAGATTTCTTTGACTTTTTGTATATTTCCTGATTCTTCACCTTTCATCCATAGCTTGTTTCTAGATCTGCTCCAAAACCACGAGTTACCAGTTTTTTGTGTGAGTTCAAGAGACTCTTTATTTGCATATGCAAGTGTTAAGATTTCCTTAGAGTGGACATCTTGAACAATTACTGGTACAAGACCATCACTTTTTGCAAAATCAATATCATTTATTTTTTTATTCATCATAACACCATTGCTTGAGCCCTATTTTTCTGTTATAGTCTAACAGGCACTCCATTTTCCTTGAGATATTCTTTTACCCTATCTACAGAGTGAGTCTTGTAATGAAATATCGATGCAGCCAGAGCAGCATCTACATTGGTTTGCAGAAAGACATCAAGCATGTGTTTTGGTTTGCCACATCCTCCTGATGCCACAACTGGTATATTTACAGCATTAACTATTTCTTTGATTAGTTGTACGTCATAGCCCTCCTTTGTTCCATCCATATCTATACTTGTTAACAAAATCTCACCTGCGCCGCGTCTTTCTACCTCTTTTGCCCAATCTATGGCATCAAAATTAGTGGGAGTTTTTCCACCATAAATATAGACTTCGAACCAAAACTTTTTGGAATCAGATGTAAAGATGTGTCTATCTTCCTTTATCTCATAATTGCGTTTTACATCCATCGCTATCACTACACATTGTTTACCGAAAATTTCCATTAATTTTGTTATGATTTCTGGATTTTTCACTGCACCAGTGTTAATGGCAACCTTGTCAGCCCCACTGAGAAGAATATCTCTTGCATCCTGCAAGTTTTTTACGCCACCACCTACAGTGAATGGAATATCAATTACTTGAGCTACTTTTTGTACAAGACTTTTGATTGTCTCTCGCTGCTGTTCAGAAGCTGTTATGTCAAGAAAGACTAGTTCGTCGGCTCCCTCTTGACTATATTTTTCTGCAAGTAAAACAGGATCGCCTGCATCTTTTATCGATTTAAAATGCATTCCCTTTACTACTCTGCCATTATCAACATCAAGACAAGGTATTACTCTCTTGGTTAAAGTCATGCTAGCGTCTTAACCTCTTCTACAGATATCTTTCCATCATATAATGCCTTACCAAGAATTACACCGGCAGCGCCACATTTTTTTACATTTACAATATCTTGCAAGTTAGATATTCCACCACTTGCAATTATACTTGTATTCTTTATACTGCATGATTTTTGTAAAGAGTCAAGATCCGGACCATGTAATGTTCCATCCCGTTCCACCGTAGTTATGAGAAATTGGGAATATCCAAGTCTCACAAAATTTTCAATTCCCGGAATAAGTTCTATTCCAGTACTCTCTTTCCAGCCACTGATCACGATTTTGCCTCCCATTTGATCTGCAGATATCACAATTCGTTCTTTTCCAAATTTCTTTGAAACATATTCTAGGATCTCTTTATTTTTGAAAGCAATTGTTCCAAGAACCACTTTGGAAGAAAATTGTAATGCATTTTCTATCATTTCCTTCGTGCGTAGTCCTCCTGCAGCCTCAACAGGTATAGAAACCGAGTGCGTAATTTTTTCAATTGTTTGTAGATTTGAACCTGTTCCAAGAGTAGCATCCAAATCTACCACATGAAGCATGTCTGCACCAGCTTTTTCCCATTTTTTTGCCATTCCAATAGGATCAGAACTGTATACAGTTTTGTTTTTCGGATCTCCCTTTACTAGACGCACTACTTTGTTGTCCATGATATCAATGGCAGGAATTACCTTCACTTTTTACACACTCGTAAAAAGTTCTTGATCATGATAGAGCCAACTTTACTTGATTTCTCAGGATGAAATTGTGTTCCAAATAATGTTTGATTTTCAATTACAGCAGGAACATTTATTCCATAATCAGAATCTGCCATGATAATTTCTTCATTTTTTGGTTTTATCCTATAAGAATGAACAAAGTAAACCCATGATCCTTCCTTTACTCCATCTAGTAATACACTTGGTTTTTTTATTTGAAGATTATTCCAACCCATATGTGGAATCTTGAATTTGTTTGGAAGAAGTATTACTTCACCATCTAAAATTCCCAGTCCTCCAAGTTTTCCTTCCTCACTTTTCTCAAAAAACATTTCCATGCCCAAACAAATACCCAATACAGGAATCTGATTCTTTATCAAGTCCTGAAATACAACTTTTGAAGTATTGAGACTCTTGATTGCAGGATCAAAATTTCCCACACCAGGCAAAAATAATCCAGAATAATTTTTTATTTTTTCAAGATTAGTTATGATATCTACCTGTGCTTCATTTTTTTCTAATGATGATTTCAGACTGAATATGTTTCCTGCTCCATAATCAAATATTGCAACCTTGACCACTACATAGCACCCTTTGTACTTGGTATTCCTTTTTGCTTGTTGTCATAGCCTGCAGCTGTTCTCCAAGCTACTGCAAATGCCTTTATTGCAGCTTCAATCTTGTGGTGATCATTGTCTCCATATTTTACTGATACGTGCATACATATGTTTAGATTCTGAGCCAGTGATCGGAAAAAGTGTTCCAAGTCCTCTTTTGAGATTCCTTCTATTTGATTTCTCTTAATAGACAAGTCAATCCTTTGATATTGTCTTTTGATAAGATCTAAAGATGCATCTGCAAGAGACTCATCCATCGGTACTGAAGCATATCCAAATCTTACAATTCCTGTTCTGTCACCCAGAGATTTGTCCATTGCATTTCCAAGAGCTATAGCTGTATCCTCGATCAGGTGATGATCTATCCCATCCATGGATTTTGCACTCAGTTTCAGATCAAGCATGGCATGCTTTGACAATGACGTAACTAGGTGATCAAGAAATGGTAAACCCGTCTTAATAGAAATCATCCCAGTCCCGTCTAGATTTACCTCAACTAGTACCTCGGTTTCCTTAGTTTTCCTATTGATGTGTGATTTTCTAGATTTCATTAAAATCCCCGAGTAGAGAAGGGGTTTATGCCTAGACTAGATTTAATGTCTTCGGAATTTGATCTATTGATTTAACTATAATGTCAGCATTGTTGTTCTCAAATAGAGATTTTTTTGCTTCAGGGTCCTTGCTAGTACCATATACGCCACAAAAGACAGTAGGCATTCCAGATTCATCAACCTTGCGTGCCATGATATAGTCTTCCATAGAGTCACCCACATATAGCGAAACACTTGCATTCATACCCCTTATTGTGGACATGAGAGACTGGGGGTTTGGTTTTGCCATCTCACGTGGTTCATCCTCAAGAAATTTTGAATTATTCAGATCAAATTCTTTGAATAAATCTTTGAGAGAGTGTTTTGCAGACAAGTTTCCCCTACCTGTTACAATAGCAATTCTCTTGTCAAACCTCTGATGGAGTTTTGTAATAAGATCTTCATTTAAAAGCACAACATCATTTTCGATCAATCCAAGACCATGAAAAAATTGTGGTTTTCTCTTGTATAGCTGTTCATATAATTCAGAGCCATAAAACATTTCATCAAATATTGAAGAGAGCGGATTTTGAAATTTTTTACCAGGATATGCTAGTTTTTGTCTTATATCAGAAACATCAACATTTATGACATTCAAATATTTTTCAACAGATCTTATTCCAGTTTGATCCGCATTTTCAATTACTTGCAGAATAAAATCATGGAATGGAGTGTTTCTTTTTTTTGCTGCAACAATGCCAAGTATTAACGCATATGTCACATCAATTTCGTCATTAAAGCCTCCGCTGTTCTTGAAGCCTTCTATCATTTTTGTTGTTACCAAACCAGATTCGTTTATCTGTGCCATTTCTTTAGTAATAAAATCCACAGTTTTTTTTATAGCCAAATCATATGAGTTGGATACATCTATGAGAACCCCATCGCAATCAAATATTATAGAGTCTAGATTTTTCATCTTCTCAATCTTTGTGGAATCTATTACAATTCCTTCTCCTATTTCCTTCAAAATCAATTTAATAAATCCCGTATGGCAGTAAGGAATTTAGAATTCATATCTTGTGAACCTATTGTAACTCGCAGACATCCCTCATGCGTTCCAATCTTGCCAATATTTTTAATTGCTATTCCTTGCTCAATCAATGCTTTGTAGATTCGTTGACTAGAACCACCAGCTGCAAAGAGAACAAAATTTGCTTTTGAGTCAAACACCTCAAATATCTTCATCTGTCTCAGATTGGAAATAATTCGTGAACGTTCCTTCTTGACAAGATTTACAATATCTTCAAAATATTTTGATTGTTGTAAGGCCATGATACCAACCTCTATAGCTATTGCATTCAATGGGTATGGGTATTGAATTACTCTTGTGAATGTGTCAATTATCTCAGAATTGGCTACAAAGTATCCAATTCTGAGCCCTGCTAATCCAAATGATTTGGACAGGGTCCTGAGTACAACAAGATTATTGATTTTCTTTGTCATTTCCATAATAGAATAATCAGAAAATTCTACATATGCCTCATCCATGATTATGAGACCCCTGAATTCATGAATCAATTTTTCAAGATCTCGTTTCTCAAACTGGAATCCAGTTGGATTGTTTGGGGTATCAAGATAGAGAATGTTAGCTTTTTTGGAGTGTGACAAGAATTTTTCTAGATCGAGAGTCATATTTTTGTCAAATGGAATTTTTATTGTTGGAATAGAATATAATTTACATCGTTCTTCAAAGAATCCAAAAGTTGGATCCGATGTAAGAATTTTAGTATCCTTCGAAGCAAAATTACTCAGAAAAAGATCAATTATTTGATCAGAGCCATTTCCAACACCAATCATCTCTTTTGGTGTTCCTACGTATTTTGAAATATTCTGAGCTAATTTTTCTGTTCCCCCCAGAGGGTATTCCCGTACATCCATATTTTCTTTGACTTCATTTATCAATTTTTCAAGGAATTCTTGAGATACGGCATAGTTTTCGTTCGAGTCAAGTTTTATCGCATTAGAATGTTTTTCAGGCTTTTTGTAACCTGTAAGCCGGGAATATTTTTTTAATTCCTTCTCAAACCAATCTTTTCTCATGACAATCTGCCCTTTACTGCTTCATAGTGATTTGTCAAGCCTTCAGCTTCAGTTAGAGCTTTCATATATTTTGAAATTTTCTTCAAGGCAGATTCCGAGGATTCTATTTGGGTTTGTATCTTCATGTAATCTAACACACCCAATGAGCCTCTGGTTCTTCCAAATCTGTTGGTTGGAAGTATGTGGTTTGATCCTAGTAGATAATCACTGGCTGATGACGGGGTATTTTTTCCCACTAATGTAAGTCCTGCAGATGTGATCTTCTTTGCTACTTGTTGTGGTTTTTTTGTGATTATTTCTAGGTGTTCAGGTGCAAGTCTATTTGCAAAATTGACCATTTGCTGCTCTGTATTACAAATAGCAATAAACCCATTTTTTTGTAGGCTCTCTTTTACAATAGAGGATCTCTTGATTGTTTTAATTTTTTTCTGTAATAATTTAAGTACTTTATTTTTTAATATTGAGGAATTTGTAATTAGACAACACATCGTATCAGGACTGTGCTCTGCCTGAGAGATCAAATCAAGTGCAACAAATTCAGCATCTGCGGTAGAATCTGCAAGTATGGCAAGCTCAGTAGGACCTGCAATCATATCAATTGAAACAACTTCGCTGAGAAATGATTTTGCAAGGGTGACAAATACGCCACCTGGACCCACTATCTTGTCTACCTGTGGTATTGACTCGGTACCATATGCCAAGGCTGCAATAGCCTGTGCACCGCCTATTCTATAGAACTCATCTACGCCACAAATATCGCCAGCTACTAGCGTCAATGGATCTATCTTCCCTTTTTCGTTAGATGGTGATACCGCTATTATTTTCTTGACACCGGCGACCTTTGCTGGAACAGCAGACATGACAATAGTACTAGGATATCTTGCTTTTCCTCCAGGGATGTAGCAGCCCACAGTATCAATTGGTAAAAATATTTTTTTTATTACAATTCCATCAATTGTCACAGATACATCTTGTAGTTTTTTTCGTATCACGTTTTCAGATTTTTCTAATCGGGTCTTTGCAATTCTTATTCCAGCAATCTGTTCTTTTGTGACCTGTAAGTATGCTGACTTGATCTCTTGTTGTGTAATTTTTAAAGAGCGAGTTTTTACCCCAGTGAATTTTGTTTCGTATTCCTTGAGAGCCTTATCTTTTCGCTTTTGTACATCAGATATGATGGATAAGACTTGTTGTCTTATTGTGTTATTTGTTTTTGGTCTCACAGATTCTATAATAGAATCCATATTTTTGATATCTATGATTCGCATCAACTTTCCTCATCGCGTTTTATCTCCTCAAGTGCAAGTATCTGTTTTGGTTCATGTACTACTAGACCTTGAGCGATTTTTCGTAATTTTGGAATCATTTTATGGAATTCAGATTTTGGAATTACAGTATTGATACCATACCATCCTTTTTCACTCAGAGGACTTATTGTAGGACGTTTGAGAGAAGGAAGGTCATGCAGTAATTTGTCAAGATGCTCTTCTTTTACGTTTAAGAATAGATGGAGATGTTTTTTTCCTTCGACTGCACCTCTTAGCATAGTTACTATATCATAGATTTTCTCTCGTTTGGATTTATCTTTGAGTGATATTTTATTTGCAATTAATACTGCAGATGACTCCATCACAGTTTCAATTATCTTGAGTTGATTTTGTGTAAGAGTGGTACCAGTCTCTGTTACATCTATTATAGCATCAACATCTTCCGGAGGTTTTGCTTCGGTAGCACCAAAAGATAAGAAGATCTGAACATTCTTGTTAGAACCCTGGCTTAACCAAGGAGTTACAATGATGGGTTGTTTTGAACCATAAAGTTTCTTGTAATTTTTACACTGCATGATAAATTTGGCGGTTGTATTCAGATACTCAGAAGAGATTCGCAGTATTTTTTTCTTCTTTGCATAAGACAGTATCATATCATCTAATGATTTGAAATTATAAGAGTCAGGTATTGCAATTACAAGTTTTATCTTACCATATTCTAAATCAAGAAGTATTTCTACATCAGAATTTGTTTCCTTGACCCAATCTCTTCCTGTTATACCTACATCATACAGACCTGCAAATACCAGATTTGGAATTTCTTGAGGGCGTAGCATCTTGACCGCAATTTGTGGATCATCTAATATCACACGGTAGGTCCTATCTCTTCTAACTACACGTGTCCATGATCTCTCAAGTATCTTAAAAGTCGCTTCTTCTATACTGCCTTTTGGAACAGCAAATTTTACTATAGTCAATGTAGTCCTAACAAACTTCTTTGGATATATATTTAGTCGCCTAGAGATTCTCTAGAATCTCCTTTGCCCGGGTTACGGAGATATTTCCTTCTCTAGTCATTTCTGCTATCACGTAAGATATCTTTTCGGGTGGAACACCTGCACTTACGGCTATGTTTTGTGCATGTAGTTTCATGTGTCCTTTTTGAATCCCCTCTGAAGATAATGCTCGTAGAGCACTAAGATTTTGTGCAAGGCCTGCAGCTCCCATAATACAAGATAATTCACGGGCCGATTTTACGCCTAGAATTTTTACACATGTCTTTATCATAGGATGAATGTTTATGATTCCACCAACTATTCCTACTGACATTGGTACTTCAATCTCCCCAACTAGGTTCCCATCATTATTCTTTTTCCACTTTGTAAGTGAGGTGTATTTACCATGCCTTGATGCATATGCATGTGCTGCAGCTTCTATTGCTCTTGTGTCTTGTCCAGTAGAATTTGCAACTGCTATTATTCCATTCATTATTCCTTTGTTGTGTGTAACAGCTCTGTAAGGATCATTTGCAGCAAATTCATAAGCCCAAATTATGTTATTTACAATATCTTCTCCACCTAATTCTTCTTTGTCAAATATAGCATTACCCTTCACTAATCTTTTTGTTGAATAATTGGACAATATTTTCAGAATTACTCTTCCTCCAGTTATTTTCTCAATTAGTGACGCAACAGATTCACACATTGTATTGGTTACATTAGCACCCATTGCATCACCTACATCTATTAGAATTTCAACTACAAGCATAGGACCTGACTCGGTTATAACTTCTTTACATGAAATTGTTTTGGCTCCTTTTCCCATTTTGGAGAGAGTTTTACTTTTAGAGTTTGCAAGAATAATAATCTCCTCAGATTTTTCCATTATTTTTGATGTGCCAAATTTTACATCAACTTCAACAACCTGAATTTGACCAATACTGTACGAGTTATCAGCTTCCATTGTAAAGCCTCCATGTTTTCTTGCAATCTTTGCTGCTTTTGATGCTGCCGCAATGACTGAAGGTTCTTCTATTACCATTGGAATTAGGTAGTCCTTTCCATTGATTTTGAAATTTGTTGCTATTCCAAGTGGATATGACATAATTCCAATTGCGTTTTCAACCATGTTGTTGGCTTGATCAAAGCTAATACCTCCTTCGCTTTTCAGAATTTTGATGTCTTCTTCTGAAAGATCAGAGAATGATTCTAATACTTTTAGTTTTTCATCCCTTGTCTTTTCATGAAATTTTGGAATTGTTGAATCAGTCAATTTACTTAACAATCCTCAACAGTTTATCATCTTTGCTGTCTGGAAATCCTTGTCCATCTGTATTTCCTGTAAGTATATACAGATAGTCATCAGGTCCTACTCCAACCTCACGAATTCTCCCCAGTCCATCCAATATGATCTTTTGTGATGTGACATTACCGTTAGAAATAGGAAGCTGGTACAAGTTATTGCCGCGAAGAGTTGCTAATATGAGACTATTTTTGAAATCAAGCTTTCCCGAACCATAATATGCAATTCCTGCAGGCTCTATGCTGATATCATAACATTTGAGAGCAGGTTGATATTCCTTTGATCCAGTGCATTCTTGGTTTGGCCAGCCATAGTTTTTGTCTTTCTCAATAAGGTTTATTTCATCATTTTTTGTTGGTCCTTCTTCAGTCTCGTAGAGATTTCCTTGATCATCCCACGCTAGTCCCTGTGGGTTTCTGTGACCAAGTGAATAAACGGGTGAATTTGGATCAGGATTATCACTTGGGATAGAGCCATCATCATTTAATCTTAATATTTTTCCAGCAAGCGAAGTTATATCTTGAGCAGCATTTTGATCAGTTGCATCACCTGTACCTATGTAGAGTTTTTTGTCAGGGCCAAATTTGATTACGCCACCGTCATCAAATTCCGCACCAGGAATTTTATCAAGTATCACCTTTGCATCTACTATTTTGTTATTAGATTCTGTAATTCGTAGTACTTTATTCCATAACTTGTCTCCCTCTTTGTATGTATAATAAACATACAGAAAATGGTTTTGTACAAAATCTGGATGTGCTGTTACTCCGAGAAGACCTGCATCTGAAATATCAGCAACCCGGAAATCAGCTACAGATTCATTTACAAGTATGCCATGATCTACAACCCTTAGCCTTCCAACTTTTTCAGTAAAAAAGATTTTCCCATCGCCAAATGTTAATGCCCATGGATTTTGTAGATTTGTTGCAACAATTTGCACCGCATCATTTCCTGAAGAACTAGTATTCGGTTTTGGAATTACAATGGAACCTGATGGTGAAGTAATAATCAAGATGGAAGCTGCAACTGCTGCTGCTATTGCCAATATTCTAGTTTTTTTATCCACGGTACAAAGACTTTAGAAATCCTATTAATTATTTCTAAATTCTTTTAAAGAGTATATATCACCCTTGAGGCTTTTCTTCACTTAGCGGGGTGGGGAAGTCAGACTAAGGGGCTAAGTCATCCCGGCGGGCTCATAATCAATACTGATGAGATACCCGCAAGTCAGTAGTTCAAATCTACTCCCCGCTATCTTCAAGACAACTTTAATTTGCTCTAGTGAACCATTTTTTAGAATTATGAAATTCCATATTGGTGTTAATTTTACCAGTTCTCTGCATGGGACGTGTAAGATGCCTATGTGCAGACACCACAGGTAGATAGAATTGTTTACGGATTTGCCTTGGAATTTCTTGCTTTATTTTAACCGAACCAGTATTTCCACATTTTGAGCATTTGTATCCCTGATTTTTCCCCTTTGATTTCATACGCTTGTTGCATTTTATACAAATTGGATTTATCATAATCATATGTTTTTGGAGGCCAAGTACCTCAAGAAATTCTACATTTAGAACTTGTTTATGTTTTTTTGATGATTTTCTTATGCCTCCGCCAATTTTTATCAGGTCTCCATCCATCAGCTTTTCTGCAACAGTAGTGAGTCGGGTTGGTTTGTATACCGCACATTTTACTGCAATTTCATTCTTAGATATCGAGAAAAACACATGCCCGCCAGGAACTGTTTTAGGTTTTTCAGATACCTTTCCAATTACATAACCAGAAGAAAATGGTTTTAGGTTTTTTACATCAAGTTCATTCTGTAGATGATCACCTGTACCTTGGTTTGAACGGAACACCATATAACCACAGAATTTTTCTTTCGATTGTACAAGAGACGCACCTTTTATTACAGCGTCAGGATCTTCGCCACGTACCCCGAATAGTACTGGATCAGGACCATGTGGTGCAATCAGGATTCTATTCTTTGATTCATCAAAACTGTTGAATGTTTTAGGAAATGTTATTTGTTGCATTTTTTGTACACTATCTTTGAGAATTTCCCTTTTTTTCCCTAGGTTTGTTTTATTTCTATATGAGATTAATTCGAAAGTATGATCTCTGAAATCATATCCTATTGCGCCTATTGCTCCTATTAGTCCCTGACCATTACCAAGATGATATGTTTCAAGTCCATTATCTTGTATGAATTTTTTTACTTCTTTTCTGCTCACTAGACGATACAATGCCATCTTTCCAAATTTAGCAAAATTTTCTGGAATATTTTTATGTTCATAGAAAACCAGTCCTGGGTTTGCACCATCTTTTACAGCAGAATACTTTTGAATATACTTGACGACATTTTTTTTAATCAACTGAGGTCTTGTAGTCTCAAGTTTTAATGCAACAGCACCATTTCCCCTAGTTTTCCACGGTACATTTGGATTGAATCGAATTAAGTATGGATAATCAAGAAACTTGACTTTTTCTTTTTTCAGATATTCTACCACTTTGTAAGCAAGAAAAGTGGTACACATTCCTTTTCTGGAATCCGTATCATCAAAGCCAATATGAAGAATAGATGTTTCTTTCATTCGATTACAGTCATGGTAAGAGTTGTACGTACATTTTTGAGTTGCCTTATGTTATTTGAGATGGTTTTCTTTAGGGTTTCATTATCTGGCGCTTCTACCTTCACCACCAGATCGTATGCGCCATACAGAACATAGGTGTATTTCACACTTTCCATATTTTTTAGCTGGTTAAGCAGTTCATTTTCTGCTCCCAATTCTGCATTTATCAATACAAAGGCAATTGGCATTAGTTTGGTCTTTAAAATGTGTGATATTAAATATTGTGGCCAGTTCGTTTGATTTAAATTAAAAAAACAATTGTCGATAGCGATTGATAGTAATAGACGAGAAAAAGATTTTTGAGGAGATAGAAAAAAGAAAACCTGTTTCAGTGGCGTTAAACGGGCCTGATGGAATAATACCAAAGATCCAAGAGACAGCTTCAAGAATAATGACAAGGTCAGGAATTCCGGCATACGTACTGGCAGACAGCTGTTTTGGAACCTGTGATCTTAACTCAAATGGTGCCAAAGTATTAGGAGCTGAGATTCTATTTCACATAGGACATACTATCAACTCAACGAGTTTTGGCGACAACATAATTCTCATAGATGCCTTTGATGACATGTCATTTGAAAATATTGCAAGAAAATGTGCAGAAGAGATGAAGGAAAAAACAGTCTCGCTTGTTACAGATAGTCAACATCTACATGAAATTGACAAGGTAAAGAAGATATTTGAAGAAAATGGGGTTACAGTGAAAATTGGAAAAGGTAAGGGTCAGTTAAATGACGGACAGGTGTTTGGATGTGAGTTTTATCCAGTTGCTGAGACCAAGGATGTAGTTGAAGCAAATGTATTTCTTGGACAGAGTAATTTTCATGCAGCAGGAATTGCCTTGTCTACCAACCTACCAACATATGTACTTGATCCATATTTCAATGAGGTCAGGGAGGTTACGGAATTTGCAAGAAAACTGCAGAGAAAAGCAATATTGACAGTTTACAAGGCTGCAGAAGCAGAAACATTTGGAATAATTATCGGATTGAAGGAAGGCCAATTTTCAAAAGTTACTGCACTCAAGTTCAGGAAGGAATTGGAAAACATGGGAAAGAAAGTTCAACTCTTTGCCATAACAGATATTTCAGATGACAAATTACGCAACCTCAAGGGAATTGATGCCTTTATTCAGGTTGCATGTCCAAGAATATCAACCGACAATCATTTTCACAAGCCAGTTTTGTCTACTCCTCAAGCAAATGCTTTACTGAGGATATTAAGAAAAGAAAACATGGAAGGATTCTTGGAAATCCCACACTGGCTATAAACAATTATAATCATCAAATTGCAAATCAAGGCATTGTCTCAGAAACCAACCCTTCCAGGGGATAAAATTGCAATAATTGAAGAGTTTGAGATGGGCAACAATACCTTCGATGACGGTCAGTCAATAAGATCATTAGTCATAGGTACCCCAGAATTTGATAAAACAAACCGCATAGCAAAAATCAATGAGATACGAAAACCGGCAGTTGCTAAAACAAATGATGTGATAACAGGGAATATTTCAGCATTGATGAATAACATGTTTGCCATAAACATTTTGTACATAAATGGAAAACCTACACATTCAGGTCTAGAATGCATTTGTCAAGCAAAAGGAGCAAAGAAGAGAATTCTTGTAAGAGTAGGTGATATAGTATCTGCAAAAATAATCAATCTCCTCAACGGTGTTGTACATGCAACAATTAGTGAACCCGAACTTGGAGTTTTGTTTACCCAGTGTAATAAGTGTGGAGGAAAAGTTGTTGCAATGGGCAGTAACATAAAATGCGTAGATTGCGGATACATAGAAGAGAGAAAGCTGTCAACCAGATTTGGAAACAGCGATTTTATAAAATTCAATTCCAACTAAAAATATGTTAAAAGTAGCATTCCAAGGAGAGCCAGGAGCATACAGCCAAGCTGCTGCAATTAGTTTTTTCAAAGAATCAATAGAGACAATCCCACATCCTACATTTTACGAGGCGTTAGATTCTACAGAAAATGGAAGATCTGATTATACTATACTCCCTGTAGAAAATTCACTGGAGGGAAGTGTTGGTGAGAGCTATGATTTGTTACTTACCACCAAGCTTAGTGTAGTAGATGAGACATATCATAGAATATCTCATTGTCTTATCGGTTTACAGAGTTTGGAGGAAATTGACACTGTGTATTCTCATCCACAGGCACTTGGTCAGTGTAGAAAATTCATTCAAGAGAACCACTTGAGGCCCATACCAACTTATGATACTGCTGGGAGTGTAAAGATTCTTCTAGAACTCAATAAGAACAACATTGCCTGCATTGCCAGCAGAAAAGCAGCTGAGATATACAATGTTCCAATAATAAGAGAGGGGATAGAGGACAACTCAAATAACTATACCAGATTTCTCATCTTGGCAAACAAGAGAAAAGAGAGAACATCCAAAGACAAGACATCGATAATTTTTGCTATAAAACACATCCCAGGTGCACTCTATAACATTCTTGAGAAATTCAACATAAGTAACATCAATTTAACAAAGATTGAATCTCGTCCCACAAAAAGTACCCCTTGGGAATACAACTTTTACGTGGATTTTGAGGGCCATCAAGATGATAGAAACATACAAGATACTCTTGAGAAGATAAAGGCAAACACAACATTTCTTAAGATACTAGGTTCCTATCCACGAGCTGAACTAGTCTAGAACCCTTTTGGCTTTCTAATTGAAAATACTGCACTTATTCCAATTATTAGGATTCCGGATGATATGACCAGTAGATGTGATGTGAATATTAACGGATTTGTAACTGCTTCTAGTTTTCCAGTTACATGAAGTACTGAATCTCCAGTGTTTGTTATGTTGATAAAGTGTTGTCCATTATCAAGACTATACCAATCCAAACTTATTTCCTTTTGGAAATCTTTGTCGATTTGCAGACCTGTACTAGGTGTTTTCATATGTATATGAAATGAACTTCCAGTAACATTAAGAAGTTCATGATAATGTTTTTCTGCATCGAACTGAAAGACATCGTTTTTGCCAACATCTACGACATCAGTAACATCATGTACATTAGTCATAATTGACTGTAACATGAAAAAGGTACCCAGTATAACAGCTACCAGACCTATTCCAATTCCAGCTACTGATTTTTTTGTAAGCATTATGGAAAAATTAATTCGTGATTATATTTAAAGTAAATCACATCAATTCGACATCATGTGGTTGACTTTCTGCATATCCTGCAGTTGACATTTTTATAAATTCTGCATTCTGCTGCATTTGTGAGATATTATTTGCACCACAATAGCTCAAACCGGAACGAATTCCTCCAGTTAGTTGTTTTATTATATCAGTTACACTACCCTTGTACGGAACCATTGCCTCAACACCCTCTGCAACATAATCGTTAAGATCTTCTACCATCGAAGCATTGCTAGTTTCTTTATTTTTTCTTCCAAGAGCTGCATAAAATGATGCCATTCCCCTGTAAATCTTGTATCTCTTTCCATTTTTCATCATAAACGAACCTGGACTTTCGTCGGTTCCACCTAACAAGCTTCCAACCATCAGAGTAGACGCTCCTGCTGCAAGTGCTTTAGTAGCATCACCTGATGTTCTTACTCCACCATCAGATATTATTGGAATATCATATTTTTTACCAACTTGTGCACAATCTATTACAGCAGTAAGTTGAGGCACTCCAGAACCGGTGATTACTCTAGTGATGCATATAGAACCAGAACCTACTCCCACTTTTACTGCATCCACTCCAGCTTTGATTAGATCTTCTGTTCCTTGAGCAGTAGCCACATTTCCTGCAATTAATTCACAGTTTGGAAATGCTTTTTTTATCAACCGAACTGTGTTGAGCGCGTTTTCGCTATGACCATGTGCAATGTCTACTACTATAACATCTGCACCTGCATCTAACAATGCTTCAGTTCGTTCCATAAAATCACCTTTTACACCAACTGCTGCACCAACTAGTGGCCTTCCCTTTTTGTCCTTTGATGCATGTGGATAATTACCAGAATTTATAATGTCTTTACTAGTGATCAAGCCTTTGACATGTCCCCTTTCATCTAAAAGTGGTAATTTTTCAATGCAATTTTTTCTCAGTATGTCCTTGGCTTGAACTATGTCTACTCCAAATTGTGCAGTAATAACATCATCAGTCATGACTTCGGTGACCTTTTTACTTTCATCTTTAGGTTCTAACATTACAATATCTCGCCTTGTCAGTATTCCAGCTAATTGACCCTGACTGTCTGTCACAAGCAATCCTGAAGCTCCTTTTTCCCTCATGGATTCAATAGCTTCACGCACTGTTTGATCTGGATGTATAGTATACGGATTTTCAATTATTATGCTACCTGAACGTTTAGTCTTGAGCACTTCATTTACCTGTTCGGAGATGGTAAGAAATCTGTGTATGATTCCAATGCCTCCCTCTCTTGCTATTGCTACTGCCATGGCAGATTCAGTAACAGTGTCCATGTTTGCACTAATGATCGGGATGTTAAGAGCGATATTTTTGGAAAGTTTTGTTTGTAAATTTGTCTGAGATCTAGTAACTATACCAGATCGTTTGGGAACAAGGAGTACATCATCAAATGTTAGTCCTTCCCGTATTTCCAACTAAACCTTCTTGATTAGAATGAAAATCTGTTATAAGCCTTTCTTGAAATTTTGCAAGTTTTTTACGATCTGTACAACATTACTTGTGGCCTTGACATTATGAGTCCTTATCAAATCAGCACCATTTAAAGCGGCAAAAGTTTCTGCTGCAAGAGATCCATATAGTCGATTTGCAGGATCAGACTCCCCCAATAGTTCTCCTATGAATGATTTTCGTGAAACCGAAATAAGAATTGGATATTCCTGTTTTATGTGATTTAGATTTTTCAACACCAGCATATCTCTTTGTAACCAGTCAGAATTTATTTTTGTAGACAGTATACCTTGTGCATTTTTTCTAAAAAAACCAATAGCTGGATCTACTACAATTTTGTTTCTAGGTATTCCAGATTTTAATGCCAGTGTAATACTCTGGCCAATCAATCTTCTTGCCTGTGAGACCTGATTTCCTTCGACTAGCTTGTTACTAAATGCGCATAAAATAACAGATGGACAGTATTTTTCAAGTACATTAATCATGTTTTTGTCATGCTTTAATCCCGAGACATCATTAACTATTTCTGCACCTAATTGAAGAGCAGTTTCTGCCACCTTTGCCCTACATGTATCAATCGAGATGGGCAATTTGGAGACCTTTTTAATAGCATCTATAGCATTTGCGATTCTTTTTATCTCCTGATTTTCTGACACAAGAGTCTTGAGATAGGGTGCGGTAGACATTCCCCCAACATCAATAAAATTAGCACCTTCCTCTTCCATCAATTTGGCGGTCTTTTCTATGATTTTTTTATCAGTAAATATTGATTTTTTATAAAATGATTCCGGACTTGTATTAATTATTCCCATTATTCGTATTGGATTAGAACCACCTACGCGCACTCTTGCCAACTGATGCATATGGTTTATGATTACCCCAGATACATTTAGACTTACATGACTTTGAATGGTTGGCAACAAAAATATCTAGAAATCCTTAAAGAATTCAATTACGATAGATCTAGAGAGATAAAATCAGCCAAGATCCTCAATTCATTTCTAAAAGATAAATTTCAGATGAATATTTTGGAGCGAAAAATTAGAAATAAGACTGTTTTTATCATTGGAGCAGGTCCATCTTTGAGTCATTCCTTGATATATCTTAAAAAATTCAAAGGTTTCACAAAAATTGTTGCAGATGGTGCATCACAAGCAATGCTTGAAAATAACATGATACCCGATATCATAGTAACAGATCTTGATGGAAATATAGAGTCCCTCAGAAAATCATCCGAATTAAAATCAATAATGATTGTGCATGCACATGGAGACAATATTAGTAGACTGCCATATGCAGTTTCATTCAGATATTGCACAGGAACTACAGAGGATAAGCCATTTGGAAAAATTAGAAACTTTGGAGGGTTCACAGACGGCGACAGGTGTGTATTTCTTGCCAATCATTTTGGAGCATCTAAAATTATTCTGATTGGAATGGATTTTGGTATGCATGTAGGAAAATATTCCAAAGATGGAGCATATAACAGACCTGTAAAGATAAAAAAGATGAGAAAAGCAAAATCACTCTTAGAATGGCTAGCCTCAAAGAGTAATGCAGATCTCTATACAACATCTCAATCAATAACAGGATTCAAAAATATAAAATTGGCAGATCTTCAAAGAGTAGTCAGATGATAAGATTTGTTTTAATATTTATATCCACTTAACAATAGAAAAAACATGGATTATTCAGAGGAGAATCTGCGTGATATTTTAGAATTAAGGGAGTGGATCTCTGAAGAAATTGAGAAAAGAGAAAGAGAGGTAGACAAGTTTAAGCATAATCTTCGCATTCTTGATTCTCTTGTAAAACAATCAAGTTTTAGTAAAGCATCTTCACTTGTGTCCAACAAACAGAACATACCACAGAGTCAGCCAACATCTTCTGTCACACCCATCAAGACACAAGACAATAAAATTTTAGCAAATGTACATGTAACTTTAGATGAGCTAGTGATCATCCCATCAGAAGATATCATGTTAGATGTGGAAACTCATCCATTCAAATCATTTTTCCTAGGAAGAATAATTGGAGGAATGGAAAACCAAGACAAACTTGATGTCCAGAATGGCATAATCCCACAAAATGCTGTAATATCATGTCTAGTAAACAAAAACGGTAACAGGATCAGTGAAATTCTCATCAAGAATTATCGTCAAAAGGAAAGGGTAAACGAGATAATAAATACAATAACTTGGTCATTTTCAAGAATGCTTGAAAATTCTCAAAAGTGATATCATGGACAAGATAATTGTATTAGATTTTGGTTCGCAGTATAGTCACCTCATTTGTAGAAGAATTAGAGAATTTTCAGTCTACTCAGAACTTGTTCCGTATGATATATCATTGGAAGAACTACAGAAAATGAATCCCAAGGGCATAGTATTCAGCGGAGGACCTGCAAGTGTATACAATAAAGATTCACCACAACCGACAAACGGAATATTTGAGATAGGACTTCCAGTACTTGGCATATGTTATGGCCACCAATTAATTGTAAATAAATTTGGAGGTAAAGTAAAGAGTTCTCACAAGGAATATGGATCTTCCTTGCTTAGCATAGACAACAATTCTGATCTGCTAGCAGACATGGGTCAATCAACAAGAGCTTGGATGAGCCATGGCGATGCTGCTGAAACTTTACCAGAGGGATTTACTGTAATAGGTCATACCGAGAATTCTTTTGCAGCTGCAATCGCAAACAAGCAAAAAATGGTATATGGCATCCAGTTTCACCCAGAGGTAATTCACACTGAAAATGGAATTCAAGTTCTCAAGAATTTTGTCCTAAACATATGTAAAGCAAAACAAGACTGGACCTTAGAGAATTTCATAGAATCAACAGTATCAGACATTTCAAAGATTGATGGTAATGTATTGTGTGGAATAAGTGGAGGTGTTGACTCTACAGTAGCTGCATTGTTGATTCAAAAAGCAATAGGAAACAGACTCGGGTGTGTTTTTGTAGATAATGGCCTTTTACGAATGAATGAAGAGATAGAGGTAGAAAACATGTTTGAAAATAATTTTGGGATGAATTTTACAGTAATAAATGCCAAAGAAAGATTTCTCACAAGACTTGAAGGAGTAACTGATCCTGAACAGAAACGAAAGATTGTAGGAGAAGAATTTATCAAAATATTCACAGAATTTGCTGAGAAGAACGGTCCCTTCAAATGGTTGGCCCAAGGTACACTCTATCCAGATGTCATAGAAAGTGGAGTTTCAAAAGGCCCTGCAGCAGTAATTAAAACCCATCATAATGTTGGCGGATTACCTTCATGGTTGAACTTGCAAGTTTTGGAACCACTCAGATTCTTGTACAAGGATGAGGTAAGAAAAGTTGGTAAGATCCTGGGTGTTCCAGATAAACTCCTTTATCGCCATCCGTTTCCCGGACCTGGCCTTGCAGTAAGAATAATGGGTGAAGTCACTCCAGAGAAATTGCAGATTACAAAACAGGCAAGCAAGATTGTAGAAGATGAGCTTGTATCATCAGGATGGCATGGAAAGGTTTGGCAAGCATATGCAGCAGTTGGAGATGATAGAGCTGTAGGAGTAGTTGGTGATGAAAGAAGATATGGTCATGTAGTTCTTGTTAGGATAGTTGATTCTATTGATGCCATGACTGCAGACTGGACAAGATTACCGTCTGAGATACTTGAAAGAATCAGTAATAGAATCACAAATGAAGTAGAAGATGTAGCTTGGGTTAGCTATGTAATTTCAAGTAAACCACCTGCTACAATAGAGCCTCAGTAAAAATAGCCTAGCTAAAATTCACGGAACTTTATTTTAAGATATTTTTTAAAATAGAAAAACTAGGGTGCTACGTTTATTCTGGCAGTCGGTGGTTGACTGTCCTGAACTATTGTAATCTTTACTGTGCTGGTATCTGTACCATATGGGTTGCTCACGGTAAGTTTGAACTCCACTACTTTTTGTTGACCATAGTCAGCAGACGGTGAGTAGAATGATGGATTAGCAGTATTACCCAATATTAGAATGACTGGGTCACCGCTGATTTGTTTCCACTTGTATGTTATACCATCACCTGTGCTAGCACTACCATCTAATACGACTCTGCTATTTGGTGAGACTGTTTGATCTGGGCCTGCATTAGCAACCGGTGGTTGTCCTGCTGGTGGGAGGTTGTTGATTTTTACAGTAACAGAACATGATGGAATATTAACCATGTTGTCAGATACATCTAGTGTGAATTGAAGTGTACCACTTGTACCACTTGGAGTTGGTGCTACAAATGTTGGACTCATGTCGGTACTAGAAGATAATTGTACTGGCTGTCCAGAAATTTGTCTCCAATAGTATGAGATTGTATCACCACTTGGGTTTGCAACTGATACTGGCAACCTAACTAGAGAATTAGAATTAACAGAAGCATCTTGACATGTTACAGTAGGATCTTGGTGAGTGCTTTTAACAGTAACCTTTGTCATGGCTGCTGCCTTGCCTCCATTTCCATCATCTGCAGTGAATACGAATAGTAAAGTTGCAGTTTGACCAGGCGCTACAGCTGGAGCGATAAATGATGTGCCAGTAGTGCTGATTGATGATAATTGTACAGTAGAACCAGAGTATTGACCCCATGCTAGTGTTAATGGATCATTATCTTGATCTGTTGCGGTAGCCATGAGAGATACCGAAGCTCCCTCGTCTACGACTTGATCAGGACTTACTGTAACAACCGGAGGATGGTTAACATGTAAAACCACAACATTAAATGTTGTAGTATCATTTAATCCATATCCATCATTAACAGTTAATGATAATTTCAATGACTTGACTTCATTTGCAGGTACTGAAGGAGCGACGAAAGATATCACTGGAGCAGTAGAACTTGGAGTAAATGTTATTGCATTGCCAGAAACTTGGCCCCATTGATAGGTAAGTGTCTTTCCAACATCAGGAGTTGTTGATTTGAGACCAGAAAGTGTAACTTTTGTGTTTTCATATACTACAATGCTATTTGCAAGAGAGCCTTGTAGGAAATACTGGTTTAATGTACCTGACCTTGCAACATCAGACGTATAGAAATTGGTACAGTAAACATGATCTGAACCTTGAAATTGTTGAATACATTGTTGAAGGGCTTGTGATGCACTATAATAGTTTGATGAGCTGGTTTGAGCATTAGCAGATATTGTTGGCAACACTGCAGAGAAAATCATTGCAGCTAGTATTGCAACAAAAAATTTGTAATTCAACTTGTCAGTTCTAAATTTTAGATTATTAAAAAACCTTTCTCTCGATTTGTAGTACTACCAAGATCAGTTTTTTGATCTAGAAATGCTGTTTGAATGGTAATTTCATCAGTTTTATACAAATAATTGAAGGCTATTGACTATTAGCCCTAACAAACGACAAAACTTCATCCATTGTCGGTGGAATTCCAAGAGAATTGCTAACATATAGGGAAGCCGCACCATTTGCAAACTGTAGTCTTTCAAGATCGCTCAAACTTGCAAGGTATCCAATCACGTTTGCGGCATCCCAAACATCCCCAGCTCCTGTTACAAATTTGGGTTGAACTTGAAAAGATTTTGCATATTCTACTTCTTTTCCATTTGACCAGTATGATCCAGTAGAGGTATGAAGATCAACAGGTATAGAATATCTCTTGGCCAACTCTTGTACAAGTTTTTTGGTTTCTTTTTCTCCAGAAATTACGTCTAGTTCTGACTGTTTTAGAAGAACATTACACTCATTCTCATTTACACATATAGAATTTAGGTAATCCACAAGTTTTGGTAGTGTTTGTTTGAATTCTTCGGATCTTGATTGTATATCAGCTGGATCCAAAAGATGAAAAGCTGATGCAGATTGTGAAAATGCAAACTGTGATAATTCTGTTCCTTTTTTGTTGCTTGCCCAATTTGTCATAATTACTGCGTCGGCACTTGCTAGCATATTCTGTTCCTCCATTCCAAGTTTTTCAGGTCCAAAGTTTTCATTATCGCCTAAATCAGAAATCATTACATTCACAATGCTTTCAGCATTGTTAAATTCAAGCGATGTAGTTCGTCCTGGTTTTCCATCAATTATAGACAACAAGACTTTGTCAAATTCAGAAAAAGTTTCTTTTAGTATTTGAGTGCTAATCTTATCTGCAATTGTAATCAATGATACTGGACAACCAAGTCTTGCAAGAGCATATGCAACATTTGTTGCATTTCCGCCCTTTAGATCTGTTTGTGGAATTCCACGAATACTTCCACCCAATTTGCTTTTTTCCAAAATTTGTCGGTAGAGATCATCTAAATTTTGAATCTTGATTATACGATCTAGAAAAAAATCATTTAATACAACAACTGAATTAATTAGTTTTAGATTTCGTAGCTTTTCTAACATGAAAAGGCTTAGCCCATCGGTGGACCTCTTCCGCCACCTTTTCCACCGGATGAGGCAATGACGTCATCAATTCTAAGTATCATACATGCTGCTTCGGTTGCAGATTTTATTATCTGTTCCTTTACTACAATTGGTTCTATAATATCAATTGCAAACATGTCTGCAACTCTAGTGTTTCTTGCATCAATACCTGTCCATTTTCTTCCTTGACTATGTTTTGCGCGAAGTGTAACCATGGTATTGATTGGATCCATTCCTGCATTTTCTGCAATTGTTAATGGAATTACCTCTAAAGCTTCAGCGTATTTCTTAATTGCAAGTTGTTCTCTTCCTTCAAATTTATCTGCCCATTCCTTTAGATTTGATGCCAAGAATTCTTCTGGTGCACCACCTCCAGCCACAACTGCTGGCTTTTCTATCACATCTTTTACAACCATCAGAGAATCATGCATTGATCTATCAACTTCGTCCACAACTCTTTGAGATCCTCCTCTAAGCAACAATGTAATGGCTTTGGGATTCTTACAGCCTTCAATGAAGACCCATTTGTCTGTCTCCACTTTTCTTTGTTCTACAAGATCTGCTAGACCCAAGTCCTTTGGAATCATGTCATCGATATTACTACTGATTCTACCTCCAGTTGCCTTGGCAAGCTTTGTCATATCACTTTCTTTTACTCTTCTAACTGAAAGTATACCTTGTTTAGCTAGATAATGCTGTGCGATGTCATCTATACCCTTTTGACAAATCAATACATTTGCGCCAATTTGGTGAATTTTATCTACCATTGATTTGAGCATTCTATTTTCTTCCTCAAGGAACATCTGCATTTGCGTTGGGTCACTAATTCTAATTTCTGCGCTCATCTCCGTTTTTTCAATCTCTAAAGCTGAATTAAGTAATGCAATCTTTGCCTTTTCTATTTTAGTAGGCATGCCGCTGTGGACAACTTCCTTGTCAAGTACTATGCCTTTGATAAACTGAGTATTTCTAATAGAACCTCCTGCTTTCTTTTCTACCTTGATATTATCAAGATCTACTTTGTTTCCTTCTGCTTCCTTTTCTACAACTTGGAGTATGGAATCAACTACAAGTTTGGATAACATGTCACTATCTTCCGAAATAAGCTTTGATTGCATACTTGTTTTTGCAATTTTTAGCAAGATTTCTTTATCATTTGTGCCTACTTGTTTTGCCATTTCGGTGAGAAGTGAAAGTGCTTTTTCTGCAGCTGCTTGATATCCTTCAATAATCACTGTAGCATGAACATCTTTTTCTAGAAGCTCTTCGGCTTTTGCTAACAAAGCACCACCAAATACTACAGAAGATGTGGTACCATCACCTACCTCATTATCAACAGTTTTTGAAATCTCAACCATCATTTTTGCAGCTGGGTGTTGAACATCGATTTCTTTTAGAATAGTAGCACCATCATTTGTAATTGTAACATCACCTAGAGAATCTACAAGCATTTTGTCCATTCCACGTGGACCAAGACTTGTTCTTACAAGTTCTGCAACTAGCTTTGCTGCAGCAATGTTATTCTTTTGTGCGTCTCTTCCCTTTTGTTGTAATGCACTTTCTTTTAGTACTAACACAGGTCCTTGTGGTGTTTGTTGAATAGATGCCAAAATTAAGCCCTTAATTCATGTAATTAATTGCCCCTTTTAATATCTTATCGATTCAAGATCTTCAAGTATCTTCTATTTTTAACGTCTACAACACCTGTGTATAAGATTCTGATCTCAGGTAATGCAAGAAACGGTAAGAAAAGAGGTATTAGATGAGGATTTTTAAATTTGCACCCAGTCTCGATTAGTTTAGAATCTATACTAGCGTATTCATCTAATGTTTTTTCAAAAGATAATGAGGAGATCAGGCCTGCAAGAGGTAATGAGAATTTACTTAAGATGTTACCATTTTTAGCGACAAGCATACCACCTTGCATTTTAGTCAGAGTATTTGCAACAAAGGCCATGTCTTTTTCATTCGAGCCTACAATTATCATATCATTTTCATGAAAGCTCTGTGTGCATCCAAATGCACCTACATCAGCACCAAAATTTCTTAAAAATGCTACAGATTTTTTTCCAGTACCATATGTTCTATCAATGGCAGCTACCTTCCACACATCTTTATCGTATGATGTCACTACATTACCGTCTATTACCTGAAGCTCTTCCTGATCCATTTTTGTTATTATTTCAGTATCAAGCTTGATAATCAATGCTTGAGCTATGTTCTCCTTGCACGGTATAACAAAGTCTTTTTCTCCAAACTTTATTCCTGTCTTCACAGTTTTTCTCATCCAGTCGGGGATTATGGTCCTAGGTGTGTCTACTACAAGGCTGTTGTTATCTACCATCAGTTTTCCTCCTACAAAGACCTTGTTTGGTTTGATCTTTTCCAGATCGTCAAAGACTAGAATATCAGCTAACTTGCCTGGTGCTATTGCACCAAGATCCTTGCTCATGCCGTAATACTCAAAGGAATTTCTTGATGCAATAGTTATGGCATCTATTGGATCCATGCCAATAGAGATAGATTTTCTTATACAATGATCAATCATTCCGTAATCTACAATATCTTTTGGGTTAACCCCGTCGGTACAGAACATAAGTCTATCAAGATACGTTTTATGAGACAATGTACTAGGCAGGATTTTATCTAGGTCTCGTCTGATAGAACCTTCTCTCATCATGACCCACATTCCAAGTCTGAGTCGTTCTAGGACTTGATCATAATCAATTGGTTCATGACATGAGAAAATTCCAGAAGCGATGTACGCATTTAGTTTTTTATCACTCGCACCAGCCGTATGACCATTTATGATGCCATTAGTTTCTAAAACATTGGATATACTTTTCATAGTATTAGGATCTCGTGTTGTGACTTTGGTCCAAGAAAATACCTCGCCCAATCCAACCACGTTTTCAATATCCAATCCCTTGAGCTCTTCTTTTTTGGTCAATGTTCTTGCGTGGCTGAATTTTCTATCAACAGGCAGCCCTCCAGGAATTACATGATAGACCCGGATTGGAAGACGCTGTGTCATTTTAACAAATTCCTTGAATCCCCTGTAACCACAGACACTTACAATGTCAATCGGATCTGCAAACAAAGCAGTAGTACCTGATAGAAGTGATTTTTTTGCAAGTTCTGATGGAAGAACATATTGATCTATGTGTACATGGGAATCTACAAATCCTGGTGTGATGTATCTATCCTGTAGATCAATGACACCAGTTTTTTCTCCAACTGTATGAGATGCATCTTTTCCTACATATGCAATTCTATCTTTTTTGATTGCCACATGAATTTGAGGTATAATTTCCCTTGAGAATACATTAACCAGCCTACAGTTTTTTAAGACAACATCTGCCTTGCTTTTGCCCATTGCAACCGAATTGAGCGATGAAATCATGGAGGCAAGTGAGCTGGCCTTCATAGAGATGATTTAATCTATGATCTATTAAAGCGATGTTTAAATTACGGTCAACGTAGCTCATTTTTTATGAACATGCCGAAGGAGATCAATAGGTATTGCCCCAAGTGTAAGAAACATACGTTACACAAGGTCTCCATATACAAGGCGGGAAAGAGAAGAGGTTCTGCTATCGGTGAAAGAAGACATGCCGAAGACAAGAAAGGTTATGGCGGTCAGAAATTTCCAAAGTTAGCAAAGCCAGCAAAGACTACTAAGAAGATTACACCTATCATGACATGTCCAGAATGTAAGAAGAAGTGGAATGTATCTGGAATAAGACTGAGAAAATTGGAGTTAGTTGCATAATGAAAAGAGCTCATATTTGGATACCAAAACCAGGAAGTAAATTCCAGAGAGTACAGTGTAAAGAATGTGGAGAAGAGAGTGTTGTTTATTCGCATGTTTCGTCAGTAGTTACGTGCAAGGCATGTGGTAATACTTTAGCAGAGCCAACTGGCTCCATCGCAAAAGTAAATGGAAAAGTTTTAGGTAGCACAGATTAAGTCATAATCTTTCTTTGTATTCAGGTTGGTAGCTATTCTTTTATCATCAAGAATAACGTAAGACTCCTTCACAGTTTGTATGTTGTTTATCTGTTTAGGATCTACTATAGAAATTCCAGTATAGACATATTCTTCACCACCATAATTAACAAAAAATTCTGCTTCCAATCCAAGAGATTGAAGAAAATTTTTTCGTATCAATATGCTTGTCCACGCATTTTCTTCATTTACTAGTTTTACAATTTTTTTAATTATCTCAGGATCTAAAAGAGGCATGTCTCCAGAAGTTACAAAAATTGGTTCATTGAACTTTAACAGAGATTCTCCTAGATCAGTGACATATCCATTTCCATTTGTTTCTAATGTATCAAAACCCAAACTAGAAACAAACTCACGAGTCCTTGGAGCATTATTACTTGTAGCACATACTATATTAGAGAATATTTCTGAATTTTCTAAAGCATTTAGAACATGTTCTATCAATGGTTTTTTATAAAGTAAAAGTAATTTTTCCTTAGAGGATTTCATTCGGGTACCCTTACCTCCACACATAACTAGTCCTATCATACAGATGCAAAAATCAGTAGTGATGCCAATCTTACTAACTCATTGCTTGCACCAAACACATCACCTGAAATTCCTCCAAAGCTTCTGTTTGCAATGACAAGCAATAGAAAAGATAATCCTACACAGGATATTACTACAAATACGCCTGTAACTCCTGCCAAAATTACAGCCGGTGTTATTGTCAATAGTACAGCTACAACAAGTTTTCGCGGATCCTTCATATATTGGGTAAATGGCGAACTGAGTCCTTGCCAAGCAGAAAGCCCACGATTTGCCTGTATTACCATTGATAGTTTAGCCATGAGTTCACTTAACAGTATTGCCTCAAACAATGCAAAACCCTTGATCATGGAGATAGCTAGTATCATACCTCCTGCATATAGAACAACTGTCATTACACCTGCAGAGCCAACTGCTGGGTCTCTCATTGCTTGAAGTTTTTTTTCTTTTGTTCCCTTTGCCATAATTCCATCTGCAAAATCACAGAGTGCATCAGTATGATGCATTCCGGTGATTATAGCAAGTGCTCCAGTTAAGATCAAGCCAGTAATCAATGGTTGTAGAAATAACGATAACCCATAACCTGATGCACCAATAATTAGGCCAATCAAAGCTCCCGCAACTGGAAAAAGATACATGTTTTTCGCTACAGTTTCTAGTTCGCTATTCTTAGAAGGGATAATGGTTAGAAATGATACTACTGATGATATTCCCTTAAACATTAAATCATCAACCCAAGATATGACAAAAGCAAAATCACAGGAACTGTAAAAAATAAAACGAACAATATTGTAGTTACCTTCATTATAGAAATCGTAGCTCTAAAATGTCTTTCAGTTATCTCAGAATTACCATCACCTAGTACATAATGTTCCATCTTTTCAAATTTTATTCCAAGTGCACCAGCCAGAGTAGCCATTGGATAACCAGCGTTTGGACTTTCAGTCTTTGGACCATCTCTTTTCATAATATGAATAGAGTGTTTCCAATCTTCCTTTAGTACAATACAGGAAAATACCATTACAAGACTTGTGAGTCTCGAGGGAAGAAAATTAAGTATTTTATCACAGTTCGCAGTAAACCAACCTATGTTTCTAAATATTTCCGTTTTGTATCCTATCATAGAGTCTGCAGTGTTTACAGTTCTATAGACAAACGCACCAATCAAACCAAAAATTGAAAAATAGAAGAGCGGACCAGTTATTCCGTCAACGATGTTTTCGCTAATGCTTTCTAGTGTTGCAGAAATTACATGCTGTTTATCCAAATTCTTGGTATCACGCTTTACTATCATCGAAAGTTGTACTCTAGCACCATCTAGGTCATTTTTCGATATAGAATTCATAATTTTTGAGGCATGTTCTTCCATTCCCTTTATTGCGATAGTAGTCTTTAGAAGAATTCCTACTAGGACAATGCTTGCACCCATGAATAAAATTTTATAAAGTATACTCAAATCGAGATTTTCTATATACTTTAACGAATATGATAATGAAGCAATTAAAATGGATACCATTGTTATCAACAAAACAAGAAGAAGAATTCCATTAATTTTGTCAGTTATTGGATTTTGTGATTTTATGTACGGTATAGACTTGCCAATCAATTTGCCCATCCAAACAGTTGGATGATATCGATTTGTTGGATCTCCAAAAATAAGATCAAGTGCAAGTGCAAACATAACTGCAATTATTGGTATTAGAATCAATTTAACATGCCTCGTATTTTTTTCATATCCAGATTTTTTTTCACAGTTAAAGCCAAATGATTAATTTCTTTGTCAAGTGTTTTTAGATATCTTTTTGTCCATGAGACTTGTTTCGGATTTGCGTACAAAGAATCCTCTTCTGGAATATCAAATTCAATTAGTGGAATTGTACCAATTACCGGTTTCATGGTTTTCTTTTTCAATATAGAATAACTTGGATACAGTATAGCAATATCTCCTCTAAACTTGTTTATGACAAACCCTTTGACAAGTTTTTGATGCTGTTTATCAAGAAGTGATAAGGTTCCTATAAGACTAGCAAAACTTCCACCCTTATCTATGTCAGTTACCAAAATTACTGGTGATTTACAATACTCTGCCATTCTCATATTAGCAATGTCATATCTCTGTAAGTTTATTTCTGATGGGGATCCTGCTCCTTCCAGTATTACAATATCATTTGTTTTTATCAATTGGTCAAGTGCATTCTTTGATTCGACAAGTCCTGTTGAGAGTACAAATTTTTTGTAATAATCTCTAGCATACATTTTACCATGTGATATACCATTTACAAAAATTTCACTTTTATAATTTCCAAGAGGTTTTAATAGAATGGGATTCATTATTGGCATTACTTCTGTTCTTGCAGCCATTGCCTGAATGGCTTGTGCTCTTGAGATCTCAAATCCATTACCAACATAAGAATAGGCAGACATGTTTTGAGACTTGAACGGAGCCACTTTATATCCTTCATCAGAGAAAATTCTACAAAGTGCGGTCACTAGAGTTGTTTTTCCAGCCCCTGAAGCAGTACCCTGTATCATTAAAGTTTTTGCGGTCATGATTCTCGTAATGCCTCAATTAGGTGAAGATTTTCTTTGTGAGTTCGAACTGCAATTCTTATGAAGTCATCATTCAATCCTCGAAATGTACTACAATCTCTTATGAGAATATTCTTTTTTAGTAATCTATTTTGAATTTGTTTTGATTTTGTTTTCGATTTTATCAGGATAAAGTTTGTATCAGAATTGTAACAAGTAAAACCCCGGATCTTCGATATAGAGTCTATAAGAAATTTTGATTCTTTTCGAATGATATTCAGAGTCTTTGGCAAATGTGACCTGTCAGATAATGCGTTGATGGATGATTGTTGTGCAATCCCACTAATATTCCATGGAATTTTTATTTTTTGTAGGATTTCAATTATTTTTTTATTGCCAAGTCCATATCCAATTCTTAATCCTGCCAATCCAAACGACTTTGTCAAAGATCTGAGAATGAAGAGATTATCAAATTCTTTCATATGAGAAATAACACTCTCATTACCATCAGGTACCAATTCAATAAAGCATTCGTCAAGAAAAACCATTGCAGATTTGTCATATGCTGATTCTACAATCTTTAGCATGTTTTTTTTCTTCATTAGTACACCTGTAGGATTATTTGGGTTGCATATGAAAACACAATTTTTCTTTGAAATGGCATCTTGAAATTTTGATAAGTTTTTGTTTAGATTCATTGTTTTAAAAAAATAGAGTATAGCTCCATTTAATTTTGCAGCGGATTCATATTCACTAAATGTAGGAATTGGAATCAGCACTTTTTGATTTCGTAAAAATGTAGCACAAAAATTATAGATTATTTCTGTAGCCCCATTTCCTACTATAATCTGATTTGTTGGGACTCCAGTATATTTTTGAAGGTGAATTCTTAGGTTGTTAGAATTAGGATCTGGATAGATAGAAACATGAGAAGTATTTTTGAAAACATTTTTGACTTTTGGTGGAAATCCGAGAGGATTAACATTTGAACTAAAATCTAATAGTCTCAAGCTATGTTTTAGGCCATTTGAAAACATACCTCCATGAGCAGCTACTTTATGATTTGCTATGGCCTTTTCTACTCTAATCCGCATATTTTTCAAATACTAATAACAGTATTTAGTTGTGTTTTGCTTGCGCTTCTAAAAGAATATTAATTGTATAGGAACTAATTTGTTTATGAAACGTGTAGCCATTATTGGAGTTACTGGTGCAGTAGGACAAGAATTTGTCCTATCTTTGAACAAACATCCATGGTTTGAGGTAAAACAAATAGCTGCATCTGAGCGATCAGCAAAGAAAAAATTTGTAGATGCAATCAGAGATCCAAACAGTGGCATTTTGAAATGGCATTTACGAGAACCCATACCAGAATATGTGAAAAATATGACAGTGGATGCTGTAGATGATATCAACCCAGAAAATTTTGATTTGATTTTTAGTTCAGTAGAAAGTGAAGCAGCAAGAGACATAGAAACAAAATTTGCAAAGTATGTTCCAGTCATAAGCACTTCTGCAGCATACAGATATGAAGCAGATGTTCCCATTTTGATTCCCGGAATAAATGACGATCACATAGGATTATTAGATATCCAAAGGAAAAATCGAGGTTGGAAAGGATTTGTAGCGCCATTACCAAATTGTACAACAACAGGACTAGCAATAACAATGAGACCGCTTTTAGACCAGTTTGGTGCTCAAAAAATAATCATGACATCCATGCAAGCAATGTCAGGTGCAGGTAGATCACCTGGTGTTTCTGCACTGGATATTACAGATAACATAATTCCATTCATACCAAAAGAAGAAGATAAAGTGAGATTAGAGACAGGTAAAATACTTGGAAAATTCATAGATGGAAAAATTGACCCAGCAAAGATGAAAGTTAGTTGTACATGTACAAGAGTTCCAGTATTAGATGGCCATACCGAAACTGTCTTTGTTGAGACTGCTACTCATGTAGATCCAGAAACAGTAAAGAAAGCCATGCAAGACTTCTCAAACAATGTAAGCACTATGGGATTGCCTTCTGCTCCAAAAGAATACTTGATGGTTAATGATGATCCCACAAGACCACAACCAAGACTAGACAGAGAGATTAATGAAGGAATGACTACAGTAGTAGGAAGATTAAGAGAGGACACAGTATTTGATAATGGCATAAAGTATGTGTTGTTCTCACATAATGAAAAAATGGGTTCCGCAAAAGGCGCAGTCTTATTAGCAGAAATGCTATACAAGAAAGGTTACATTTAACAAATTACTGAATTATAGAAATTTTATACTAACAACTTTAATAAGATCCATTTATTCACAATAATCTGTATTTTGATGACAAAAGTTGATGATTTAGATATGATAATTTTATCAGAATTATCACAGGATGCAAACATATCAGTTCCACGGATTTCAAAGAAGATTAATGTAAATTCATCTGTGGTATATAGCAGGATTAAGAGACTAGTCAAGAGAAAACTCATCGAACGTTTTACAATAGTGGTAAATGATAGAGAATTAGGTTACACAGTAAAAGCGCTCACTGGGATAAACATGGACTCTAAAATGAGAGATAATGTGATTGAAGAGTTAATGAAGATTCCAGAGGTAAGAGAAATTTCAGAGGTGACTGGAAGATTTGACATCATTGTAACCATGTATGCCAAAAACCTTGATGAGATGCATCGATTAATATCTGAAAGGCTTGGAAGAATTCAAGGAGTCCAGCGTTCTGAGAGTTTCATCGAAATGAAAAGAACTACAAAGCCTATGCCTTACAAGCCAGCAAAATGATTGGTCTATTCAACCTATAAATAAGTAATAAGATCCAAATGGAAGTAAGAGTGTGCTAACAACAAAAGCCAGTTCAAGAATTAAGGTATACTATGAGGTTACCAAGCCGAAGATATGGTATCTCCTTGTTTTTACTGCGATAGGAGCAGCCTTCACGGCATCGAATTTGTATCATATTCCAATATCTCCGTTAACATGGTGTCTTGTCATAGGAAGTGTAATAGCTGGTTCTGCCTCTGCAAATACACTGACAAACTATAATGACAGAGATATTGATGCAATAATGGAAAGAACAAAAGATAGGCCCATTCCAAGTAGGAGAATTTTTCCTGCCGAAAAGGCATTATATTTCGGATTAATTCTTGCTGCAATATCCCTAGTCAGTGCTTTTGCCATAAATATGTGGGCAGGCATTTTCATGGCATTTGGACTTGCTGACAATATTCTAGTTTATAGTAAATTACTAAAAAGAAGAAGTAGAACAAACATTGTTTTAGGGGGTTTTTCAGGAGGAGCGCCTGCAATGATCGGTTATGTTGCAGTCACAACTACAGGTTTATGGGATCTAGGATTAGTAATGGCTGGACTAGTCTTTGTTTGGATTCCAATGCACATATGGAGTCTTACACTTCATGTCAAGGACGATTATAACAAAGTTAATGTCCCAATGCTGACTGCCGTAGAGTCTGAAAAGACATCAGTCCGAGTAATTGCTGGGACTACTCTCATGATGGTTCTTTTTAGTGTCATTCCATTTTTCATGACAGGTATATCTGGAAAACACCTATTTCATGAAGTGTATCTATATACAGCGATTGTTTCAGGTGCAATAATGATTGCATTAAGCGTGTGGCTACTTGTAAAACCATCCGAGAAGGCATCATGGACACTATTCAAGTTTTCAAGTCCATACCTTGCAATATTATTTATTGCACTAATGATCGATTCTACACTTTAAAATTTATTTAAAGTATTTTTTTAGCGATATATTTTCTTCGCCTAGAATTTTAGCAATCTCAAATCCTTCAGCCCTTTTTGAAAATGGCTTGGTCGCATCTACTCCCATCTTGGTAGTACGAAGATTCTTTTGATCACTCGAAGGATCTAGACTAGAACCTCGTACATTTGGTACTATCACTAGATCTTTATCTGCTTGAAATCTGGTAGCCATTGCATATTCTACTGCAACAGGATCTGATGGATCAATATCATCATCAACTATTACTACGTTTTTAAGAGAACGATGAGCAGAAAAGGCAGCGTCAATTGCTTTTTTGGGATCTGAATCTCGTTTTTTAGAAATCTGAACTACGGCGTGCAACCATTTACAGCCACCCTCAGTTAGTACTACATTTCTGGTTTGTGGTAGGGCTTGTTTTAGTTCCTTGTTCATCTTAGCTTCAATAGGCATGCCCATCAATAATTGATGTTCTCCAAAGCCAGCTAGTATATCATGAAAGATAGGATTATTTCTAAAGTATATTCTATCAAGCTCAAAAACAGGCTGGGCTCTTTTGAAATCATATGTTCGAAGCATTTCTACCATCCATTCTTTATGTGTCCTGTCCTTGAGAATTCTTCCTTCTATGATTATTTCTGATTCAGATGGAACCAGCATTTGAGAATAAGGCGACTTGGAAAGAGTAAGTTTCTTTCCAAGCAGTTCATTTGCGATCTCAAGTTCATCTTTTCCCCAATCAGCTTGATATGCACCTGCAATTGAAATGGCCGGATGTACACCGATAGAGATGGCAACCTTAAGATCTTCACCGTGTTCTTTTGCATAAACAAAAGTTCTATGAAGATGTCTTCCCTCCACCATTCTAATTGAGAAATGTTTTTCATCTATTCTCAATAATCTATTAAATGATGAATTTTGTGTACCCATTTCCTGATTTTTAGTATATATGATTGATGATGTAATGAAAGGCCCTGGCTCTTTATCAAAATGAGTAACTATAGGTAGAGTAAAAAGATCTCTTGATTGATTTTCCATGAATTTTGCTTTCGTGGTTATTTTTGGTTTTGACGCATGTTTTATAGCAGAAATTACTTTTTCATGTATCTTGGTATCAACTGTACCAACTGCATGAGCAAATCTTTTTCGTGTTCCAACCAAATTTGAAACCACGCGAAATTTGCTATCTTTAACATTTTCAAATAACAGTGCTTTTGAGCCGTCCATTTTGGCAGTTACTGCCGCAATTTCAAATTTTGGAGAAACTTTCTTTTTTACTACAGCCAATTCACCATTTTTGTTGATAAGATCTAGATAGCTTCTCATATCACAAGTCATTGTTTGATAATCTCCATTAATTCATTCATTAGAACTTTCATACTATCAAGATCTAAATCTTTCTCAATATTTAGTGAAAAAATGCAGATTCCATTTATTGTTGATGCTACACGCTCTGAAACCATCTTAAGAAAAAGCGTATCTGATTTCGATGGTATTACAGCAGCTGTACTTACACGACCACCAGAACTAATAGAAACAACGAGCGTTCCTATTCTTTCCTTTCCCTCAGAAATAGAAATAAAATTTCCATTATCGTATGGAACTATCTGTACCAAGAAATCACGATGATTCACCGTTACGGTTTTTTTTGTATAACCGATTCGCGATATCAACAGTCTACTTCAGCTTACTAAGCCTATATTGCTACCGGCGTAACAGCTACTTTTTTCATAGCCTTCACTGTCTTAACTTTTGTCGTTTTGGCTTTTGTAGTTTTAGCCTTTTTTGTAGCTTTTTTTACTGCTATTGGTTCTACCAGCTCTATTTCTTCTACTTCTGCTGCTTTTACAGCAACAGCTTCTAGTTGATCAGCTTCGACCCTAGCTCTTAGTTTTGCTTTGTACTTGAGGTTTCGTGGTTTAGTTCTTAGTCTATATCCACAACAAGGACACCAAAGACCTTCCCATTTTATGAAAATTTCACAAATTTGGCATCTTTTTTGTCCTGATGCATACCGACCAGTTCCTACCGGCTTCTGTGCTTTGTATCTTGTGCATATTCCTTTACATGTCATATGTAGTTACCTGTTTATCATATAGTAATAGTAAATATTTAAGCATGGATCAAGAAATTCTATAATTTTAAAGCATTTTTTGTGAAATTATTACTTTAGATCTGTATTACCAACTAAACAGTTTTCAAGAAAAAAATGAAAAACACTATAAATATCTATCGTCCTTTCACATCTAGCATAAAAGATCAACTTTAAATAAAACTTCTAAAGGTTTTTGATCGATTTTGAACTTTTTACCCAATTCTTGAAAGAGGTAAAACAAGGTGCCTGTAACCTTCCCTTTGTGTGATGTATCTGGCAGATATCTTATCACGCTCACCTCTTTTGTTAAAATTTTTTATTTTCAGTGATGTTTTGCGTTCATCTACAAATTCTAGTTCAAAATGGGAACAAAATCTTAGATTTAGAGAGTTTACAATATGTAAAGCAATTTTCATGTTACCATTGCCTATTTTGACAATTTTTCTTTGAGCATTTATCCCTACTAAAATTTTGACAATGTGTAATACCAGATCGTCAGTTGATGTGTAAATTGAACTCTCAATTTCTTTTTCATAATAAAAAATTGACAATCCTATTCTATTACCAGGATCAATTCCTATCACCAATGAGTTATTGTTAATTCCAGATTGTAATTTTTCAACTATTTTTGCTCGTATAATAGTAGGATGATAATTAAATTCATAATCTAAAAGAACCAGATTAGATGGTATCTTAGAAGATTCATTCATAGTGGTAAGAATCAATCTCCTGTCAGAACTTGTTATTTCTTCTGGTAATATGGAATCATAATTTATCTGGAGTCTCCTTAAAATATTGCTGAATTTAAAATATGATCTACCTGACACCGTTGCCACTGCAATGTTGTTTTGTGGTGGATATAATATGACTAGTAATACTTTCTGGAAAATTTAAAGATTGTTTGTGTGTTGTTTTTGATCAACAAATTTCATATAGTTGTCAATAACAATATTGCCCTTGCAAGATCTCCCTTTGCTTCAATTAATGCCTGTGTTGCCTTTTCAGGAGATACGTTAGCCTGTTGAGCTACAAGCATTATATCCTCTTGACTAAAGACAGGTATCTCGAGCTCCCTTTCCTCATAACTTTCGGCGATTATCTGAAAAATAGAGTTATCTTTTGCCTTCATTTCTGTAACAGATGGCTTTGCAATTATGATCTCTTTTGTATCAGTCTTAATTATTACTTCTTGGACATTTTGGACATCTTTCATCTCAAGACCCATCTTGTCCAACATTCTTCGCATTTCTCGGTTTCCACCACGCATCATGATATATTCATACTCCACTGTTTGTACTTTTTAAACTATCTCTGATCTTTACAGCCACTCCTTTTTTAAATGATTTTATCATTCTTGTAGATAATACGGCCTTACCAACTGCTATTACCTTACCATCATGTAATACCGACACATCTCCACCGATCATTATGTTCTTTCCACACCAAGTTACATGCTTACAAAAAACTGAGCTGCCTTCTTGAACAAATGCCTTAGATTCATCATCTACTTCAAGGCAGTTTTCCTTGAATTTTTTACTTTTCAAAAGGATTTGGGCAAAAAAAGGAGTGATTGCAAGACCGCCATCGGTCCGTAGAGTACAAAGTAAGATATCATTTTGATACACGTGTTTTATTCGTCCAGTTTTCTTTGAGTAGTTAATTATCACATCTTTTGGGAGGTATTTTGATACGCCTTGACCAAAAAGTGCATCCAAAGTATATTTGATTTTAAGAACCGAGTTCATGAAATATGTCAGTTTATCCATGTTAATTATTTTTGCAATAAAAGTTACCTATATAGTAAGCCCTAACAACTATATAGAATAATTCATCATTTATGTAATATGGGAACAAATGAAGAAATGCGAAAAATACAGTTTACAGGCAAGTCTTCATACATCGTTTCGCTGCCAAAACAGTGGATTATAGATATGGGTCTTAAGCAAGGAGATCAAGTATCTGTAGTAAGACAAGGAGTTTCCAATTTACAAATTGTGCCGTTAAAACATCACAGCAAATCTGTTGGTACAGAAGAAGCTACGATTGAGATTAAGTCAGAAGATGAAGATTCTACAATTGTAAGAAAACTGATCTCGCTATATCTTCTTGGATTTACCATCATTAACGTAAAATCAAAAGTTGGAAGGTTAAAGCCATCTCAAAGAAATGCTATCAAAGATGCAGTAAAGAGCATCCTGATGGGAACTGAGATTACAGCAGATTCTGTAGAAGGCATAACTATTCAAGTACTCATCAATCTGTTTGAACTTTCAGTTGATGGGGCGTTAAAGAGAATGTTGATCATAGCAAAATCAATGCAAAATGATGCTTTACTTGCTCAGGAAGAAGCAAATTTTGATCTAGCAAGAGAGGTCATAAATAGCGACGATGAAGTTGACAGGTTTAGTTTTTACATAATGAGGCAACTCAAGATAGCAATACAAAATGAACACATGTTAAATGAAATGGGAATAGAAAGTCCTTACCATTGTTTGGGTTATAGATTAATAGTGAAAAACATTGAACGTGTAGGAGATCATGCAACAGACATTGCAAGAGACCTACTCGAATACAAGAAGCCTATTAAGAAAAATGTACTTGAGCCGATAAATGAAATGAATGTATTTACCTTGTCAGTATTGGATGAGGCTTGTTTGTCTCTATTCAAAAAGGATTCAAATCAGGCTGAACGAACAGTGCAAAAAACAGCGGAAATTTCGAAATACGAAAAGAAGGTTCAAGATAGCCTGAAAACATTGAAAGATACAGAAGAGATCTACAGAGTTAGAAGAATGAGCGAAAACATACGAAGGATATCGGAGTATGCAAGTGACATAGCAGAGATAGTATTAGATGTTACAATAGAAAAAACTCTGCGAAAGCAATAAGATATCGAAGGATGATAGTGAAATATTGAAAGATTCTGCAATTCTCATAACATATGATAAGGAAGATTCTCTGAAAGAGGCATTAGGCTTATGTGATTCTGCAGGATACGAAGTTCGCAAAATCATACAGCATAGAATTCTAAACAAATCAAAATATGGTCTGGGAGAAGGCAAGGTAGATGAATTAAAGGAAATGTTAGGTACCATCAAACCTGATGTTATAATCTTTGATGAAATACTCAAACCGAGTCAGAACTATAATTTGGCATCTACTCTTAAAATGAATATACTTGATAGAGAAGCTCTAATTCTTGAGATCTTTGAGAGAAGAGCAAAGAGTTCAGAATCTACTTTGCAAGTTAAGATGGCTCAATTAAGATATGAAATGTCAAGGGCCAAAGAAAAAGTTAGGCTTGCCAAGATGGGAGAACAACCTGGATTCATGGGAATAGGAAAATTCGAAGTGGATGTCTACTTTAATGATATTAAAAACAGAATGAATGGTGTAAAATCAAAGTTAGTAAAATCATCAACACAACGCGCACTTCATAGACAAGCAAGAAAAAGATTCGGATTTAAGACAATCTCTCTTGCAGGTTATACATCAGCAGGAAAGACTACACTTTTCAACATATTAACAGGGGAAGAAAAAGAAGAAAGCCCAAAACTTTTCACCACTCTTTCTACAACCACGCGAAAGATTAGGCTCAAAAATTCAGAGGTTTTGATTTCAGATACTGTAGGCTTCATAAGTAGACTTCCAGCATACATGGTACAAGCATTCAAGTCAACTCTCGAAGAGCTTGTCTATACAGATGTTGTAATAGTTGTAATTGATATTAGTGATACAATTTTGGAATTAAGAAAAAAATTCAAAAGCTGTATTTCTACTTTAGATGAGATTGGCGTAAATAAAGACAAGATGATTTTTGTTTTAAATAAATCAGATTTGATTTCAAAAGAAGAATTATCTGAGAAGTCAAGTCAACTTGACCTAACAAATAATAAAAAATGGCTAGCAATATCTTCTTCAACTGGGTTTAATATTGCACAATTAAAGACTTTGATATATCAAGCACTAGACAATGCACCAAGCATAGAGAAGAAAAATGAAACACCCAGGCCAGAAATTAGAATAAACTATGAAGATTGAAGTTTTACGTATAGGTACACGACTGGTGAGAGACGACAGAGTAACTACACATGTCACTCTTGTATCCAGAGCATTTGGGGCATCGAAAATATACATGTATGATGCAAATCCAGAGATCATAGAGACTGTCTACAAGGTAAACAAAATGTGGGGTAGTGATTTCAAAGTAGAAATAATTGAAAATTGGAAAGATATTATAAAATTAAAAAAGAAAGATTTGTTCAAGATAGTACATTTGACGATGTATGGTGAAAACATCAATGATATACAGGATCAAGTAAAAAAAGAAGAAAAAATTTTGATTGTAGTTGGAGCAGAAAAGGTTCCAAGAGAGGCATATGACATGGCTGACTATAACATTGCAATTGGAAATCAACCACATTCAGAGATCTCAGCACTTGCCATACTACTTGATAGAATTTCACAAGGACAATATCTGCAGAAAAAGTACTCCGATGCAGAACGGGAGATAGTTCCAACAAAAAAAGGAAAAAATGTGATAGATAAAACTACTAATTGAGGCAATTATATAAAACAGGTTAAAACGGCCGTGTAGAAACCATTTGATTAAATATAGAGATTAGAAAAGAAGAGGTACAATGTCAGTGGAACATGAAGATCCTTTTGTAAAAATTGCTGCCTTGATTGGTGGAGATGAATATCTGAAAGTTGCCCGCTCTCTTCTCAATACAGAAGATGCTACTGATGAAGAAATAGCAAGTTCAACTGGGCTTAGAATCAACATAGTTAGAAAAGTATTGTACGATCTTTTTGGCAAGGCTCTGATAACAGGAATAAGAGTAAAAGACGAAAAAAAGGGGTGGTTTGTTTACAGATGGAGAGCAAGAAAGGATGAAGTAGATAATTTCATAGAGAACCAGAAAAAGAAGATCGTAGAAAGATTACAACAAAGAATGGATTATGAGAATTCTGCAGATTTTTATCATTGTGGAAATGAAGATTGTCAGAAATTGACCTTTGAAAAGGCGCTTGATTTGTCCTTCAAGTGTCCTACTTGTGGAAAATTAGTAAATCTTTCAAAAAATGAAAAGCTGAAAAAGGCTTTACAAGGAAAGATAGATCAGCTACGTGATGATTTAAAACATTAAGATACATAGTGTAAAACTATTTCGTTTTGTAGTTTCTCGATCTTTTTTAATTTAAAGGAGTTAGATACATTACCAAATCCAATACCTTCAACTAGAGAAATTGCAGTACTTCCTCCTAGAACATATGGTGTAACAGTAATTATAATTTCATCTACTAGTTTTTCTTTGAAAAAATACCAGTTAGTGGTACCTCCACCTTCAACAACAATTCTTTTGATTCCTTTTTCTCCAAGTATCTTCAATAGTTTTTTTATATTGATTTTTTTCTTTCCACATCTGATTATTTCAACTCCTTTTACAACAAATCGTTCTACATTTTTTGGAGCATTTTCAGATACAACAAGTATTGTATGGATTTTTTTTGCAGTATTGATCACTTTTAATTTCGGAGACAAATTACCTTTTGAATTAAGAATTACACGAATGGGATTTTTTCCCTTCACATATCGGACAGTAAGTAATGGATTATCTATATTTACAGTATTTTTTCCTATTAGTACTGCATCGACACTTTTCCTAAGATTATGCATTCTTACCAGATCTTTTTTAGATGAAAGATTGGATCTTCCAGTACGGGTGGCTATCTTTCCATCGATGCTAATGGCAGCACTAAGTATAACATATGGTCTAGATTTTTCCATGTACTAGTTCTCCTTCATACATCACTGCTTTTATCGTATTTTCAGAAGCTCTCTGTACTATTGAGGCGTGTGGATTATGCATTGGTTCAAGATCAATCGAATGTTTTTCAATAAATATACAATCTGCTATTTTACCATTTTGGATAATTCCAATTTTGCCACCCAAAAATTTTGAAGCGTTTGTAGTAGCCATTTTGAGTATATCTTTTGGCGATAGTCTTTTCTTAGTAATGCCCATTGAAACTTTCCAAAGATAATCCATTTCCCTGAACATATCAGGTGAATTTATCATTACATTATCAGTTCCAATTGCCACGTTACAACCAGTATCAAGCATGAGATCTACATCAGGAATGCCCTCCGCAAGAGATCCATTCGCTCTAGGGCATACAACAATACTTGCCCCATTGTTGACTACCATCACAAGATCTTTTTTTGAAGCATATGTCATATGCACCAAGAAATTCGGTTTTGCAAGTAGAGCTCGTTGAGTCTCAGTTTTCATAGATATCTTTCTTGATGTTATGTTACTTTCTTCAGTCTCAGCTGAGTGTATGGCACGAATTTTTCTTGTTTTTGCAAAATATCGTAATGCAGAGTTACTAAACTCGTTTGGACCACTAATACCGAGTCCATCGCAATTCATCAGAAGTTTTTGTAGAGACAATTTATTGTGTTGTGGAATAGGAGTATCATTTTTAATGGATCTTGTATCCTGATAATACTCAATCCTTCCTAAAATTATAGGCCTTATCGAGATATCTGACGAGGCATTTTTTAATAGATTAATTCCTTCAATGCCTCTCTCTCGAAAATCAACAAATGATGTTATTCCTTTTTTAACCATAGAAATACATGAATTTTTTACAAAGCTTGTAAGGTGCGATTTGTCTGAATTTTTGAGGATTTTTTGTTTAAATCCACTAACAGGATGTACCTTTTCCTCAACGTCTGCATCTATTCCTATGTCTTTTGCTATAGAGTCTCCAATATGCGTATGTGAATTGATTAGTCCAGGCATCATCAATAGGCCTTCACCATCAAATACTGCTTCATCTTTATGAGGCAAGAGTTTTACTCCTATTTTCTCAATATTCTTTCCAGAAATTCTTACATTGGTATTTTGAATATAATCCAGTTCTATACCGTAAAGCAGACTGATATTTTTTATTAGCATGTTGTCTCAAGAATTCGTGTATCTTTTTTACCAGAATCTCTAAGCTCACGAATTTTATCTAATGAGTGAGTAGCTAATTTTGCTGCATCTCTTCCTGTTTTTGCAGTTCCAATTCCACAGTTAAATGAAATATCATATTTTTGTTTTACAATTTCAAGAAACTTTGTTATTTCATCCTTGTTGATATCAGAACTTATTATCATAAAATTATCCCCACCCATGAAGAATGTAAGGGAGTTTCTCTGGAGGAAAAACTTTGACATCTCAGAATATAAGGTGATGATAAGCGAAGATACTTCATAAGGTGATTTTTTTGCAGAAACTGAGGTTGAGCCATCTACATCCATGTGTATAATCTGAACTAAATCTACATCATCTTTATTCAACGATAACCCAAAGACATTATGATCTTCGTTCAGACTGGCGTTAGATCGTCGTGCCTTGTCAGCGTTTGAGCTTGCTTCAAATGGAGTATTTCCTTGCCCAATAGACATGGACAAGCCTAGCTCAAAGGATTTTACTAGTTGCCTTTGAATTTCTACATGATCATCAATTGATAGACCATTAGTTATTACAAAGATTTCATCAAACCTGTTAGGAAATGCAAGACAGTTTTTTTCTGAAAATAAATTTTGTATTTCTTTGTACAATGATGCTTGAAGCATTTGAAGTCTATGCTCTCGATCACTACCCAAGGTCAGAGTCCATGGTCCATAACCAGTAATCTTTATAATTGTTAATTGAATCATTTTCTGATTTTTTCCAGTTCTTCAGATAGTTTCTTTGCAGCTTCAATAGCTCTCTCAGCTACAGGTCGTATTCTTTGGTGTGCTTGTCTATCACTCATTCCAGGTCCAGTTATTCCCAATGTTACTGGTTTTTGATGTTTTATCGAGAGATCTGCTAATGCTTTTGCAGTTACATGTGAAATTAGTTCATCATGTTTTGTTTGCCCTCTGATTACGGCTCCAAGAGTCACTACAGCATCAACGTCTTTTTTTTGTAATAGTGTATCAATTAAGAGAGGCATATCAAATACGCCTGGTACTTTACTAATGTATTTCACATTCATTTTTAACACATCTGCTTTTTCTATAGCAAGATCAAGCATTTTAGAAGTAATTTCGCTATTAAATTCTGCAACAACAATTGCTATATTCAAAATTAATGCTCCTTAGCAAGTTTAACAAGCTCGGTACCATCAAAATATGGTATAACATTATCTTTGGCATATTTTTTTGCCTTTTCTGTAGACAATGCTGTATATGTTTGAGAGTCCAGCATTTCACAAATTGCTGTAACTTGTGAAAGTCCTGCAAGGTTCATCAGGTAAATAGACATTTCAGTATGTCCCAATCTATTTGATAATAATCCTTCAGAGGCAATAAGCAATGGAACGTGACCAGGTGTCTTAAAATTGGAATTAAAAATATCTTTTTTGTTAGCATTTTCATTTTTATACAATGCTGCCATCTGAGAAATTGTGAATGCTCTTTCTTTATCTGTTATTCCAGTGAATGTATTTTTATGATTAATTGAAATTGAAAACGAGGGTCGATCTCCATAAGGAGCAGTGCCTATTATCATCTTCTTTAAATCTACATCAAAATTTTGAGAATTGAAAAGAATTTCATGCATATAGTCTAATCCCAAATTTGATGCAAGTGTATGATTAATTGACATGCAAATTAGTCCTCCAGCATCCATACGCATACGTGCTATATGTTCCGGAGTTACAAATTCTGCTGCAACTACCATATCCACCTCGTTTTCGCGTTTATTGCCATCATGAAGTAGAATGAAATCACCTCTCCTAAGTGATGAGAGTGCTTCATCTAAGGACATATGTTTGATCAGCTTTTCATTATTGTTATAAATCTTACTAGAAAATTGGTAATTACTAAAATAGTGGTAATACGTTAGCCTTCAGATAAAATATATTTTCCGAGTATGTCAGTTTCAATATTAACTTTGTCGCCAATGTTTTTGTAATTTAGATTAGTTATTTGCATAGTATGCGGTATTATTGAAACAGAAAAATAATTTTTCAATGTATCAGTGACCGTCAAGCTTATGCCATCAACTGTTATAGAACCTTTCTTGATGATGTATTTTGATAATTCTTGTGGAATTTTTATCCAGATTTGTACTTGGTGTGTTTGTTTTTTAATCTTGAAAATAGTACCAACGCCATCAACATGTCCTAATACAAAATGTCCTTCTAATCGTTCACCAACTTTAAGACTTCTTTCAATATTGACTTTGTCACCACGTATCAAGGATCCTAGACTAGTTTTTTTTATTGTTTCACTAATCATTTCAAATTCTGTTATTCCCTTGGAAATATTTATTGCTGTAAGACACACACCATTTACTGCGACACTATCTCCTACTTTTAGGCCTTTTGCAATTTTACCAAGTTTAATTTTCATTTTTGCTGCACTTCGGTTACTTGTTTTTTTGTCAAACATGACAATATTACCCAAGCCTTCGATTATTCCAGTGAACATAATTGATGAATTTTTATTTACAGTAAGATGATTTATGTTTATCAGATAATAGATAGAGGGATATTCTTTAACTATGCCTGATTATTTTATAGAATTCAATAACGCTACAGCCCTTTTGTAATGTACCTCATCAATCATTTTGCCATCAACTGTGGTAGCTCCTTTCTTACTTTTTCTAGCCAGATCATATGTACTCATAACTTTTTTTGCCCATTCAATTTCTGTAAGAGTAGGATAGAATACTTTGTGGACAACATCAACTTGTTGTGGATGAATAATGCTTTTACCTACATATCCAAGATTCTTGGCAACAACAGAGTCTTGTTCCAATCCAGCAACATCATCAATATCCTGCCAGATTGCATCAATTGCATATTTTCCTGCAGCCCTTGCATCTATTGGAATTTTAGCTCGTGAATATAGAGCTCCTTCTGGTTTCTTAGTATATTCTACACCTAGATCATTTAGTAGATCAAATACACCAAATATCAAGGCAGATATTCTTTTGCTACATGATGCAATAGAATATGCGTTTACAACGCCTTCAGCAGATTCTATTGATGCCATAACTTCTATAGGCTTTAGTTTACGTTTTTTTTCCAATCCCGTCATCATTTTTTCAATTTTTTTTATCTCGTTTATTGTATTTACTTTGGGAATCACTATGCCATCTACACCTTTCTGAATAACTTCCAGCAGATCATCAGATATCATTCCGGATATGGGAGAGTTGGTTCTCACATAAATTTCTGAATTGTATTCAGATCTATGTTTTAACGCATTTTTTATTAAGTTTCTTGCAGATTTTTTCTCTTCCAAAGGAACAGAATCTTCCAAGTCAAAACATATGATGTCTGAATTGAGAGATTTTGCTTTTTCTAGAAAACGAGTATTATTTCCTGGAACGAACAAAAGACTACGCAAGAGTCTTGCCATAAATGGAAGAGTTATGGTTTGAGTAAGATTTTGCCTACTAGTCCTTTACCAGTAAGCATCTTAGTATGTGCTTCTGCAGCATTTTCAAAGTTATACACTGAATCTATAATGGCTTTAATTTTCTTTTTACCCATCCAATACAATCCGTGTTCTAATTCTGCCTTTGTTCCTTGTGTAGAACCTAGAATGTTAGTTCCTTTGAAGAAGATGTGTCTCAAATCTGTCTTTGCATCATATCCTGTTGTTGCCCCACATGTTACCAGTGTTCCACCATACTTTAGCAAAGTTAGTTGATCATTCCAGTGTGTTTGTCCTATATGATCAAATGATATATCAATCCCCCCAAATGGTTTTGCAATTTGTCTTACTTCTTTACTCCAATCTGGTTTTCTATGATCAACTGCATAATCAGCTCCAAATTCTTTTAGTTTATCTAGTTTGTCTGGACTTCCTGTAGCAATAACAGTACAATTGTATAATTTTGCAATTTGAATTCCAAAACTTCCTACACCAGAACCTCCACCCATGATAAGAACTGTTTGACCAGGACGAATTCTTGCTCTCCCTACAAGCATATGCCATGAAGTAAGTAATGTCATGGAAGCTGCAGCAGCTTCATCAAAGCTTACGCCCTCTGGAATTTTTGCAACATTAACTTCAGGCAAATGTGTGATTTCAGAGAATGCGCCCCATGTAGGTCCAGTTTGGAATCCCCATATGGTTCTCTTTTGACAATCATATTCACGTCCGTCAGTGCATGCTTCGCATACCCTACATGACATGTTTGAGTGTGAAACAACTCTATCGCCAACTTTGAAATTAACAACATCTTCTCCTATTGCAATGACTTCTCCTGCAGCATCAGAACCTGATATATGTGGCAATGGTACTGGAACTGGTTGTCCTCGCATTCCCCAGATATCATTATAGTTTAATGCGGCTGCCTTGATTCGAAAAACAACTTCATTTGATTTTGGTTTTGGATCAGGTATTTCTTTTACACTTAGAATTGATTTGTAATCATCATTTGGAGCATACTTGTCATAAACGACTGCTTTCATACTTGTGATCGCCTAGTTTACCCCTAATATATTTTCCCTAGAACTATTTTCGATTAATCTTAAAATCTCGTTTAGGTTGTTGTGTAGATAACAAAATTTGCTTTAGTTGGTCATCTGAGATTTGTGAATTTAGCCTTCCTTGTGATGCCAATCCTAAAAGATAATTTTCGACCATTGCTGCAAGATCGGGTTTAACCAATCTAACATTGTTTAACCTTAACCTTGCTTCAGCTGTTAGAAGAGTTTTTAGTGCATTTTCTTTTAAAGCAGAGACTTCTGCATCGCTTGGATTTCTATCGTCATTTGGATTATGAGAGCTCATGATATTATCAGGAGTATTTCTTCAGATTGGGATTCTTTACAATTAATTCGTTCAAGATCTCAGTTGATAGTCTATCAAGTTTCTTCATACCTTCATGAGATATCGTTCTACCCTTTCCTTCAACTTTATCTAAATAACCTAATTTTTCCAAACTATGTACTGCTGTTCTTATTATTGCACCACCAGCATCTCTATGATGAGCTCCTCCATAACCAACAGGCTTTGTACCTCCATACATTGATCTCAAGTCATTTATGCCAATAGGTCCGTGCAAGTAAATTTTTCTTAGAAGAGATGCACATCTTGTATAATACCAATCACTCTGTTGAGGAGGCTTTACTGCATGAGCACCAGTTTTAACAAATGGAATCCAGCTTGGTTGTACTATATCTTCATTCTTTAGAGTCTCGGATAATTTACCGATCAATAAATCCGCTGGTACATCGTACGCCTTTGCCATAAAAACCAAAATTCAAAGTTCGTCTTATAAATCATTGACCTATTGGAATTTGTTTTTTGATTATCTTTCGATATGTATGATTACAAAAACTACAGGTGACACGTATCGATTTGATAGTACTTCTTCCCATCCTTATTCTTGCCGTAAATCCTGGTACAATGAATTTTTTACACTTTTTGCAATAATTCATCCTCAATTCATACGGCATTCTAATACGATATTTTGTACACAGTCTCTTAGCAAGCATCGCCTGCCTTTCTGCCAATTCAGGATTAGATCTTACATTTGATATGGCATTTTTAATTAAAATTTTCATTCTCTCTATTAGAAGAACCTTGATTGCGGGTTTCATGTTGTTTAATAGTTCCCACCCTTAAAATACAATCTTGCTCTCGCTTGTAATAGCAGAATCTGCATTAGAATTAGTACCTTTAGAGTTACAGAGGCATAATTCTGTTACAGCATCCGCCAAGAGATTTAACAAAAAACCATCTGAAATTTTGCTTGACATATCATGGCACTTTGCTGCAATGAAGGGAATCAAAAATGAGATAAAGAGAGGAAGACCAGATTTGGTACATTTTTCACTTCTTGAAGCTTGTAGCATTCCCCTTTATTTTGAAAATAAAGTGAATGTGTTTGTTCACACCATTGATGATAAAGTTATTTTTATAGGTCAAAATGTAAGATTGCCAAAATCATATCATAGATTCATAGGACTTGTTGAGAAACTGTATGCAATTAAAGAAATTAAAGAAAATAATAATGTACTTCTTGCGTTAAAGAATATGAGTTTTGGCAATCTAATTAAAAAAATCAATCCAGAACAGACAATTGCACTTTCAAGTAAAGGGATCGAAAATTCTTACCAAAAATTAGCTAATGAGATAAAAGATAACACTTGTCTTATAATAGGAGGATTTTCAAAAGGTCACTTTTCTGATAATATTAGTAAGTATTTTGACAAGACGGTTTCTGTAGATAAAAATCCACTTGAAGCTCACATTATAATTTCACGTATACTCTATGAATACGAAAAAAGAATTATTATGTAGGTCTAAGATTGGCACAGTGAGCGGTCGTAGTATAGTTTGGTTAGTACACTGGCCTTCCAAGCCCGTTACCCGGGTTCAAATCCCGGCGACCGCATTTCAATTTTTCATTAGTGAATTATTCCTGACGAAATCATATATTGAATAGAACTAACAAACGTATTATCATCAATTTCACCGGTAAACCATAAATGAGCACTTTTTTGTAGCCAATGAGGCACTGTGGAAATAGTTATTTTTCGTTATTTGATCTGATAATGTTATGTTTCACCAGATAATCAATTGCAGAATAAAAATATTGATCTTGTCCATTACCACTTGACCACAGACCTGTTGCTTGCTTTATCCAAATAGGTATGGATTCATTCATGATATAATATGACCAAATTTTCAATATTGTGTAACTGTGGATCTACTTGAGTATCATTAGAGATTACCTGTGGATTGATCCTGAGTTCATTATTACAATATAAAGAAATTTTTCCATTTTGCATAGTTTCAGAGCAATGCCATGTATACGAACCGCCAGTAACTATGTCTTGATGGGTTGTATTTTCGTCAAACTTTGCTAATTTAGTGTTTGATGATTGTTATAATTTGGTTATTACTATCGTGTAAATTACAGAAAAAAGTATTCGCCATAGGTTTTTGAAATGTACCAATCACATCAGATACATCTTTTTTTGGTGCATCGACCACCCTTAAATTGAGCAAGTAGTTGATCAAAATCGGTCTTTTCTTCATTCGTAGGAGATTCATATAATGCATATGCAGAAACAATATTTACAATTAATAATATACTAAAAATCGGAATATACTTCAATAAGAAAAAAAATCGTAATTTCGCAATCAAGAGTTGGGAATAGATTGTATTTGATGTTTTAATTCATCCCATGCAGGTTTTGGATTTTGATCTACATCAAATAGGCCACTACCACACAAGTATGCAGCAGTGTTGTTCAAGACTTCATTATTACCAAATATGGAGTTATTACCCTGGTATAATGAATTGTAACATGTATCAACAGGTCTATCATATTGTCTATACCAAGTGAGAAACTCGAAATCAGATTGATTCTTTTTGTAAAAGTCGTACACAATTTTTACAAATTTTTGCTGATCATCTTTTGTTCCATTGATTGATTTATCAGTACTCCAACCAACTTCCATCAATGCTATTTTTTTACCTTTTGCAAAATCAATCATTTTTTGTAAATTAGCACCTTCATTATCTGGACTGTTACTTTGATAGTATAACAAGTCTACAGGTGCATATGAATATGCTACAAAATCTCCTTGGTTTAGTTTCCCCACAATATCACCCTCAGCATGATTTGTTATATCATTTAGCGAGAACCAATTTCCGAACTTGACATGTGGATGCTTTATTTTTAATTTGCTGTACACGCCATTAAAGAAATCTACGTATTGTGGAATTTCATTTGGATGATCTCTAAAGTAGTTGTCAATATTTCCTCCAATTATCACATAATCTACTATGTAATATCTCGAAAGCATGGCATCAAGAATTGCTACTGTTTGATCCTGAAGTTTTTGATCAAGTTGTGGCTTTCCCATCCAACTTGGGAATGGCCCTAAAAGTTGGTTATTTATTACTGAAAAGTAAAGTGTTACATTAAGTCCTTGTTCACGATTTAGTCCCATCAGAATATCCGAATAGCCCCAATTGTAAGTGCCCTGAGTTGGTTCCATGATAGGCCAAGAGAGATAGACATTACTCCTCCCTATTCCTGTTGATGCTGCTTGAGCATATGCTTTTCTGATTTCATCAAGAGTTGGTTTTTGAGTGGGAGGCATGATGACAAGACCGAGTTTTGGATTATGCATAATATTTGCTGGTTGAATTGTATGTGAAGGTCCAGTTTGTAATTGAGGTAGTACTACAAAGAGAATCAACGTAATTGCTATTGCAGCTCCTGCTCCAGTAGCAACACCAATTATTTTCTTATTCAACGATATTTTGAGGAAGTTAAGATACTAAAAAAGTTTTGATTTGAAAGAAATTAGCCGGATGTACAGCCGCTATATCCACATTCAATACAGACGCTACACCCTTCTGCAAATACTAGATTGTTTTTACATGTAGGACACAGTCTTTCTTCCATTTGTTCTTGAGTAAGTGCTGGTGCTGGAGTAGATGGTACATTCTCTGGAATTTTTATTTGAAGTGCTCTTTCTATCTCAGTTTTTAGATATGCATTTGTGATATTCTTTGAGATATAGTCTGTGACATAAGTACTGGGGGCTACTTGGAAGTTCTTTTGAACATTATTTCCTGTCATGTGTAATACTTGTTCATGTCTTGAACCATCCCGAAATACAGTAATTCCTTTCAGGCCAAGATCATGCGCTAGTAGGTATGCAGCTTTTACATCATCAGACGATACATCGTTTGGCATGTTGATTGTCTTTGCAATAGCGTTACCTATCCAGCGCTGCCATACTCCTTGAGCCATCAGGTGATCTGCCCAGTGAATATCCATTGCAGTGACAAATATCTTCTGCATCCATTCAGGAATTTCAGGTATTCCCTTCACAGAACCATAATTATTTGCAATTTTTTCTAGAATTTGATCGTTGTATAGTCCATGTTCTTTTAGTACTGCTTCAAAGATTTTGTTGGTATAGAAGAACCTACCCACTGTTACCCTCTTTTCAAAGACTAGTGCAAACATTGGTTCCATTCCGTTTGAACAGTCAGATATCATGGATAATGTACCAGTAGGAGCGACTGTTGTTGTCAGAACATTTCTTATACCATGTTTTTGAATTTTGGTAATCAAAGCATCCCAATCATAGGTGCGAGCACTCTTTGGTTTTTCATAATACCCAGCAATAGGAATTTTACCCTCTGGGTATTCAGTTTTTGAACATAGTGGAAATGGTCCTCGTGTCTTTGCTAGTGCAATACTTTCTTCCATGGAATAATATGTTAACGCTTCAGCAAGCTTTTCTTGGAATTCATATCCTTCTTGTGAATTGTACGGAATTCGTAATTTGAACAAGAGATCTGCAACCCCCATTACTCCAAGTCCGATTCTTCTGGAATCTTTTGATGCCTTGTCAATTTCAGGAATTGGATATGTATTAACATCTATAACGTTATCAAGGAATCTTGTTGTCTTTCGAATGGTTTCCTCATATCTCTGCCAGTCAAATTCGTATTGACCATCAGCTTTTCTCTTGACATAGTTAGATAGATTGATTGAACCGAGATTGCATGATTCGTATGGATAAAGGCTTTGTTCTCCACATGGGTTTGTTGCTCTGATTGGTTGACCTCGTGCTTTTGCAAAAACATTGTATTTGTTTATAATATCAAAAAAGATCAGTCCGGGTTCACCGCTTTTCCATGCAGAAAGTGCAATCAGATCAATCAAATGATGTGCGTTTATTTCTCGTACAGGATCTCTCTCACGTGGACTTCTGAGGGTAAATTTTCCATCAGATGAATTAACAAGTGCTTCCCAGAAATCTTCCCAAATTCCTACACTTACATTGAAGTTTTCAAGAACCCCTGGTTTTGTTTTTGCGGTGATAAACTTTTCAATATCTGGATGCCATGCTTCTATAATTCCCATGTTTGCGCCTCTTCGTTTACCACCTTGTTTGACTACTTCAGTAACAGTGTTAATGATATTCATGAATGAGACAGGACCTGAGGCTACTCCGGATGTTGATGCTACCATATCTCCCTCTTGTCTGAGATCGGAATAGTTGATACCAACTCCACCTCCAGATTTGAATATCAACGCGGCATCAGAGGATGATTTCATTATTTTTTCCATGTCGTCTTCCATTGCAAGAACAAAACATGCAGAAAGTTGGCCCAATCGTGCACCGGCGTTCATCATGGTTGGAGAATTAGGTAGAAAGTCTTGCGCAATCATCAGATCGGCCGATTCTTTGATTCTCTCAGTGTATTGCTCAAACTTGTTTGCAGCCAACATAGTCAACAATTCTCTGAAGCTGACTTTCATTTGGCCGTGTTTTGCCAAGTCTATATAGTGATTTATCAAGGATCTAAAATGATATTTGTTAAGATAGTATTTTCCTATCTTGAATTTGTAGTTAAAATCATCAAGTTTGTCTAAATATCTTGTCGCTTCCTCAGTGTTTTGGACATTTCCGCCTTCAATTTGAAATACAGATGGATCTCTAATGATATCAGCAATACCTACCAAAATAGCAACTCTTTCGAACATTTCACCTGGACTTTCAGTTATCTGACCTTTGTTATTTCTGAGTAGATATCTAGATGCCAGAACTCGCAAGCAATTAAGATCAAATCTCTTTGCAACACCATCAAGAGATTTTGATTCAAGAACCTTCATTTTTTCTTCTCTAACTCTTCGTCGTTCGTGTCGGTATAGGATGTATGCCTTTGCGATCTCTCCAAGCCCTTCCTCAATTAGAGTAGACTCTACCATGTCTTGAACATCCTCTACACTTGGTGCCTCTGAACTAGAAAATCCTCGATTCACAAGTTTTGCAAGAACATGATTTGCCAGCTTATCTGCTAGCCCATGATCTGATCTTCCGCAGGCAACAAGTGCTTTGTATATTGCGTTTGAAATTTTATCTCTTTGGAAATCTGATACTCGACCATCACGTTTCTTTACTTGAATGATCGAATTTTCTATTTGTGAAAAATCTGTCAAATTACTCCCCTCAACCCTAGCAAATGGGAGTTAATTAAACACTGCGGCAAAAAATAATTTTCCAAAGCTAAAATTTGGATCAATTTTGTTGACACCGTTACTATTTCCATAGTATTAGATCATCTTGAGACAAAATAAATTTTAATATGAAATCCCGAATTAATTCAAATTTTTGTTCACTAAACTGTTAGTCTTTCCTACATGGTGAAAATTATGCTAGTATGTAAGGAGACTTGCACACTGAACACTTTTCAGCGATCTTTTCCTCTTTGAGTCCACAATTGCTGCATATAGGCACTTTTTTGACAGGCCTAAAGGATCCTAATAGATCGCCTGCCTTTTCTATTGCCTTCTTTATTCCTGAAGAATCCATTGTATCTGGGATCTTTAATTGTATCAAGAGACCACCATTAAGTATTTTTGAGAAGTAATTTGATTCCGCGATCTTTTCATTCTTCGGATTCATCTCTGTCATCTCAGAGGCATCTAGAACAACCCCTTCTGAATACGATTCTCCCATAACATGATTATTAATTGACATTTTGCCATATTTTTCACCATCAAGCGATGAGAAGCGACTTGCAGCGTCACTCTCAGTCATTGTCACAATAACATTATCACCCATTTCTTTTCCTTTCTTTGTAGCGACCTCCATAGCAGTGTTTATCACTTTGGCTAATATTTCGTGCCCAGCCTTATTATTTTCATATCCCAGAATACCATAAACTGCTTCCTTTAATCCGATCAAATTAACAACCAAAGTCACTGATCCCTTTTGCATATACTGTGTATTGTTTGCAAGGATTGGATTGAGACCACGTCTTGTTAGATCAGATATCTCCTTCTTTCTTAGAGACATGGCTGCTAGTGCAGGTTTCATCAACAATGCAAGTCGTGCTCGGAAATAGGTTTCATCTTTATTAGACTCAAATGCAAGTCTTGGCATATTAATTGATAAAGACTCTAGATTGATAGAAGTTGTTCCAATATTCTTTGTATCTTCTCTTGCCAATCCCTTGTTAGATACCAATCCTTTAGCAAACATAACATGTCCTCCTAGTGCAATTATATCTGCTAAAATTTCTGAATAGTCACTTATCTTGGCTTTTTCATAATCAATAATTAATCCTATAGAGGGAAGGGGTGTTGACTTTACATATTTTTTGTAGGCTTGAAGAATAGTTCCAATCACTTTTGGTTCTGTTCCAATGGAAATTCTAAATGAAGCAAGCGTTCCATCCTTTCCATATTTAGATCCTGTAGATATTTTTGCAAAGCAATTTGCAAGTTTTTCTTCAACTTCAGGCAAATTCTTGGAATATTTTTGTAATATGGCAACCAATCCATCCATCACTACTTCTTGTGATGCTTCTTTTATGAGAAGACATGTGAGTATAGATAAGGAAGTGAAAAGATCATCCAGTGAACTTGGTGATGATGTTCTTGCTACACCCAAGAATTTTCCTCTCAAGTCAACTCCCTCTTCAATAAGTTCCTTAATATTCACAAATATTGTATCTGGAAGAAGTGACCACAGTCCAGCATTTGTAATATGAAGATCACCTGAGAGATGAGAATCAGCTACATCCTTAGGCAGAGTATTTAAAACAAGATATTCACCAAATACATTCTGTCCTGTTTTGAATAGCAAACCTTCTACTCCGTTATGAATACCATCTACATTAGTTAGCATCTCATGAATATCATAACCAGGTAACCCAAATCTTGCCAGTTTATGCCTATAATCCTCATGACCCTGTTCTAAGAGGACAGAGTTGACCATTTCACGTATGAGTGAAGATGTAAGATAAGACGTTTGGAATTTGTATATCCTGTTCTCTACTTCTTCAGTTATTTTTTGAGCAAGCTCCAGTGGAAGACTACCTTCTCTAACTAATGATTGAATGATCTTATGAGAATTGAATTCTTCTATAGATTCATGTGATGTTCTGACATACATTTTTCCACTTTCAATTATAGATCGTTCTTCGATCTGTCTTGCAAGACTTAGAACTAGTTTTCCCAAGTTAGTAATGGTATATCGTCTTTCAGATTTGTTTAAGGCTACAAGAGATTGTCGCAACAATTTTCTCAAGTGATATGCGAACTTGCCACTTTCCTTTTTTGATTTGAAGCCGGCAAGAGATTTCAATTCTGAATAAGTGAGCGGTCCCTTGGAGTTCAGTATACGTAAGATATCAATTCGGTTGGGACTTGCCATAACAGAAAAGATCATTCTTACACGTTTTGATGCTGATTGTAATATTCCTCCACGTTTAGGATCGCTAAAGTCCTCGCTCAGTTCCATGGAATTGTCTAGAGTTCATCGGTAATTAAGATTTTTGACTAAATTGATCTTAAGTAAAGCTTTTTAGATCAGTTCTTCTGCACATCCACGCTGAATTCTGATGGAGATAGTGTCTGTCCACATGATGGACATTTACTGTTATACGGTCGCATCACATCTTTTATTGATTTTAGCATACGCATATTTGCAATTTTAGCTCCACATTTTCCACAAACAACATCAACAGACATTTCAAATTAATGTCAACGTGAATGTTATAAAAGAGATTTTTTGAATTTTTTTAATCTGTTCAATAAATTTGATTTACTGTTTTTCGATTATGATTCCACGTTGATCATAACCTGTAATTCTTGCCCTTGTTCCAAGAGGAAGATCTGCTGGAGATTTTATGCCTGCCATAAAACCAGAGATCCTCAGTTCAGACTCGTCTAGTTTCATAACTACCCATGCATATGGAACATATTCTTCGTATCCATCTGGTGGTACAGTGATTATTGTATAAGTAACAATGGTACCTTTCCCATCAATTATTGTATTCTCAAATCCTTTATTCCCGCAATTTTGACAAAAATAGGTGGTTACAAGATGATGGTGTCCACATTTCGTACATTTTCTAGTAAGAACCTTACCTAATTTGGCATTGTTGGCGAATTCTTCTTTTGTTAGCAATTTACACACTTTTGAATATATGTACGGCACAACTGGCGCCTGTTGCACCAAAGTTATGTGTTAGTCCGATTTTGGCGTCTTTTACTGTTCTTTCTCCTGCTTTTCCAGTTAATTGATCAAAAACTTCTGCTACTTGACCGATTCCAGTTGCACCTATTGGATGACCCTTTGATTTTAGACCACCGGATGGATTGATGGATATGTCTCCATTAAGTTTGGTTCGCCCTTCTCTAACTGCTTGTACAGCTTTCCCTTGTTCAAAGAATCCCAAGTCTTCAGTATCAACTAGCTCAGCAATTGTAAAGCAATCATGAACTTCTGCAAAATCAATATCTTTTGGTGTCACACCTGCCATCTTGTATGCAGCCTGTGCTGCAATTCTGGTACTTGGTATTGTAGTAATATGATCTCTCCCTTGGAGTGCAGCAGGTGACCCACCCCTACCAGATCCAATAACTTCAACATAATTTTTAGTGTGTGCCTTTGCAAATTTTTCACTGCATATTATAACTGCACTTGCACCATCTGAAAATGGACAACAGTCATACAGTTTTAATGGGCTTGCAACTACTGCTGATTTCATTACATCGTCTATGGTAATTTTTTTTCTGAGATGCGCTTTTGGATTAAGAAGACCATTATCGTGATTCTTTACTGCGACCATTGCAAGATCTTCTTCTGTAGCTTTGTATTCTGCAAGATATGCTCTTGCCATGGATGCAAATAATCCTGGAAATGAGGCACCAGCTCCTCCCTCGTAAAAGAAATCAGAACAATATGAAAAATAAGTTGTAGTCCATTCAGTACCAGTATGAGTTACTTTTTCTACTCCTGTTGCCAATACTGCGTCATAAAATCCTGCAGCAACATTTGCGTATGCCTCTCTAAATGAAATAGAACCACTTCCACATGCAGATTCAATTGAAAGTGAAGGAACTTCTGGAATGCCAAGATTGCTCATTATGACAGGACCTAGATGAACTTGTTTGTCTGCAATGCCAAATACATTAGAAATGTATCCTGCCTGAATCTCTTTTGGACCTATTCCTGCACTTTCTATAGCATCAACCGATGCCTGAAGTGCAATATCAGTAATACTATCTTCTAATTTACCATATTTTGTGCTGCCAGCCCCAATAAGACAGACTTTTTCCACAAATCTTGCTGACTAGATTCCATATAAAAATTCTTCAGTAGTTTCTTTAATTCAATAAACAATATGACATCATTATTGAAAGATCAAACTACTCAGACATCAGTTGCCAAAAAACGAATAGATCCTAGAAATTCTGTTAACATAACAAAGAAAAAAATTGGCAAGATTCAGAATGAAATAAGACAATATTATGACAAGAACGGATATCTTTCATGGTCAGAGAAAAAGAGAAAATATGTCATTTTAGGAACAAATACTCCTGTTAACGGTCTTGTGGAATGCCCTGATTGTCACATAGGAAAACTTCTCATAATAAGATCTCGCCAAACAAAGAAACGATTCGTAGGATGTTCAAATTACCATAATGGCTGTAGAGCATCATCTCCGCTGGTGCAGAGAGGTATGATTTGTGCAACAAAGATTTCTTGCAAGATTTGTTTGTGGCCAATTATTTTCCAAAGGTATTCTAGAAAACAAAAATGGGCACGACAATGTTCTAACATACGATGTACAAGTAGAACTAAATCTTGAGGTTGGTGTAAATATCAGTACGTCTGTTTTGTAAAAGCGGAAGTTTTTGCCTTACTTGTTTGACCTCATCAATAGAAATGTCAACAATTCCGATTCCTTCTTTTTTCTTCATATCAAGAAGTATTTTCCCATAGGGATTAACTACCATACTTCTTCCACAGTAAATGTTTCCAACTTGATCTGGAGAAATTACGTAACAACCATTCTCAATAGCTCTTGTCTTGTTTATCGTAATCCAGTGTTCTTCTTTCATTTCTCCTTGTACCCATGCAGATGGAACTACAAGAATTTCGGAACCTGACAAGGCTAATATCCTAGACATTTCTGGAAATCTAAGATCATAACAAATCATCATCCCCATTTTTCCTGCACTGGTTTTTACAGGTTTTGTAATTGATGAACCAGGATAAAGTTTTGTGGATTCCTTGAATCCAAGTGCGTCATAGAGATGAATTTTTCTGTATGTTGATACGACTTTACCAGTTTTTCCTATGAAAAAAGATGTATCATATACTCTGTTTGGTTTTGGGCTTTTTTCATATAAAGTACCGATGATTTGTATGGAATTTTTTTTTGCTTCTTCAGATATGGATGAAACAAATTCGCCATTTATTTTTTCAGCGATTTCTGCAAGATCAGCAGGAGATTGAGATGATGGTGTGTAACACATCATGAATTCCGGAAAGGTGCAAATTTCAGAATTTTTGTGTGCTGCTTGCGATATGTATCTTAGTATTTTTTTCAAGTTATTTTTTTTGTCTGTCTCAGCTTGCATTTGAACTACGGCAATTTTTGTCACGAGTTTTCTGAATTATTATAAAATAAAAATGTGTTTAGAGTGGATTTCCTGCCATATACCAATTTTCCTTGGGATTCTCTTCAAAAACCACAATTACATGATTTTCTTTTGTCTTAAGGATCTCAACTGCCGATTTTGTTATGGCTTTAGCAAATTCCTCTTTCTGCTTTTCATTTCTTCCCGGATACATTGAAATTGTTATGAGAGGCATATTTTACCAAATGGATATATAGAATTTATTCTTTGGGAACGGAATTATCTTGAATTCTTTATTATAAATTATGTAGGATTATTTTGTAAATTCAAGTTCCCCATTTGGTGCCACCACCTTTCCATCCATACCTTGTACCATAGGTAAATTCTGAGCTATGAGTCTTTTTGTAAATATATCCAACAAACAAACCCACTAGAAATCCACCAATATGAGCAAAAAAGGCTATACCAGAACCACTTGATCCAATAAATACTGGCAAGATATTTTGGAAAAGAAACCAGAACAATAACCACCACTTGGCTGAGATCCTAACGAGTCTGGTGAAAAATCCAAGAAACATTAGTGTTACTACCTTGGTGTTTGGAAATAAGATGAGATATGCACCAAGTACACCAGAGATTGCACCAGAAGCTCCTAGTGCAGGTAGTGGACTAGAAGGATTTGATAGAATATAAAAAAAGTCTGCTACTACACCCCAAAAAAGATAAAGTGCCAAAAATTTTCCCCTTCCAAATTTGTATTCAATATTGTCTCCAAATATCCAGAGAAACAACATGTTGCCTCCAATGTGCATTATACCTGCATGTAGAAACATAGAACTGAAAATAGAAGCAAATACACTGTAATTGTGATCTGCCAATCCATTTACAATATTGTTAGGAATAGTACCATAACTCAATAACATATTTTCTGCGCGTTGATTTGTAAACTCCCAAATCTGATGAGTTACAGCTATCTCCCAAAAAAAGACAAGAATGTTGATTACGATTAAAGAATAAGTTATGTAAGGTCGATATCCTATGGGCTTTGGATTTTCATCCCTAATAGGCAGCATGTGTTGATAAATTTACTTCAATTTCTATAATAGCATTCTGTGAATTAGACTACAATTATTCCAATTTGGATTAGGTATTGAATTCCTGATGCAAAGGTTTGGTCATCAATTTGACCATCTGCCCATAATCCAGCATTGTTTTTGACCCATGGAGGTATAGCAATACCAGTTGTCTGACCGGAGGTAGTCGGAGGAAGTTGAATTATTCCTTGTTTTATGAGATACTGGATTCCGGATACAAAGACAGAGTCATCAATCTGTCCCTGTTTCCACAATTTTGCATTATTTTTTATCCATGGAGGAATTACAACTCCCTGTCCAGTTTGAGCAGATGAGTTAGTTGATTGAGTACTAGATTGGTTGGTTGACTTGGTCAGTGAATCATCTTCTGTTACGGTAGAAGGTATCACAACATTTCCTCTAGCCATACCAATTCTTGTTGTATCAGGAACACCGTTACTAACTATTGATTTTACATGTATAATTATACTATATATGCCGTTACCAGGCAAGTTTACCGTTTGGGTATCAACTCCATTCTGCGCAACAGCGTCATTCTTTGACCACAATACATTTTGATCTTTGTCAAGTAATTGAACATCATAATGTACATCACCTGCTACTTGTTGCTCTGTAAATGAATCATAGAAGCTAATATTCAAATTATTTTGCGAGTCTGCTGATAGGCTTGTGGGATTCCAACCAAGTTTTATGTGCCAACCTCCAAAGTCTGTCAACAATGAAGCAGATGATTTTACGTTTGGTGCTTCTGGTGCTACCTTAAATTCGATGTTGCTAGTTCCACTTGGGATAGTTTTTGCCATGTTTATCAGATCAAATTTGTTAAGGAATAGGTGGACTATCATGTAATCTCCAATCGTATATGGATCAACAATTATTCTTCTTCCAGTAAGACCAAATCCTTCAGCACTTGCAGCATATGTCGGAGTATTAGAAAATGCAGTAAGTGATTTTGGAACTCTCAGTTCTTCATGTATGAATATGGGCCTGTCTTGGAATCTACTTACATCCCAATCAAATGGCATACTCCAGGAAAATTGTTTTGTTGATTCATCAAAATTAAAATTCGATGTCTTGTCATAGTATGAAATTAGTGTAGTATTATACGAGTTATTTTGATATGTAACATTTTGTGTAGATACATCTCCAACACTGAGATAGGAGTCAAATTTTGGTGGATTTGATGAATCAACAAGTGTGTTAGCATAATCAAGGGCTAGAACCTCCATATGAAAATGATAAAGTCCACCCTCTGTCAATATTGGTGCTATAACATTGACTTGATCATTTTGTGATGTCCATCCACCCAATACTGGGTCATGATCGCCTTGTACTGTCCAGTGACCCACCGAACCCCCAGGTTCTAGTTTTATTGTAAGATACCCCGAGTGAGTGTAAAACAAGTCATTCATCAATAGTTTATCCCCTTTTGTTGCGTTGATAAAAAATGAAACATTGTTTATTGTAGTATTGGTATTTGCATCAAAAAATCTGAATTGTATGTACTTGTCACCGGAATTAGTAGAGGTTATGATAGGAGGATTAACTTTGATGAAAAGTGTAATGATCCTATTTCCAATGTTTGCCTGTACATTTTCTTGAGTAAAACCGTCTCCATATGCTTTTTGAGGAATAAATGGAACTGAAGATGATAAGATTATCAAGCCAAAAACAAGCGATAATATGCCCTTGATATAAAATTGCATCAGTTAAAAAATGACTTGCAATCTATTTAATTCTTAGGTATCAAAGGTGTTTAACATAAAATTATTAACGAGATAAGATAAAATTATAAAATGAAAAGATGGTCGAAGATATCATCTGTTTTTGCAATATTGACCATTATATTGGTTCTATATTTTGTATCAAGTTCAGGAATTTATCATTCAAGAGATGTAGCATTTGCACAGAATTCGTCACTTACAATAATTTCACTCTCAAGTGACAACAAGCTGATTAGTGGAGGTCAATTCGTAATATCGCCCAATCCATTTACTGGGACAGGAAATTACACAATCAAAGATAATTCTCCTGACGATACTGCGAAGGACAAGAATGGTGTAATCATTTTGTCAGGAATAACAAATGGGAATTATAGTATAATTCAGACTAACATTACACCAGGATATAGTGTTGACCAAATTCAAAAACTAGTTCAGGTGAATAATTCATCAGGTGTTGTTACTTTTACTGATCTTCCTGCCAATAATGCCACCATATCTTCATCACCTACAAGAAGTGTTACCTACACAACCAAGTTTGAATGTGGATCGATATTTGCAGGAGAGGGACCATTAAGACCGGGTCATTATGACACAGATATCAGTTTATTTAACAAACAGAGATTCCAGATCCAAGCTCTTTGGAATTCTGTACCGACCAATGGGCCAAGTTCAAATGCTATTTTACTGAAGATGGATTCTGAGACATCAAAGAGTATAACTTGCCAAGATATTAGAGCCACACTTGGAAACAATAATGAAAATTTCATCGAGGGGTTTACTATCATCAATGTTCCATTGGATTCAACATTTGGTAGTGGGATAACAATGACAAGTCCATCTTCAAATAATATCAACATATTAGATGTTCAGGCATTTTATACTGCAAATGCATTGGATATTCTTCCTCATGAAGTAATTATAGATAAAATTTCATTTTACATAATACAAGATGGTAGTGGAAAGATTCCAGCTAACATGATGCAAAAAACCCTTGACATTTCTATACCATCTGGCCTAAATCAAATATCAGATACTGAAAAGAAAGTGAAGGATGTTCTTGCTAAACAGTATACTCTTTCTGATGATGACTTGTCAAAAATTGTGATCAGGATAAAGGATGTGTCAGTTGGAGTTGGAGTCTTGATAGATGACCATGCTATATCATTGTCTACAGTTAAACCAGAATTAGACTCTTAAGAAAAATAATAAAAAAAGAAAGTTAGAGTTTAGAATTTTGGAATTCCTCTAGTCTTTGCAGCAAATACTACCATGCTCATTACAGCAATTGCAAGAACTATTGATGCTACTGGGCCAAATTCTGGTACAGCTGCATTTCCTGTAGTTGTGCTGTTGCTTGGTGTAGTAGTTGTGGTACTAGCTGCTCCTACAATTACTTGACCTGTCATCCAAGGATGAACAGTGCAAAAGTAATCATATGTGCCTGCATTTGCAAAAGTAAATTGGAATGTACTGCCTGGTTTGATTAAATTACCGCTATCAAACACAGTTCCAGTTGTATTATCTGATGGTTGACCGCTTGTCACATAGTGACTTACAGTGTCAGTATTTTTCCAAGTTACTGTTGTTCCTGGTGTAACATTCAGAGGATTTGGAGAAAAACAATTCTTTGCAGCTACACAACCCGCTGTTGCGGCAGCGCCTGCACCTTTTGCCATATCAATTTCATTTGCTGTTTGTCCAAATGCTGGTGCTACACCTAAGATAGCAACTAGAGCCAAAAGACCAAATAGTGCGCCAAATGGTTTTGACTTCATTATTCTGAATGATATAGAGCTACTATAAAAATCTCTCAGATAGTTATCTATTACATACTAAAATTTGCTTTCAATATAATTAGACAACTAACTATGGTGATCATTTGGACATGAGATCGCTACATAAATCAAACAAAAAAAATGTAGGTTAAGATTAGAATTTTGGAATTCCTCTAGTCTTTGCAGCAAATACTACCATGCTCATTACAGCAATTGCAAGAACTATTGATGCTACTGGGCCAAATTCTGGTACAACATGTGTGAAGCTTAACACTTCACCCTTAACACCTGTCCAAGTAGTTGGATCTGCAGTAGGCAACCCAATACCGTTGAGTGTTACCTGTATGTCTACTGGATCGGTAGATGAAAGATTTGTACTAGTGGTTTGGGTGTCATCACCTGTATGTGTATGCCCTGCGGAATTTGAAAGTATATTATTTCCATCCTGTGTTACAGCAATTGCATAGTTCTGGTGGTGTATTTTATTTCCATTTGCATCTGTGAATGATATTGCTAATGACAATGGTTGTCCACTGACTGGACCGCTAGTGCTTATAGTAACTATAGTACCATCAGAAGCTTTAGCAGTTAACATTGCCATTCCGCCCATATTTCCACCCGATGTTCCTGTGTTGTTATTACTTGGTGAGGTACTAGCTGCTCCTACAATTACTTGACCTGTCATCCAAGGATGAACAGTGCAAAAGTAATCATATGTGCCTGCATTTGCAAAAGTAAATTGGAATGTACTGCCTGGTTTGATTAAATTACCGCTATCAAACACAGTTCCAGTTGTATTATCTGATGGTTGACCGCTTGTCACATAGTGACTTACAGTGTCAGTATTTTTCCAAGTTACTGTTGTTCCTGGTGTAACATTCAGAGGATTTGGAGAAAAACAATTCTTTGCAGCTACACAACCCGCTGTTGCGGCAGCGCCTGCACCTTTTGCCATATCAATTTCATTTGCTGTTTGTCCAAATGCTGGTGCTACACCTAAGATAGCAACTAGAGCCAAAAGACCAAATAGTGCGCCAAATGGTTTTGACTTCATTATTCTGAGATCATGCTCATGATATAAAAACATGTTTTAGATTAGCAATGTTACCTCAGAATATTTTTCTTGATAAGAATAAAAAATCAATTTACTGTAGACAGGTTATTTTCATTGAATGTCTTTGTGGAAAATACACCAACATGTTTTGCTAACAATGTACCTACAAACATTGCAACCATTAGCATAACTATAGTTCCTGCCGGAGCCAAATTGAAATAATATGATATGGTGATGCCTGCAATTACTGCGGAAACGGATAAGGAGATAGAAATCATCATTGTTTTTTTGAATCCTTTACCCATCATTATACTTGTTATGTTTGGTAATACTATTAATGCAGATATCAACAAAATTCCAACCAGTCTCATTGTTGCAATTACGGTGACTGCTGCCAAGGCCACAAAGAGATAGTTTAGTTTTTCAACCGGTATTCCATGTACTTTTGCTTGTTCCTCATCAAATGTGAAATGTATCATTGGTTTTCTAATTGCAATTAATGTTGCAATGACTCCGCAACTTACTGTCACAATTAACAGTGTATCTTGCATACTTGTCAACAGTATACTTCCAAAGAGAAAACTGAAAAGATCAATAGTAAAACCATGAGATGCGCTAATTAGTAATACTCCCATTGCAAAACCAGATGATAACAATACTGCAATAGCAGCATCTCCCGATATTTTTGTACTCTTTCTTAGTTTTGTGATGCCCAGAGCAGTTGAAACAGAAACAACAAATGCAGTCCAAATAGGATACACATTGAGAAAGAATCCAAGAGCTATGCCACCAAATGCTACATGTGATAGCGCATCCCCAAAAAGAGAATATCTTTTCAAAACCAAGAACAAACCTATCATAGAACAAGTGATTGAAACTGCTATGCCAGTAAGTAGAGCTCGTTGCATAAAACCATAGGATAGGATATCAAGATTCATGAAAATCACATATCATGTTTATGCATATGCAGTTGCATAGCTGATTCGGAATATGTTTTGAGCATGTCCTTGTTTGCAAAAAATTCTTCTTTTTCACCATGGAAGAATAATTCTCTATTCATGCATGCTACTCTAGTTGCAAGATCTGAAATTGCAGTAAGATCATGTGAAGACCACACTATGGTTATTTTGTTTTCCTTGTTTATTTTTCTAAGTACTGAATAGAATTTGTTTTGCACGTCCATATCTACTCCAGTCACCGGTTCATCCAATATCATCAACGCTGGTTCTTTGACAAGAGATTTTGCAATAAAGGCGCGCTGTTGTTCTCCTCCGGATAATTCACTGATTCTTCTGTTCTTGAATGATTCCAATCCAACAATTTTTAGCGCATCTTCAATTTTTTCATGGTCTTTGCTAGATGTTGGGAATATTCTGTTCCAAGAACACCCACAACCCTGTATCAACGCAACACCTTTCATTAACCTCTTTTTTGATAGAATTCCCATTGCAACTACATCATAAACAGTTGCAGGAAAGTTAGGTTCAAAATTTACTTTTTGTGGCACATATCCTACCATTGAAAGTAATGTGGTGTATTGACTCCCTTCATATCCAAATAACTTGATTTTTCCTTGATAGTTTTGTAATCCAAGAATTGCCCTGAATAATGTAGTTTTACCAGCCCCATTTGGTCCAACAATTCCTAAGAGGTCTCCTTCCTGAACACTAAAACTGATTTTATTTACTGCCAAAGTTCCGTTATGGCTTACTGAGACATTCTCTACGTCTAATGCATTTACTGACATTCTAAAGCCGTTCTCAAATTATGTAGATTCTGATACCACTTATCTAGGTATGTCTTCCCCTCTTGTTGATCAGTTTGATTAATGCCTTCAAGAGGACTCAGTATCAAGACTTGGGCACCCACTTCACTTGCTAGTGTATTGGCAAGTCTTGGATCTACCAAATCCTCTGAAAATATCACCTTGACATCCTTATCTTTCATAATCTGAATTATTCTCAGAATATCTTGTGGAGGTACATCTACTTCTGGTGCCATTCCGCTTATCCATACATCATGTATACCATATCTGTTTGAAAAATAATTAAAGGCATTATGAAATGATACAAAAGTATCTTTTTTGCAGTGTGACAGTCCAGTTTTTATATTGTTATCTAATGCAGCCAATTTTGCAATATACATATTTGCATTATTTTCATAATACTGAGCATTTGTAGGATCTGCTTTTTGCATTGCATTCTTGATATTTGTTACTTCCTGCTCTGCAAATATTGGATCATTCCATACATGTGGATCCATTCCTCCCTGTGCTAAAATTTCCTTATCATTTTCTGCAGAATCTGCTTTTAGTAAAGGAATGCCATCAGTAGCCTTTACAAATGTCATGTTCTGAAATTCTCCCGAGTCCATGAATTTGGAAATATACGCTTCCATACCAGCCCCATTGTAAATGAAAAGTTTTGTTCCTTTTAGCTCCTCAATCTGTTGTATACTAGGTTCCCATTCATGCGGTTCTTCTCCAATCGGTAGAAAGCTATACACATAAGTTTTGTTACCTCCCACATTTCTTGCAAATTCATAGAGTGGGAAAAAAGATGTAGCCACTTTGAGTTTATTATCAGATACATTTTGTGTTGAGACTTGTTGCGACTTGGGAAGATTTTCATTTGTAGATATAGTAAAAATCATTATTGCTGCAATGATCACGCTTCCAATTATTACTGCCTTGAGTTTATTCAACGCAACTTTATTCATAAGTTATTAATAAATTTATAAAATCTTAATAATTATTACTGTTAAACTTATAAGATAGTTAATAACAATCATACCATGCCAATAGTTTCAATATCCCTAAATGATGAGATCCTATCAGAGTTAGACAGGATACAGAAAACAATGGGGTTTTCTGGCAGGTCTGAAATTATTCGCGCTGGCATAAGGAATTTAGTGGCTGAAGAAAAGCAACATAGCATACTGTCTGGACTAATCCATGCTATCCTCATGATTATCCATGATGAAGAATCAGAGCAGATCGTAACAGGAATCAAACACAATCATGAAGATTTAATCGGCACTCATCTCCATAGTAAAGTAGACGGTAACAAATGCATGGAACTTTTCTTATTGCACGGAGATGCTGAAAAGATTAGTATTATGACACGAGACTTTCAGACAAACAAGAAAATGGATAATGTTAAGCTAGTTACCATGTAAAAATTTATTTTCTTATGCTACTCCGTTTTCGTTTAGAATTAGTGCAAGAAGTGCTGCACGTGTATCTTTTCCATATTGTGCTTGCTTAAAGTATTTTGCTTGTTTTGCAGAATCAATCTCGTGTGATATTTCATCAAGACGCGGTAGAGGATGCATTATGATGGCGTCATCTTTTAGTTTCTTGACTAGTTCAGGATCCATTTTATAGCTACCTCTGACTTTTACATACTCTTCAATGTCGGCAAATCTTTCTTTTTGTATTCTTGTTATATATATCACATCGAGATCATCAAGATTTTCTTCCAGATCACTGGTTTCAGTGTATTGTAATTTTTTTCTTATCTCATATGTTGAATCAGATCGGATTTTCAGCGACTGTGGAGATATTAGTTTTACATCAACATTGTAATTGCTTAGTGCGTACAACAGGGAATAGACAGTTCTGCCGTATTTTAGGTCACCAATAATTCCTATCTTAAGACCATCAATTCTCTTTTTTTCTTTTCTAATAGTATAGAGATCAAGTATTGCCTGTGTTGGGTGTTCTTCCGTACCACTTCCTGCATTAATCAGCGGTTTTTCTGATATTTCCGCTGCAAATCTGCTAGAACCATCAAGCTGGTGCCTGAGAACAAGAACATCAGAATACAAGGACATGATTTTTACAGTATCAGCAAGACTCTCGCCTTTTTTTGCAGATGAGGAAGAGGCATCAGCTATTCCAAGAGACGTCCCACCTATTGATGCCATGGCTGCCTCAAAGCTTAATCTAGTTCTGGTACTAGGTTCAAAAAACAAGTACCCAAGGGTCTTTCCACGCACTATTTCCCTTCTTTCACTTTGATTCATCTCAATTATTTTGTCAGTTGCTTGGAAAACGGTTTCAAACTTTTGTTTATCAAAATCTCTCACTGAGACAATATCTTTTTGAAAAAAAGAATTGCTCATTAGTAATTCACTATTATATATGAGTAGTATACAAACTATTCCAATGTCCGAGTCAGATCTTATCGTAAGAAGAATCAAAAATGGAACTGTCATTGATCATATAGAAGCTGGAAAAGGTTTGAAGGTACTAAATGCACTAGGCATAGACGGTAGAGATGGAAACGTGATTACAATTGCACTTAATGTTCCAAGCTCTAAAGTTGCAAAAAAAGATATCATAAAAGTAGAGAATAAATTTTTGCAGGACAAGGATACAAATAAACTCGCTCTAATTGCTCCAAAGGCAACAGTAAACATAATCCAAGATTACAAATTAGTTGAAAAGAGGCGTGTAACTCTACCAAATCAGATTGAACGAATTTTTCGATGCTCGAACCCAGATTGTATAACAAATAGTGATGAAGAAATACAGCCCATCATGGATGTGGTTGATAAGACAGGACTTGTACTAAGATGTAGATATTGCACAAGAACTTTGGATGTTAATGAATTAAAATATTATTAAAATTTCTATTTCTTTTCTGTTTGCATTGCATACTGATCATAGGTAAACTTTCTTGCACTTCCAAATGGTCTGAAGGCTCTTCCATTACCATGATAGAATTTTGAGAAGAATTCTACGTAGATCAACCTAGCTCCCTGAATTCCTGGCTCAAAGACACCAATTACGATATTGAATATGTGACCGATGAAGAGTATTATTGTTCCAAGAATGATGTAAGGTATTGAGTGATGCAATGTCTTGATAAATATGAAATCAATCACATCAGCCAAGATAACAGATGCCAATAGAATACCGATAATTCTTGTATATGATAAGATATGACTTACGATGGATGGCAATTCCATAATTGCTCGAGGGCCTTCTCCTATAAACATCAGTGCCACCCCACCAATCATTAGTCCTATGTAAGCAGCTCCCTGTGCGCTATGGACTGGATTTACATGTTGATGATGCATCAGTGCCAAACCAAATAGCACTACACCCCAACCAAAGAGTAGCCACCCTATTTTACCAATTGCATGTTTTTTCAGACCTTCACGTAAGCTGTTCAATACGCCGAGAATTAATCCAAATGTTACCATTCCAAGGCCAATGTATCCACTAATTAGTAACAACTTTCTAAGGCTAGTAATTGGATTGAATAATGCTCCATCTGCTGGAAGATGCAGGCCAAACGTAGAATTCAGATAGCTAAACAGGTAACCATTGAGATGAAATCCAAAGTACAGGTTAAACACAAACCCTAAGCCTATTGCAATGATGGCACCAGGTGTCATTGCCTTTGCCAGTTTTACCATTTGTCGTCTTTTGAGTATATTCAAGGCAAACTTTCGCAACATGCCCGGCATGATGTTAAAGTCCTTCTTTCCGCCATCGATTCTTCGAATAACCCATCGGCAGACTAGGAGTATGACAAGTCCATATCCTGCATCTCCTACCATCATTCCATAAAATATTGGAAAGAGCAAGCCAAAGATTAGAGTAGGATCAAATTCTCTACCTTCTGGCAGAGAATAAAACCTGATAAAGGCTTCAAAGAGCTTGAATCTTTTTGGATTGTCAAATTGTGTAGGAGGATGTTCATCTGTTTCAAGCTCAAACAGCATAGTTCCTTTTGTATTGTTCGCAAAGACATTCTTTAGTTGATCAATCTTGGATTTTGGAATCCAGCCTTCAAGTGCAAAGGAATCAGATGTCACTCCCAAGTTATCAACGACTTCGAGCTTCTTGTTTTCAATCTCAAGTTGCTCCTCTATGCATACTATGTTGATATAATGAGATTTTGAGATTTCACCTAGTTGTCTTTCAACTTCTTTTAATTTATGAGAAATATCAGCATGTTTTGCTTTGAGGCTTTGTATTAACTGGTCTGCCTTTCCATCTAGTTTTGGAACTGCTTCAAGTTTTACATCATATTCTTGTACCACAGTAGCAAGTGCATGTGGTGGAAAATTTGGAAATGTAATCAGAACAATATTTGTAGTATCTTTTCCTTCTTTTGGATAGACAAAGACATCTTGACTATTGACATCTAGTGTCTTTTTGAAAGCAGTATAGTTTTTAGAATCCAGTCTACCAAAATAAGAGTGAGCCATTTTTAGTTGGAGAACGTTAAAGTCTTCTGGGAAAAAGGAAAATTCTTCAACTAGCTTGATGTTGTTTTCAGTCTCCTTGAGTTGTGTTAAAAGATGTTCTTTTTCTTTTTCCAAAGTAGCAACGTTGCTATCGATGTCAATAGATTTAGCAGCTTGAATTATTTGCTCTATGGAAGTGAATCGTTGACATTGTGTGGATTCAATTGGTGGTAATACAGTTTTTAATGCTTTCATCCTCAAAAGCTGATCTGAAACTTGCCTGAATGTTTCATTGTCACGCTCATTTCGAACAAGTGTAGCAACATCTTTTGACAAGGATTCAAGCTGTACAACATGAAGATCATGTAAAATAGAGACTACGATCTGCTTTTCTTTTCTCAGCCCAAGAACTGCAATTCTTCCCATGGGTACTGGTTTTAGAACCAAATTCTATACCTCTTTTAGTAAAATATCAATTATTTCTTTGACTGTCTGAGAATCAATTCTTGAAGAAACTGTCTTTGCCTTGTTTTTTGCATCTTCTATGATTTTTTCTGTCTCAGCATGTGCTTTCTTTCTTGCCTGATCTATAGAAGACTCGATTAATTTTTCCCCATCAGCTTTTGCGGCTGTAATTGACTGTATTGCATAAGTTTCAAAATTTCGTAATTCCTCTGCTACTCTTTTCTTCTGTTCATCAATTTCCTTTTGTGATCTGTCTTCTATTTCCTTTATTTGTTTGAGGGAGTGGACATATTTTTCTGATGTAGACATTTTAAACTCCAAAAAAGTGCTTTCCAGCATAGAGAGCCAAGGCTACAGTAGCAAGAATATTACCTAGCTTGAATGCTCTAATTATCATAAAAAATCTTTTCTGTTGTTGATTTGCAAAATTAGGCAAGTATTTCCTTCTCCTTTAGTTTTAAAGACTCCTGTTCTCTTTCTCCCATCTTTCTTTTGACCGTCTTTAGCATCATGAAAGTATCTCGTTCCATCTCGTCTAGTCTGAATATAATGAATTTGATAGCAGCCTGTAATCTAGGGATGAATACGTTTTCAATAGCATTAGATTTTCTTTTTGTTTTTTCAATTTCAAGCAATAGTTTGCGAAGTGTGGTTTCCTTTTCTGCAACATCAAGAACCATCTTGTGTACGTTACGAAATGCCTTGATTGCTTCATTAATAGACGGAGGAAGTTCTAGTAGATGTTCTGTAATGACTTGATCACTTTTTCCACCTTCAATTTTTGGAATTCTAACACCCATAACGTTTTTTGGTGTAATTTGTAACTTGTTCAATTGCGGAATCTTCATTGCTTCATTTTCGAGTCTCATGGCACCTGCAAGCATCTCTGCCATTCTAATTGCTTGATATCCCTTTACCAACTCTATTTGAAGGCCACTTCTAAGTGAGGCTACAGTCTTGCTTGTATTAAAGAATTCTAGAATCAATGCTTGTCTTTTTAGCTTTAGTAATTTTAGACCTTTTTTTGCAACAATAATTCTTCTTTTTGTACGAATGTATTCAAGACGTGTTGGTCTGATGTTAATTACTGATGGCAATTTTATGCACCCGTACCAGATCTCTTTCGGTATTTCTCAATAAATTCTGGTTTGATACGATTAAGTTCAGAATCTGATAGTTCACTTAGCAATTCCCAACCAATATCCAAGGTTTGTTCAATTGAACGGTTCTCATCCATTCCTTGGTTTACAAACTTTCTTTCAAAATCATTAGCTACCTTCATGAATTTTCTGTCAAGATCACTGAGTGCCTCTTCACCCACAATTGCAGCCAATGATCGTGCATCTTTACCCTGTGCATAAGACGAATAGAGTTGATCTGCAAGGCTTCTATGATCTTCCCTTGTACTTCCCTTTCCGATACCTTGGTTCATCAAACGTGAAAGACTTGTCAAGACATCTACAGGAGGATGTATATCTCCTCGATGCAAGTCTCTGCTCATGACAATTTGTCCTTCTGTAATATAACCAGTAAGATCTGGAATTGGGTGAGTAATATCATCAGCTGGCATGGTAAGAATTGGAATTTGGGTTACAGATCCATTTCTTCCCTTGATCTTTCCTGCTCTTTCATATAATGATGACAAGTCAGTATACATGTAACCAGGATAACCTCTTCTTCCTGGAACCTCTTCTCTTGCGGCAGAGATTTCTCTTAATGCTTCACAATAGTTAGTCATATCAGTCATAATTACGAGCACATGCATGTCTCTTTCATAAGCAAGGTATTCTGCAGTGGTCAATGCAAGTCTTGGAGTGAGTAAACGTTCCATCGATGGATCGGATGAAAGGTTCAAAAATAGAGCTGTCCTTCCAAGTGCACCACTCTCTTCGAATTGTTTTACAAAAAAGTTTGCCTCTTCACTTGTGATTCCCATTGCTGCAAATACTACTGAAAAGTTTTCTGAGCCACCAAGAACTTTTGCCTGCCTTGCAATCTGTGCTGCAAGCAAGTTGTGTGGAAGACCTGCACCTGAAAATATTGGAAGTTTTTGACCTCTGACCAGCGTATTCATTCCATCAATATTTGACATTCCAGTCTGGATGAATTCAGATGGTTCTTCTCTTGAGTATGGATTTATACCAGAACCAACCAAGTCAACCTTTGTTTTAGAAACAATTTTTGGGCCATTGTCTCTTGGATTTCCTAGACCATCAAAGACACGCCCCAGCATTTCATCGGATACTGCAAGTTGAGCAGTTTCTCCTAGAAACTTTACAGATGTATCACCAATGTTAAGTCCTAGTGTTGCACCAAAGACTTGTACAACTGCAAGACCCTGTCTCGTATCAAGAACTTGACCTTGTCTTCTCTCACCGTTTTGTAATTTGATTTCTACCATTTCTCCATATGCTGCATTTTCCACGCCCTCTACGAACATCAGAGGACCCGCAATCTTTGAAAGTGTCTTGAATGCTATTCCGGACATTATCGTGATGCCTCCATTGATAGAGATGAAAACTCTTGTTGCATTTTGCTCTTTGTATCCTTTACTAGCTGTTCTACCTGATCTTCCTTTGTCCATTTAATTTTTGATATCATTTTTCTTGATTCTAATTGCCCCACCTTTACAGATGTAATTCCTTTCTTGATTGCATCTGCTTCCATTTTACCAAATTCTAGAATTGTTGATAACATTAAGAACTGTTTTCGAATTGATGTGTATGTGTCCACATCATCGTATGCACTCTGTTGTAGATAGTCTTCTCTAATTGATCTTGCAGTATCTAGCACACCCTTTTCTGGTTCTGGAAGTGCATCATAACCTACCAGCTGGACGATTTCTTGCAATTCAGATTCCTTTTGGAGAATTTCAAGTGCCTCTTTTCTTGATTGAATCCATGATGCTGCTACATTGTTCTTGTACCAATCTCCCATACCATCTGCATATAATGAATAACTAGTAAGCCAGTTGATTGATGGGAAATGTCTTCGGGACGCCAAGCTTGCATCAAGTGCCCAAAAGACTCTGGTTACTCTAAGTGTATTCTGAGATACAGGTTCTGAAAAGTCACCGCCAGGTGGCGATACTGCGCCAACAAGTGTAAGAGAACCAACACGTTCTTCAGGTGAAATAACGACTGCTTTTCCACCCCTTTCATAGAATTCTGCCAATCTTCTACCAAGATAAGCTGGATATCCTTCTTCACCAGGCATTTCTTCAAGTCTGCCTGAAATTTCTCTTAGTGCTTCTGCCCATCTTGAAGTACTGTCTGCCATCAATGCCACACCATATCCCATATCACGATAGTATTCACCCATTGTGATACCGGTGTATATACTAGCTTCACGTGCAGCTACTGGCATATTAGAGGTATTAGCAACAAGAATTGTACGCTCCATCAACGGTCTCTTTGATTTTGGATCTTCAAGTTTTGGAAATGTTGTGAGAACTTCAGTCATTTCGTTTCCTCTTTCTCCACAACCTACATAGACAATCACATTACTGTCTGCCCATTTTGCAAGTTGTTGTTGAGTTACAGTCTTTCCACTTCCAAATGGACCTGGAATTGCAGCTGTGCCGCCTTTTGCAACTGGGAAAAATGTATCAAGTACTCGCTGTCCAGTAAGCAATGGCTCTTCTGGTGCAAGCTTACGAAGAACTGGTCTTGGAGTTCTTACAGTCCACCAGCTTGACAGACCAATGTCTGCTTTGGTTCCATTTTGTACAGAAGCTACAATATCATTAACGGTATACTTGCCTTCAGAGATATCAGTTAGTGTACCTTTGACATTATAAGGAATCATTATCTTGTGCATGATAAGTGGAGTTTCCTGGACCTCACCAATTATTTCTCCAGGGGAAACATGATCTCCTTTTTTCTTTATTGGAACAAATTCCCATTTTTTGGTTTGGTCAAGTGCAGGTATGACTTTTCCTCTACTGATAAAGTCACCACTTTGTTCCCTTAAAACATCTAGTGGTCTTTGAATGCCATCATAAATTGATGTTAGTAAGCCTGGTCCAAGCTGCATTGAAAGAGGTCTCTTTGTATTGATTACTTTTTCTCCTGGACGAAGACCTGTTGTATCTTCATAAACTTGAACTGTTGCCTTGTTTCCTTCAATACGAATTATTTCTCCTACTAGTCCCATATCACCAATACGGACTACGTCAAACATTTGTGCTCCTTCCAGACCACTTGCGATTACTACTGGACCCGAAACTCTTGAGATTATTCCATCAGCCATTTATCATCATCAACTCGAGGGGATACTTATTCCTAACACTCTCTTTGCTAGAACAGATATAGATTCTTCTTGAATATTACCTTCTAAAGCAGGCATAAATATCACTAGTGGTTCAATTGAGGCCTCTATTTTCTTTCTAAAAATCGCAGGAAGACTAGATCTTACTATATCGCTTATAATGATTAGACTATAGTTACCTGACGAAAATAGATCCTGAATGATCTTGCTTGCCTCTTCTCCACTTGTGATGAAAGTATCCTCTATTCCTAGAAGATTGTATCCTATAGCAAGCTCGCGCTCACCTACTACTGCTATACGCCCAGTGGTATTGGATTTTTGTTGTGACATATTCATTCGATTAGCAATAACGAGTTGATGTAATCTGCAGAGAGGTTATAGCGTTTACCATAAGCAATTCTTTTGATGTTTTCACGTTCATGTTCTGTGTTAATGATAAAGTAGAATATAGTACCAATTGAGAGTGCAATATTTTTCAATTTTTTGACGTATTCGGAATTTATGAATTTATCCAAAGCAACTTCAAAGTCAATCAAACTATTCGATTTCTTATACTGAGCCAATGCATTGACCAACATGAATCTATTCTCTACTCTGCCGACAATCTCTGAAACATCTTTTGCATTGTAAACATCTAGTAATTCATTTTTGGTCATCTTGCCTCCCTCGATCAGATGTTTGCTTACTATCTCCTTGTCTAGATCAGATTCTTTGGCCTTGAGAAGACTGAGTACATTTTTCTTATCAATCTCTGCCCTTATGAAATCCCGAATAAGACCCTCATCACCCTGGAAAAACTTGAGTGATTCTAGTAAATTACGATAATAGAAAGTTTGTAGTGCAGACATCATGGGACCAAGATTGCCATTATTCTGATATGTTTCAAGGTGCTGCATCAAAATTGTTCCATAGTTGTATTTTACAAGTTGATTTACAACACCATCAACTCCTGTCTGTGACAGAATTATCTTCATTTCATCATGAGAGATGTTTCCAGCAGAGATTCCTGCAGGAACATTTCTGCTTGAAACAAGAAATGACTCTGTCTCTGAAATTGGTCTTCCCATGCTCTTTGCAGAAAGAATTAGTTCAATATTGTAAATATCCCATTTTGAAAGATATGCCCGAATGGCAGATTTGCCATTAAATGGAGTTGCTTCCAGTGCAGTCTTGTTTATATATACAAGATGTCTATTGAGTGCAACTTCTAACAGTTCAGATTCCTTGAAAATTGATGCTGCCTTTTCAATTTCTGGTTTATACCAAGTAGATTCAAGTGCTTTTACCATATCGACTTCATCTTTTGCTTTCATTAGGTTTTGCATTACTTCTTTTGATAAAAGATTAAGGGATATTGCCTGCAGCCTTCCAAATGATGATGCGTATTGTGATGTTGGCATTACATTTTCTCCGAGAGGAAGCTCTTGACTTGGTCTTCATTGGTTCGAAGTAGTTCTTCAAAGGTAAGGTCCAATTCTCTTGTTCCTTCTTTGTTTTCTGCAATGATGCCACCAAGAGTCTTAATTGACTTACTTGTGGTTACTCCAAGTTCCTTGAGAATTGATTTGTCTTCTTCCCGGCAATGAACTATAATATTTTGACCAAGTTTCTTTTTTGAATTGCTGACCATGGTCTCAAGAGATTTCTTGTACTGTGGGCTATTTGTGTAATTTTTGATCTCCTTTTGAATCATGGTAAAGGCAGATTGCATGTTAGCATTAATGGCATCAAACATAATCTTCTTTGCCTGAAGTTTTGAGGCTTCGATTATTCTTGCCTGTTCCCTTTCTGACTTGACTTTAGCTTCAGTTGAAAAACGTTCTTGAATCTCCTTTAAGGTATTATTCATTTCTGCTTGGAGCCTAGACTTGCTTTCTTGAAGATCTTTTTCAAGATCCTCAATTTCCTTTCGCTTTCTAGTCTCTATCTCTTGAATGAACGTTTCAATGCTCATTACTGAAAACCACTATAGTATGCCCAGTAGCAATATGATTCCCAACACGAATCCGATGATCCATAGAGTTTCTGGAATCACAAAGAAGAATAGCACTTGGCCAAACTTCTCTGGCTTTTCGGCAATAATACCCATACCGGCAGCACCAATACCTTGCTGTGCATTACCAGTACCAATAAGACCACCTGCAATTGCAATTGCAGCTGCGATTGCCAAGAGTGGTTTGGTTAATCCACTAGTAGTAGAACTGTCGGCGGCAGCAAATGCGGGAGTTGTCGACACAAAAGTTGATAGTGCAATTGTCAATCCCGCAGCTATAACTAAAATCGATAATTTTGAACGCTTGTTTAGCACCATCACCGAAGACTCATTTAAGGAGGTTATATTAACTTAATTTTTACAAATGTATTTTCAAATTTTTTTAAATTAACTAACATGCGATCATCGTACATTATTTTGTTACAGTCAAGAATCTCAGTTTTGGTTTAGTTCAACTGGAAGATCTAGTTTATTGCCCCATTCTCCCCACGAGCCAAGATAGACCTTGACATTTTTGAAGCCAAGCATTTTGAGTACAAGAAAAGAGTTTGCTGCACGATATCCTCCCTGACAATATACTATAATTTCATCATTCTTTGAAAAATCATACATCTTGGCAAGATCTTCAAGAGATTTCATTGTGCCATCTTCATTGATGTTTAGTATCCAATCTATGTTGACAGCAGTTGGAATGTGTCCCTTTCTTGCTGCACGTATTGTGTTTCCGTCATACTCATCTCTGCTTCTTGTATCAAGAATCTTTGCTGTGCCAATCTTTTTGTTGATGTATTCATAACCTGCAATCATTTCCTTGTTTATCTTACCTGAAAATTTTTCAGGCTTGAATCCATTAGTCTTGGTCTCAATAACAAGGCCTGATCTCTTCCATTTTTTAAATCCGCCATCTAGCATGAATGTATTTTCATGAGAAAAATACATTGATAACCAGACACCCCTTGCTGCACTCATTCCAGATACATCGTCATAGAAAACAACTGTCTTATCTTTTGTAACGCCCAAAAAAGACAGAAGGTTTTCCATTTGTTTTTCAAATGCCTTTATTCCATCTTTGGAGGTGTCAAACCAGTGATAATGAAAAAAATCTAGATTTACTGCACCTGGAATATGTCCTTCCAGATAATCTTTGTATGATCTGCAATCAATAAGAACAAGACTTGGTTTTTTAATCTGTTCCATTAGTTCGTTAGATGAAATCAGCATATTATTACTGTAGACTCGAGGGTAATGTAAATCCATTTTATTGAAATTCGATATGTGTAATATAGAAAAGACAGAGTTTTTCAAGCTAGTCCATATTGTATTTGAGAGAAAATAATTTGTTGCAATCACATGTCACAAATTCTTATATCGTGGGAAAATATGATAATATCACAAAATGAATATTTTAGATTATCAGACTATAAAAGAGAGTCATTTCACCATTCAAGAATCATTTTGTGAATAAAGATGACTAAAACAAAAAAGCAGATCCCAAAACTATCAGTTTTTCAAACATTTAAGACAAAAAATAAAGAATTTACCGGTGAGGCGATGCGCCAGCGTGGAATTATTATTCATCTTGCATCTGAGACTTTGCCAACAAGAAAGACTCGTACTGCTATTGCACACAAGCTGGCAGAACAAAATGGTACTACTTGGCAGAACATCTACTCCGGAATTTTCAGAGATTTAGATGAGATCCTCCTTCCTTTAGAATTGGTAAGAGAGGCTGGGAGATTGCCAATAAAACGTGGTCCAAAGGCGCTCCAAGAACAAGGGGTTCCATACTACCAATTGACTGACAGTGGTTTGCTTGTTGCAGCTTCTGTATCTGATACTGGAAAGGAACGAATTCGTATCATGAATGACTTTTTTGAAAAAGAGACCAACATAAAAGAAAAAGACCTTAGAAAGGCAATTATGACATTGCTTGATGTTGCGCCAAATTTTGTTTTGTTATTGCTGAGAAAATACATTGAATCGTATAGTGAGGGAACAATCGACAGACTTGTTCCGTTCAATTCAGACTATATCAAAAAGGCAGTAAATGAAGCAATACATGTTCAAAGGGAATTATTGGAGGGATTTTCGTCTCTTTCAAGTTCTGATAGAGAACCAATTATGAGTTTTTTTAAGAAGATAGGCTAAGAACATTCGTAGTAATAATTAAAATCCCTTTCCAAAAGAGCTTGATAATATTGATAATGTCATCTAAAGCCATTTTTGTCAAGTCATGTCATATTGGAATATGATGACGCATGGTAGACGAACTAATTGATTATGTGATACATTTGATAGATGCTAAAAAGGGAGACACTGGAAGATTAAGCTATATCCTAGAAGCCCTACAGGACGGTAAGACGATTTATAATTCTGATAAAAAATATCTTGATTCACTCATAGCAACATATCTTGGATCCTCAAAGAGGAAAGTAGGAGAGCAGAAACCTGTTGAAGAGTTAAAGACAGAACTTGCCAGAGTCAATAAGAGATTAGAAAAATTTGAAAAACGGGGATATAGAAAACCAGTTGGAAGAAAGGCCACATTTTTCTTTGTGACATGTTTTTTTGGATGGCATGCCCTAATCACAATGCTTGCCAGGAAATCCATAATTGACATAAAGGATCTAAATCCATATTTTTTACCAATATACCAACTAGACAAGATAATCCCGTCAGAATATCTCCATTATGTATACCAGTTTAATCTCAGCATACCAAAGATTGTGGTTCTTGCATGGGGTGCAATGATACTTGCGTGGATAATATTGGGTTTTGTTTATCTTGTAAAATTCATTCGATCAAGATACAATCCTGCAAAGCACTAAAAGCTATTGCGAGAAATTAAAGTCTCTATTATAGGTCTGGCCTGAGAAAGCAGAGTGTGTAGAATAATATACAGTTCCTGTAAACCGAAATTGTACAGCATGATTCTGTAATGCGGACCAGACTTCGGGGTTATTTCCATCATTGAGCAATTTTGTGTCAACAGAGATGATTTCAGAATTGTGTTGTGTTAGTGGCAGATAAGATGAGCTCTCCCAGCTTCCCTGATATCGCTCTCCATATTGACCATGACCAATGACGATGCCATTTGCATAAATATCATAGCTTACCATCTCAACTATCAGAGTATTGTCATTTGGATTTGTTAGATTGAATTTTGTTTCTAACACTGCATTTCTGCTTCCAACTGATATTATAGACGATCCATTGTATCGAATATCAATAGGTTTCACCTCAGTCATTACGGATGTTAATGCAGACGGTGTATCGGCATTTGGAGTAAACATGTTTTTAAGAATTCCTGAGCTTGGCAGAATTACGATCACACCAAGTATTGCAACAATAACTACTGCTGCAATAACGACAAAGATTTTCTTCTCCAAGGATGTCTTTACCAGTTGTTCAATTCTTAAATGTTGAGTTGAAAACGCTTATAGTAAAAGTTTGAAAATATAATTCATGCAGTATCACAAGGCCATCAGAATAGGCCAAGAGAGATCAAGAAAGTCCCAGATGACGTTATTCTCATATGCAGGCTTTGCTATGCTTACACTTACTGTAAAAAAATCTCAAGGTACATTTGTGCCAGTCGGGGAGAAAGAGTTTGTGGCAGTTATTGAAAAATCTGGCGAAGGATGGCTTGTTGTAATAGTTGATGAAGAGGGGTATGCAAAATCCCAATCCAATGTCCTTTCAGAAAATGATGCGAGAGAAATTTTGAATAAAGCCACCAGTGCCAACATTCCAGAATATACAGGACAAGTCAGGCTAGTGTAATTTCGGTACCCTCGGGACTTCCTTTAATTGCTTTTTCCAGTATCTTTGTATCTGCTTTTAGTATTCTTGTCTTTAATCTGGAACGCTCTATCACCTTTAATGCAACAATATCCATCAAGTCATAACCCCCTGCTATAGAGTCTTGATGTACAAGCATTGAGCGCAGTTTCTTTATTGGTATTTTTTTGAACTTACTTGCATTCTTGTTTTTGTTTGGATCAGAATCGTATACTCCATCAACATCTGTAGCATTGAAAAATGTGTCAGCCCGCACTTTTTCTGCAATTAGCGCAGCAGTAGCATTTGTGCTCTGTCCGGGATGAAGTCCACCTGTTACTATAATCAGTCCGGTGTCAGCTGCATTTGCAACCTCTTTTAGATTGACTGGTGGATGCGGATATGCTTTTTCTTGTAACGCATAGATCAAAAGTTTTGCATTAAGTCTTGATACCTCAATTCCAAGCTCGTCAAGTGTTGATTCATCTGCACCAGATGATCTTGCATGAGAGATATAATATCGTGCAATCTTTCCACCACCCGCAATTATTATTGGTTGGCAGACCTTGCTCATCTTCACAAAAAACTCGGCATATTGTTTTAGTGTCTTCATATCTTCTAGACCAAACAAGCTTCCTGACAATTTTACTACAATTCTTTTTTTCATTGATTGTTTTCACCAAGAATGACGGCTGCGGCCATTTCAACCTTTTTTCTGAATTGTTTCCGTGTGTATACCCGTAGTATATCCATAAAACCTGAAATTGCAGAGACCAGCGGAATCTCAGATATGGGTAACTCGTAGGATTCCTTTGGTCCCTCTCCCTTTTTTGTTGTAAGAATGATTGACTGGGATTCTTTTTTTGATGGAGCAAGCGGAATTGATGGTGTCTTTGATACATCGATAAAGACTTCAGACTCGTCTACCTTGGACATTTTGGCAATTTCGTTCTGTAGACTTGTTATGTTCATTTTCCTCATTCTGGGTCTAGTAAAGATCTTTTCATAAACGCACTTGAGCAGCTTTCTCTCTTGATATTCTATCGCGAGTTGTTTTGCCCTTCTCAGATCTGTATTTTTTGGCTCAAGTGAAACAAGTTTGGATATGACAAGCTCGTCAGTCATTTGGACATAGATTTCTATGTCATCAGTAGTGAGCCCAAGCTCGCTATCTGCAAGCGCCATAGCTTGTATTAACATGACTTCTGCAGAGCGCACAGTCTTGTGAAAATACACTGCTTTGAACATCTGGTATCTAGATATCATCATTGACTCAAAAGAGTGAAGAGCAGACTTGTCAAGTGAAAGTTTCTTGTCGTGAACATCAAGTGAGTGGATTATCCTCATAAAATCCACTTTTGCATACTCTGCACCAGTGAAGTAACCATCACGTAGAAGATAGTCCATCATATCGGCACTCAGTCCGCCAGAGATTATTTCATTCATGAACTGGTACTTTGAATTTCCAAATGCAAGCTTGGCAAGAAATGTCTTGTCAAATCCTGATTTTTTTATTATATCGCCAATCTCTGTTTCCAGTATGATTCTTTGTCCAATGTCCTCATGAGAATTTTTTTTCTTTTTTTGCAGGACCTCTTCGAATAAATGAGAGAATGGTCCGTGACCAACATCGTGCAGTAGTGCCGCCATTCGTATGTTTTCAGAATCGTTTGCATCAAGATATCCTTTGTTTCTTAGCACATTTGCCGCCTGGCCTGCAATGTGCATTGTTCCAAGTGAATGTTCAAACCTTGAATGTTGTGCACCAGGGTAGACAAGGTGTGCGCCTGCAAGCTGTCGTATCCTTCGAAGCCTTTGAAATACTGAGGAGTCTATCAGTTCTACCTCTTGTTGATATACGGTAATGAAATCATGAATCGGATCTACTATCTGGAGATATTTTTTGGTCATATCTTTTTCATCGGATATGTTTTGATATGATATCCCTTATTTGTTGGTGGACTATTGTTTTTTCTTGTGATGCATTTACTATGTTCCAATGATATCTTTTTGCAAGTTTTCTGTATGTGTTTGTAATCTTGAGCGCAAATGTTTTATCTTTTTCAAATCTATCACGTTTCTGTTTTTTTCTGGAGAATGAATCTAGTACCTTGACATCAAGTAATATTACAATATTTTCTTTTGGAAGACCCCTATCAAGATTTTCAAGCCACTTCAAGTCAAGTCCGTTTACTGTTCCATATACTAGATTAGACTGATAATAGCGATTCATAATAACGACATGATTTTTTGCAAGTGCATCTTTAATGTTCTTTGATCGTTCCCACCTGTTTGCTGCAAGAAGACAATGTATTACCTGTGGTGGAAATTTGCGCTTGCCACCAAGAAAGTTTTTTATCTCTTTTCCAACTGGCGTAGTATAATCCGGGAAACTAAATATAGTGGATTTTTTATTTCGGGTTTTTAAGAAATTGGACAATAATTTTGACTGGGTTTTTTTTCCTGCCTGGTCAAAGCCCTCTATGACAATAATCATCAAAGTCCTATTAAATAGGGCAGTAGATAAATTGTGAATTTGACGGACTCGGATAAAACGTATTGGTAATATTGCATAGCAAATCGGACTAAGGTTTAATAATCAAAAAAGTACTAAATGATACTACATGGGCATTGGTTATTACATGGTAAAAGAAGTCATGAAAGAAATAGGCAACAAGTCACGTGAGTTCTATGAGTTTATTCTTCCCCCAGTAGACATGATATTGCAAAATGACAGCCTGGTGGTAGCAATAGACATGCCAGGATTTGACAAAAAAGAGATTAAACTAAGACTCAATGGCAACATTCTCTCAATTGTAGCAACCAGAGAAGATGAGGTAGATGGTACAGTAATTTGGAGACAGAGGCCACGCTCAATTGATAAAAAGATAAAATTGCCAATCGAGGTAAAAGACGACGATAATCCAGCAGCATCTGCAAAATATCGTGACGGCGTATTAACTTTAACAATACCTACAAAGACTGGTAAAAATATTGCAATAGAATAGTACTAGCTGGCTAGTGTTCCTTTAATGCAATAGCAAGAGCCATTATGACAGCAGAGCTTATCATTCCAATTTCTCCCACCAGATTGTTTGTTGAATACAAAATAGTAGATCCAACAAAGACTGCAGCTGCAAGTATAGTACCTGAAAGCAGAACAGTTCGTGATTTTGGTTTACTTGCATGCATGTTTTTGTTTTGCTCAATGAATTGTCTGATCTCTGGCACCACTGCAATTGCAGCATCTATTGATTTTACAAATTTTCCAAAAGAGATCTTGAGTTCTTCTACATATGCATCTCGTATAATATTTTCTTCTTCCATGATATTTTGTAGTACGTTGATGAACCTGAAATTTACCTTGTGGGTAAGATACACTCCCTCAAGTATTGATGTCATTCTCATGTAAAGTGCAAGATGTTTTGGTAGCTTGAATGGGAATCTGCTCATTGTCTTGTTTGCAAGCTCCATGAGTGCCTTGACTTCCATCCTGTCCACTTTGGTTCCATGAAATGCCTGAATTGATAGCGCAAGACCCTTTTCTATTATATTTCTGTCATATCCTGGCATAAGCATTCCAAGATCATCCATTGCAGATACTGTTCTTATTGGATCTCGTTCTATGAGCGAAAGATAAAGCCTGATTAGTTTCAGTCTTGTTTTGGTATCCAGCCTACCGACCATCCCAAAATCATACAGTATTAGGGAACCATCGTTTGTAACAGAAATGTTTCCAGGATGCGGATCTGCATGGAATAGATCGTGTCGTAACAACATGGTAAAAAAGATTCTATGGGCACGCACTACAAGTTGTTCCCTGTCAATTCCTGCCTCGTCAAGTGCCTTGACGTTTGTTATTTTTATTCCAGGCAGATATTCCATAGTGAGTATATTTTTGCTAGATCGGTCGTCTATAACAGAGGGAATTATCAGTTTTGGGTAGCTCTGCATATTTTTCTTGATTGTCTTTAGGTTCTGGGACTCGATTCTATAGTCCATTTCTTCATTGATAGTTTCAATGAACTGTGAAAGCATTGCCTCTGCGGAATAACGAAGGTTTGGGTCAACAAACTTCATTGTAAACGGAATTATTTTTTTTAGTACATGTATATCTTCTTCAACAACTTTTTCAATTCCTGGTCTCTTGACTTTTATGATTACGTCTTGTCCCCTAAGTCTTGCCTTGTAGACCTGTCCAAGTGATGCTCCAGATATTACGTTGGTGTCAACGAAATCAAAATTTTTGTCCATTGGCCCAAGATCTTTTTCTATGATTGGCTTTACCTTGTCAAATGATTCTGCTGGAACCTCATCTTGGAGCTTGGCTAGTTCCTCAAGATATGGTTGTGGCAAAATATCTGCCCTTGATGAGAGCCACTGACCCAACTTGATGTATACTGGACCAAGAGAAAGAAATGTCTTGAGTGCTTTGCGTGCATTTTTTTGATATCTCTTGAGATCAACATTTTTTCCTTGTTTTTTTACCCACTCTCTTCTGTCCTTTCGTAATGCAAGTACAAGTGGTATGAGCTTGATGAAGGTTTGAATTGTTCTTCTTCGTGTAATTTGTCTTCTCCTCCCTAGAACTCTTTTAGCTTTTTTGTTATAGTATATCCTGCATAGCCTGCAAGTACTGATGCCACAAGTCCTGCAAGGAGAGATGTGCCTTTTACAAAAGGCATATTCTTTTGTAATTTATAAACACTTGATGAAACTTTTTTTGCTGCAACCAAGCCGCTTGTAATTCCAACAATAATTTCAGGAGCATCTTGTATAATATGGCCAAGAGGATCTTTTCTTGGATCTACTTTATCCATGTGGACTAGATACTTGTCGTCATATTCTCTGATGTGTAGATTACCATAACGGTACTGTTTTTTTGCACCATTTTTCTGACCCAGTACTGTCTCCTCTGCCTCTTCTAGCATAAAATGGCGAACTTCTTTTGGGATTTCAATCTCATCCCATATCATGACTGAAAAAATGCCTTTCGAGTAAATATACCCTTAGCTTGATTCTTCTATCTTCTTTTCAAGTACAATCTTTTTCTTTCGTATCTTGAACACTATACCACCTATTCCTGCTGCAATTGCCACAAGTATGACTATTTGTAGCTGGTTAATGCCATTGTCACTTGACTGGACTGGCGGGTTTCCAAATGATACAGTATCAACTTCTGTTATTGTATGCTGTTCCAATAATGTGTCCTTCCAGGTAAGTGTAACCTGGATTTTTTGATCACCTGTTGGTACAGTATCAGAATTTATTGGGATGTTGAATGGTACTGGTGCATCAATATCAATATCTCCAATGTATTGGCTTGATGGTTTGATTATCGTACTGTCTACAGATGATACTGTCACCTGGCCAAATACAGCCTTTACATTTCCTTGGTTGAGTACATCACCAATTATCATTTTCTTGCCTGCAATATCTGATACACCTATATCATGAAGTGAGATGTCAATTACTCCCCTGATGTAGGTTGCAAAGTTTTGTTTTTCGATCACTGTTGCTCCATCTTTTGTATATTGGATATCAACTTCATAGTTGACTGCTTGGCCTTCAATACTCTGGTCTGCAAATACTGGAATGATTAGGTCAGTCTTTTCAAGGGGGTTTATTTCTTGTATAAACCACTTGTTATCTTGTAATATCTTTAGATTGCTAGAATTTGGCGTGATTGAAATTGAAATGTCAGATATCTTCGATGGCGACAAGTTTTCAATTCCTAGTGTTAGATTTTGCATCACTCCAGTCAATAGATACTGCGGAGATGATATTCTTATTATTGATACAGAACTTGTAGGCCCCACAATAAAATCGACTGTTCTTGTTGTAGTAACTTGGTTTCCTTGTCCATCAAAGTATGATACTGTAAATGGTGCATGAATAGTCTGTCCTGCAACATTTTGTGGAATGAATGCCTGCATTGAAAATGTATTAGATGATCCTGGTTGGACTGTCCCCACTTTCCAGTGGTTCTGGTCAAGCACTATTCCTTGCAAGTTGTTTGTATCAGTTGTTGTACCAGTATTCTGATCTCTTTGTATGACAATATCGACGTCATTTAGTGGTGCTGTGCCTGCATCTGAGATTTGGATTGTAATGTTGTTATTTGATGCAGGGTCAAGAAATGGATTTCCTGCCTTGAGGTTTACCACACTCTTTCCTGTGACCTTGAAATTAAAGTCTAAAAATGTAGTGCGTTCTCCATTTTCTCGTACCCTTGAATATGTGATCTTGACTGTTCCTGAATAGTCATGAATACTGGCGGTTTTGTCTACGTTGACAAAAAATGTGAGCGTAAAGGACTGACCTGCAGTAGCTGTTTGTGTATTATCAGCCTTGATTAGTCCATTATCTGCAAGAGATCCCGAGAATCCTGCTGGCAAGCTGAGCAGCCCGCTAATCCCTGTGATGTCCTCCGTGCCAACATCTGATAATACTATAGTAAGTGGAACATTCTTGTCCCCTGGTTCTACCTCAATTTTTTGTCCGGCAGGTCCAAAATATGCGTCAAGAAGTTTGATGTCATTAAATCCATGCTCAAAGGGTGATGCACCTGGTGCCAGCTGTTCAGGCGCTTGTGCATAACTTGGAATTATCATCTGTCCTGCAAGCAAGATCACTAACAACATGATACTTTTGTAAATCAAGTTAGATTTGCCTCCATCTCTTCTTTGAGAATTCTACCATCTTTTATTGTTACCACTTTATCTACTTCACCAAACTGGTGTCTATCATGTGTAACAATGATGAATGTCTGGTATAGTTTCCGGTTGAGTGACTTGAGCAGTTGCACTGTAGTTTCAGCCGATACCGAGTCGAGGTTTCCGGTAGGCTCATCTGCAAGTACTACAGCTGGTTTGTTTATCAATGCCCTTGTTATTGCAACTCTTTGGGCCTGTCCACCAGAAATTTGGTTTGCAAACTTGTGAGATTGGGTTTCTAGCCCGACTGTTTTGAGTAATGTTCTTGCCTCGTCTGCAGAATTATCTATTGTGCCCTGGATCTTTCTTGGCAGTGTAACGTTTTCAAGAACAGTAAGATCTGATAAGAGGTTTGAGAACTGGAATATGAAACCAAGCTTTGAGTTTCTAAATGTAGAGAGTTGGTTATCACTTAATTCAGATGTATCTACTCCGTCAATTATCACCTTGCCCCTTGTTGGCCTGTCAAGCAATCCAATCATGTTAAGTAATGTAGACTTGCCAGAGCCTGAGCTTCCTACAATTAACATAAACTCTCCACGCTTGACACTAAATGACAGGTTTTTGAGAGCATAGACCTCGGTTTCGCCCTGACCGTACACCTTATCGATGTTTTTTACCTCTAGTACATAATCAGCCAACTCTCATTGCCTCCACTGGCTCTAATTTGGTAGCCTTGTATGCTGGATATATTGATGCAATGACTGCAAGCACAAATGCCATGATATCAGTCTGGATTATGCTTGTCCAGTTGTACTTTACCTCAAGCGGTAGGCTTCCTTGAAATGTCATGTGGGTTTCCTTCGCATATGTAGTATAAGATACACCCATCACAGTACCAAGCCCTGCACCTATTGCACCAATCACCATTCCTTGAAATATAAAAACTAGTAGTACATCTTTTCTTTTTGCACCTATTGCCCTCATTACACCAATGTCACGGGTCTTGCTTGTTACCTGCATCATTTGTATTGTGACAACTGCAAATGCAGACGACATCATACCAAAATACCCAACTAGATTAATCAGTGCAATGCCTGACCTAAATCCGCTCAGTGTTTGCTCTGCAGATTCTTCAATTGTCTGGGCCTTGAATTTATCAGCACTGGATGGAAATGCAGCAAGAAATAGATCCTTAACATATGTATCCTTTGATGGATCATTTAGTCTAACAAGAATTGATTGTGTTTGGTGCGGTCTACCTAAAATTTCACGCAGAGTATCTATATTCATTATAACACTATTGTCAAGACCCACTGAACCTGCAGTTGTAGTTATCCCAACGATAGTTAATCTTCTTAAAACATCATTACCAAATTGGTCTTTGAATTTTAATTTTATAGTATCACCTACTTGCGGATAGCCAAGATCTCTGTCTACAATTGCTCCGAGTACAGCTGAATTTCTATATGAGACATACTGACCACCAGCTCCTACAGTTTGATACATTGTAGATGCTTCCTTATCCAAAACTGGATCAACCCCTATTACAGGAACTGAATAATCATGAATTAATTGTCCATTAATTGTTGCATTGATTGAAGCTGAAGAATCAATTCTTGGAGCTGCAGCTTGAACATATGGAATTCTTTCTAGCCAATTTATGAGTACAAAATCAGATTTTGTAATATAATCTTCCTGTCTTGTGATGTATACATGACCAAATCTGTAGTTGATTTGATCACGAACAATTGCATCGTACAACCCTTGGAATATGACAGAATTTACCTGTACTACAAGTATTGCAATTGCCACCGCAAGACTTGCTGCAATAAGACTTCCCTTGCGTCTTGTAATGAATCTGATACCAATCTGGGCCCTGTAATCCACAGTCGATCAAGAATTAGTCTGATATTTAATGTTTTATGGACATATACTTATCATAGTAGACAATAATATATAATACATGTTTGATTTGATATAATTAATGAGGCAATACTGCAACAAATGGACAAAATAGACATACGAATTCTCTCACATTTGCTCAATAATTGTAGAAAATCTGACAGGCAGATTGGCCAAGAGATTGGCATTTCAGGGGTTGCTGTCAAATCGAGAATTCAGAAAATGATTGAAAACAAAATAATTGAAAAATTTGCATTAAAAATTGAACCGCCTGTATTAGGGTATAGTGTTTTGTATTTTGTGGTTACTGGAAAAGAGATCAATGACATAATACAAAAGATAAGATTGGTAGGAGAGCCATTTTTTGTGGTACCATGTGTTGGCAGCATCACTGTATGTAGCATAGTAGTAAAAGAAGATCCCGTGAAAAAAATGGATCTTGCAAAGAACTTGCTTCATGATGTTAGAGTTCTTAGTATCTTTGAAGCAAAAAATCCTGAAATAAGATCTGATCTGACAAAGACAGACATTGAAATTATTGATATTTTATTAAAAGATCCACGATTAAAAATTGAAGAGATTGCGAAAGAGTCTGGTTTCTCAACAAAGACTATCGCTCGCTCACTGGAAAAATTACAAAATGATGAAGCTATTCAATTTACATTAATTTATAATCCAAAAAACATGGATAAGTTTATTCCCTTTGCAATTTTAGTTGGGGTGACAGATGTAAAAAGAACACTTACAAAACTTGCCAAAGTGTTTTCTGAGTCATTTTTACAAAATCCATTTGTGCACATGAACCAGATTGTGCTGTTCATGTATACCGACAATATATACAAAATGGATGATCTTTCTGTCAAAATTCATGATATTGAAGGAATACATTCTGTGGATTTATTCATGCCAAAAAAGATTACATTTTTGAACAAGTGGGTAATAGAGGCAATCATACAAGCCAAGAAATCAAAGAAACTTCATCTCATGTCTGAGATACATTCATAACATAATTGTGGTTTAATTTTTCTGAATGAGGAAAAATGTCTTCAAGGGCAGAGTTCTCTCACTTAGTCTTTATACTTTATCTATAAACAAACGAAAAGTTACACGGGAGGTAATTGAACACCCAGGTGCTGCCGCCATACTTGCAATAGAAGATGGTAAAATATTGCTAGTAAGACAGCACAGGTTTCCGCATGGATACGTGCTTGAAATCCCCGCTGGAACCCTAGAAAAGGGAGAAAAGCCTCTCAAGTGTGCCCACAGGGAACTGCGTGAAGAGACTGGATATACAGCAAAAAAGATGACTCCTTTGATCAAGTACTATCCTTCCATTGGATACAATACTGAAATTATTCATTGTTATGTTGCATCAGGAACAAAGAAAGTAGGAGGTTTACAGCTTGACCAAGATGAAATCATGTCTGTTGTAAAAATTGATTTCAAGAAAGTCCTCAAGATGATTACATCTGGAAAGATTACAGATTCCAAAACAATCTGCGCCGTCTTGACTTATGCTATCAACAAGAAACATCAGGTATAGACTGGCTTTACCAAATCAGCAACATCTGCCCAACATCTAGATAGTTTTTCAAATGTAAATACCAAGTTTAACAACTGTATTGACCCCTGTTTCTTTGGATCAAGTGATGAACCTACGCCTGAGATCTTTTTTTGATAGTTCCTGTGAAGTGTGATTGCTTCAATTGCTAGCTTTCTATTATTTTCCGTAAATGAGGTGATTGATTTTTCATGTACATTTTCTATTTCTTGTGCAGTATCATATAGCTTTTTTGTATCAGTTTTTGATATTGGTAATTCTGAAATAGAATGTGCAAGATCTATTATGGTATCTCCTGCAGTCTCTAGCAAGTTTGCTGCTACCCTATAGTCTAGGATGTCAATGTTTCCCAAGTTTAGTGCAGTTGCAAGTTTCTTGTCAACCATTGCACTTCGGATTAATCGTACAAGCAAGAAATATTGCCGGTCAATTTCATCATCTCGACTCGGCATTGTTTGTAATACTGACCTGTCGTCAGATGCAAGACATGATATTGTATCACGAAACATTCCAAGAACAATTGAGCTCATTCTTTTTAGTATCTTATCTGGACTAAGTGTAGTAGCATCAAGTAAAAACTGCACATTTACATTTGATGCGTCCTCTTCAACAATTTCCATACCAACAAGCCTTCGCATCAGTCCACGGATCTTTTCTCTGTCTTCTACTGAAATTGTTGATTTTCCCTTGATCTTTATGATATCATATCCAAGCAGGTATGCACCTGTGATGTAGGCACTAATGTTTTCTTGTTTTGATACAGGATATGGTATCACGACTTCATTTGGCGGTTTGCTTCCACCAGTGGGAGTAATTGAAATACTGTTAGAGCCAGTCTCAATTTCTACTTCATCACTTTTTTCAAGCTTGTTTGCCTGAACCCATTCTATTGGAAGAGAAACTAGGATACTGCTCCCTATCCTTTGTAAGCGCCGAATGAATTTAGTCAATTTATACTAATTTATATAATTTAATGATCATTTTTATATTTTCTCATAAATTTAAGCTAGTTATGCAAGCAGTAGCTTTTGCACCAGGTCACATTACTGGTTTTTTCAAGGCAGAAGTAGAGCCAAAGGAGCCAGAACAAAAGGGGTCAATTGGTGCAGGATTTTGTATCAAGGAGGGAGTAACAACAAAGGTCAAGGTGACAAGCTCTGATAAACCAGGATTCAAGATTACCGTAACTGGTTACAAATCTGATAACACCCAGGTTTCAGAATTTGTTGTAAAGGAATTTTTTAAAATTGTAAATCAAAATTATTTTTTAGATATAGAACATAATACCACCATACCAGTTGGTTACGGTCTTGGTTCTAGCGGTGCTGTTGCATTGAGTTTGGCATTTGCGTTAAACAAGGCACTTGGAACAAATCTATCTAGGACTAGAATAGGACAGGTTGCTCACAATGCCGAAATTCACTGTAAGACAGGACTTGGAACAGTACTGTCATCATATCATGGCGGGTTTGAGATAAGGACAAAACAAGGTGCTCCCGGAATCGGAAGCCTGCAAAAGATCCATACAGATTATACTGCGATTGTAATTTGCTTTTCTCCAATATCAACAAAACAATTCATCAAGACTGAACTTTCAAAGATAAATGGCCTAGGTGGGAAGATGGTTACAAAATTATTAAAATCAAGAGATCAGATGGAATTTTTGGACATGTCACTTGAATTTGCCAAGTATGTCCATGTCATTACAAGGCAGATGCAGTTGGTAATTGATGATTTATCCCAAAATGGATTCAAGTCAGGTGTTGCAATGTTTGGGGAAACGGTATTTACACTTGTACCAAAGACAAAAGAATTTGAAGTTATGCAAATTTTAAAAAAATATGATGGAGTGATAATTAAAACCGAGATAGACAAGAGTGGAGCTAGGGTCTCCTAGTGTTGATTCCAAAGACACATCCAAGAGCCACTTCTCTTTACATCCGGGAAAAACTTGTCCATGGGTTCAGAGAAGGTCTTGTTGTAGAGGAAGGTCTCTTGGCTCATGGTAGAGGTGAGATGTTTGATTATCTCATAGGTGAAAAGACAACCAAGACATCTCGGAAGGCAATAAAAGCTGCCGCTAGGACGCTTCTGGCATCCAAATTACCTGTGATATCAGTAAATGGTAATTTTGCAGCTCTTTGTGCAAAGGAAATTGTAGAGCTGTCAAAAATCACGGGGGCAAAAATTGAGGTAAATTTGTTTTATGCAAGCGAAAAGCGAAAAAAAACCATTGCGCAGATTCTAAGGAAAAACGGTGCAAAAGAAGTACTAGGAGTTGATCCCAAGTTTGCAAAGAGGATTCCCAATCTCGACAGTGCAAGAAGAGTTGTTGACAAGCGTGGAATATTTTCTGCAGATGTTGTACTAGTACCATTGGAAGATGGAGATAGAACAATTGCATTAAAGAAGTTTGGAAAAGACGTTATTACGTTTGACCTGAATCCCATGTCGCGTACTGCACAGACTGCAGATATTACAATTGTTGACAATGTAATTCGTGGAATGAAGATACTGATTGATGTTTGTAAAAAATTATCAAAAGAAGATTTGAAAGAAAAATCAAAATTTGACAACAAGAAGAACCTGAAAAAATCCATCGGCGTCATAAGAAAAAATCTAAGGAGGATGGCAAATGCCTAAGTCTGTCAGAGACATATTATTAATGAAAAATTCCAAGAAAATTACTGTGATTACTGCATATGATTATACTATATCACAGCTTTGTGACAAGGCTGGTGTAGACATATTGCTTGTAGGAGATAGTGCCGGAATGGTGATGCTTGGATATGACAATACCATACCTGTTACGATGGACCAGATGTGTCTTTTTACAGAGGCAGTTTCAAGGGGACGACAGAATGCTTTGGTTGTTGCAGACATGCCATTTATGTCATATCAAGCAAGCAAATCTCAGGCAATTGAAAATGCTGGAAGACTGATAAAATCAGGTGCAGATGCAGTTAAACTAGAAGGTGGAATTGAGATTAAAGATACCATACATGCCATTGTAGAAATTGGTATACCAGTGATGGGACATATTGGGTTCCAGCCGCAGACTACTACTCTTCAGGAGGGCTACAAGGTCCAAGCAAAGACAAGAGATACTGCCATCAGATTGATTGATTCTGCCAAGGCATTAGAGGAAGCTGGTGTATTCAGTATTGCACTAGAAATGGTAACAAGAGAGGTCTCAAAAATTATTTCAGATACTATCAGTATACCTACAATAGGAATTGGTTCTGGACCTGACTGCGATGGGCAGGTGCTTGTTGTGCATGATGCTTTGGGCCTGTATGAAAAGATAAAACCCAAGTTTGCAAAAAGATATCTTGAATTATCTTCTGAAATTGTGCAAGCTATCGGGTCTTACAAAAGCGATGTAGTATCAGGTAAGTTTCCAGGACTAGAACACTCTTTCTCTATTGATAAATCAGAACTTGAAAGGTTGAAAAAAGAACTTGAGTAAAAAACATCCTTCCCTTGACATAGTTAGCTCTGATGGCACTGGTCTTGCAGGAAAAAAAATTATCTTGTGTATATCAGGAAGTGTTGCTGCATACAAATCAATTGAGCTCGCAAGATTGCTTATGCGACATGGTGCAGATGTAATATGTGTTGCAAGCAAGGCTGCAACTGATTTGATCAAACCAAGTTATTTCAAATGGGCTACTGGAAACCAAGTAATTACAAAACTAACAGGCGATCTAGAACACATAAAAGTTGCAGATTACAAACAGTCTGATCTTATCATTGTTTATCCATGCACTGCAAATACACTTGGCAAGCTTGCAAATGGAATTGACGACACTCCAATATCGACTGTGCTAAGTGTCGGTCTTGGCTCCAAGATTCCAATCATCATAGCACTTGCAATGCACCAAGCAATGTATGAAAATCCTGCAGTAATAAATAACGTTGAATTTCTCAAAAACAAAGTTGATTTTATTTCTCCAAAATTTATAGAGGGCAAGGCAAAGGCTGCCGAGCCCGAAGAAATACTTGATCTGATACTACAAAAGTTTGGCTTGTCACCTGTTCTCAAGGGGAAAAAAGTGCTCATTACTGCAGGTCCTACAATAGAGTATATCGACCCTGTTAGAGTGATTACAAATCAGAGCACAGGTAAGACTGGTGTCTTGCTTGCATCAGAATTTGTCTCAGCTGGTTGCCAAGTCACCTTGATTTATGGTCCTGGTACAGAGGCTCCTCCAAAGGGTGCCAAGTTGATACGAGTCCAGACAAGCGGGGAAATGGGCGGTGCGCTACGAAAAGAGATGAGGCAAAAATGGGATATCATAATACTTGCAGCTGCGATATCTGATTATACCCCAGAAAAGCCACATAGAGCCAAGATCAATAGTGATCTTCTTAGAATTTCTTTAAAGCTAAAAAGAGTACCCAAGATGATTAATGATGTAAAAAAGATTCAGAGAGATGTTTTTCTCGTAGGATTCAAAGCAGAGGCCAACATACCCAAAAGAGATTTGATAAACAAGGCAAGGGAGAAAATCGTACAATCAGATTGTGATCTTGTCATTGCAAATGATATTGGTACCAAGAGATATAGAAAAAATCCTGACTACAATAATGTGATATCTGTTGATTCAAAAACTTTCAAGGAATCCGGATGGAAGAACAAGTCCAAGATTGTAAAATTTATCAGAAACGAAATTGAAAAAAGAATAGACTAGTTGTACTAGTTCTAGAGTTTATTTTCTTTCGAATTAGTTCTTGTATCACGATGTAATCTTTGTCTTTTTTTTTGTTGCAAAGACATACCCAAAAGAAATTGTAATTATCGATACTGCCAAGACAGGACCTATCCATTCTGGAAGTACACTCGTACTAGCTAGTGTTGAATATGATTCAAATGAAGCTACCATTATGGCTAGACCACTTAATGCATATGCCATATATCTAAAATCCTTGGTATCAAATATTCTAGAGAATGCAGAGCGAAGAATAACACTGTCTAATGTGTCGATTGGGATCATCCCAAGGGCAAAGAACCCAGAGAGAATCAATGCTGTTTGGATTCCTGCAGTAGCTGATGTCACTGCAGATATGGTTATTGCAGAAATTTGTGTAGCAGTATCAAAACCTAAACCAAATACTAACCCGGTAACAAAAGAAGATCCAACAGGACCTAGTATTCCAACCCTGTTTAGAACCTTGCTTGCAAGTATTGCAGCCCCACTTTTTCCCCACTTTTTTATTGCATAGATGTTGATGCCGCCTATTACAGCCAATGCTATTGCGCCCGCAATGCCGCCCCAAAATTGCAGGTTGCCTGTAGTAGTAAGGCTTCCAACTATGTATATGATGAAGATCATCTCGGCTAATACGGAGATCATGTGACCAGAGCTAAATCCTGCTCCTACCATTCTAGATTTTTTTGTAGCATGATGCAGTCTAATTAGATTATCAATTACTGTAATATGGTCAACATCAAGTGCATGACGCATCCCAAATACTAGCATCACCGGTATTGATACTAGGATAAAAGACCAAGAGTCTGTCACCTAGAAGATCTCCTTGTTATATGATATTACAGAATATTTGAAAAATAACATCTGATAAATCATGAATGTAATAAATTACATTTGTATAAGAAATTTGCCATGGTAAATTTCTATCCTATCTATATGATGATCAATTCTTTTGTAAACTTGTGCATGACTTCAACTTTGTTTCCAACAATTACCGAGTCTTCAATTCTTACACCAAATTTTCGTGGAATGTATATTCCAGGTTCTACTGTAACTGCCATGTTTTTGGATAAAATTGCTGTACTTGATGGACCGAGGTTTGGCAATTCATGGACTTCAAGTCCAATTCCATGACCTGTAGAATGAATGAAATATTTTCCATACTGTTTCTTTTCAATTAATTTTCTACAAGCATCATCTACAGATTTGCAAGACATATTTGGCTTGACAGCTTTGAGTCCTGCCTCTTGTGATTGTCGCACAATTTCATAGACTTTTTTTGCTTCCGCCGATACTGAACCAAGACCAAATGTCCTAGTTGCATCAGAGACGTATCCCTTGTATCGTAAAGTAAGATCAACTACAACCATGTCTCCATTTTTGAATTTTCGATCAGTTACCTGTGCATGAGGCAGTGAACCATTTGGACCACCTGCAATAATCAATGGGTTCAGTGTTGACTTGTATCCAGTTGCAAACATTTCTTGCTCCATTGCATATTGCATCAATATAGTCTGAAGCTGAGCTTCAGACTGGTCAATCATCATTTTGTCTACACATATTTCATACATCTCGTCAAGGATTGATGATGCTTTTTTTAATATTGTAATCTCCTGAGAGTCTTTTACTTCCCTTGCACGATAAAATGGGTCAGTTGAGGATTTTACTTCTGGAAGGGATCTCTTGAGGCTCTCTACTATGTTGTAACTATCGCTGTCTGTGCACACCTTGTTTTTCCTGAGCATTTTGATAAGAGTGGCAAGGGAGCCCTTTCCACGCTCTGACTTGACCACATCACAATCAGTGGATTCTTCCTTTGCCCTACCCGTTTCAAGTTCAGGAGATACAATCGTGCAGCCATTTTTATCCAGTATGCCAATTGCCTCGCCCCAAAATCCAGTCATGTAAAATAGATTTTCAGGTTCAAATGCAACCAGAGAATCATATCCTAAATCATTACAATATTTTAAAAGGTTTTTTCTGCGCTTTTGCATTAATCTTAAACTTGACTGTATCTTCATTTATGTTTGTTGTAATGATCATCTAAACCTTCTAAGATCGTACCGTAGGTTGTCTAGTCAATGCCGCCAAGTCAAGTTATGAAATTATTTCTCAATAACTTGACAGTACCTTTAGATATTGGAAAAAGACCTTCTGATTTTATGGAAGAGAAGAAGAAAGTTGTAGCATTATTGTCAGGTGGTCTTGATAGTAGACTAGCGGTAAAAATGATGCAAAATCAGGGATTTGATGTTACTGCTGTTGCAATCAAGACTCCGTTTTGTGATTTTGATTGTGGTAGAGGTTGCGGATTTGAAATAAGGGAGACTGCAGATTCGTTAGGTGTTGATTTGAAAACTGTTTACTTGGGTGATGATTATATCGAGATGCTAAAGCATCCAAAACATGGTTTTGGTTCCGGAATGAATCCATGTATTGATTGTAGATCAATGATGTTCAAGGCAGGCAAAAAAGTAATGGATGACATTGGTGCAGAATTTATCATATCAGGTGAAGTTTTGGGACAAAGACCAATGAGCCAATTTGCTCCTGCATTAAGAACAATAGAAAAAGAGTCAGGACTTGAGGGAATTATTGTTAGACCACTTTCGGCAGCACTGTTACCACCAACAAAACCAGAAATTGATGGATTGATAAAAAGAGAAAATCTTGGAATGATCCGCGGACGCTCAAGAAAAGAACAGCTAAAAATGGCTCAAGAGTTTGGTTTTGACAATCCACCAAATGCAGGCGGCGGTTGTTTGCTTACTGATCCTGCATTTTCAATCAGAACAAAAGATCTTTTTCATTATGTTGAGACACCAAATACAAATGACATTGATCTTCTAAAGATTGGAAGACACTTCAGATTTGATGAAAAAACAAAATTCATTGTTGGAAGACATAAGGATGAGAATGAAATGCTAAAGGCGCTTGCATTACCTGGCGATGTTTTATTTGAGACAAAAGATCATGTCGGTCCAGTATCAGTTTTGCGCGGAGATGATTCTGAAAAAAATCTGAAATTAGCTGCAGCTATCACATTACGATACTCTGATGCACCAAAGGATTTGTCGGGTATAATTATGACAGAAAAGAATGAAGTAAAATCAGAGATTTGTACTGGCTCGATTTTAGAATCCGAGTATCTACAGTATAGAATTTAGCCGTGCAAGCTAATCTGTGAACTGCAATTGACTAGAAAGACTTTTTGAGGGAGTTGATCGCTAACAAGGTATGCAGACGCAAAAGGCTCCCACCTACCTCAAGGCAATAACTTTGAGGGACTATAGTGATGTACATGGTGTAAAAGAGGATATCAAAAAGGGAATGATTTTGGTCCTCAGGGTAACCCCACTTGCACAAAAAAACGTGGATGAGCTTAGAAAGGCGGTTGAAGAAATTTACAACATTGCGAAAAATGCAGATGCAGACATTGCAAGACTTGGTGAAGAAAGAATCATTGTAACTCCATCTGGCGTAAAGATCTGGAGAGCCGAGTACGATCTAAAGTAATCTAATTCCTTCTTGTACTTGAGGACATGTTGTTGCAATTCTAAACATTCTGTGTACTGAGCTTGCCAAGTTTTCACACTTGCGTCGCTCACCGTGATTTACAATTACTCTTCTTAGTTTTGGTCGCAGTCTGTGAATATATGACATCAATTGGTTGTAATCACTGTGACCACTGAACCCATCAAGTTTTTCAGTTGAACAGTTGATGTTGATAACCTCGATCTTTCCATCTTTTCCAACAACAGAGACTTGCCTTGAACCATCAAGAACCCTTCTGCCCAGTGTACCATTCACTTGATATGATACAAATAAGATCTTGTTTTTCTGGACTGGTGCAATATTTTTAAAGTATTCAAGCACTGGTCCCCCCTCTAGCATACCAGATGTTGCCATTATAATTGATGGACCTTCACGCAATGGTTCTTCTCTTGCATCAGAATGCTCTATGTTTGTGAAATATTCAGAATCAAATGGATTATCATCTGTCTCAAGGATCTTTTGTCTTAGTTCTCGTGCAAGATATTCTGGATAAGATTCATGTATTGCAGTTGCCTCAGAGATCATTCCCTCTGTAAATACTGGCGCTTCCATTAGTTGTCCTTGTTTCATGTATTGATCTATTACCATCATTAGTTCCTGTGCACGACCTACTGCAGGAATTGGGATCAGTACCTTTCCACCGTTTCGCAATGTTTCGTTTACCGATTTTATGAAAGTGGCCTCGACCTCCTCTCTTGATGACTGGATGTCCTCTTTTGCACCATAGGTACTCTCAATCAATAACGTCTCTACCCTTGGAAAGTTCCAAGATGCACTCTCAAAGAGCATTGATTTTCCATACTTTAGATCACCTGTATAGACAAAGTTGTGATTACCATTTCCTATATGAAAGTGACAGCTTGCAGAACCCAGAATATGACCTGCATTTGAAAATACCAGTTTGATATCAGGTGAAATATCTGTAACTGTTCCATATGACAATGGAATGGTCTGTTTCATGACTTGCTTGACATCACGCTCAGAATACATGGGAACTCGACCTTGTGCTGCTGCAACCTTGATAGCGTCAAGCTGGATTAGGTTCATCATTGGTAGGGTAGGTTCGGTACAGTAGATTGGACCCTTGTAGCCATACTTGAACAAGACAGGCAGGAATCCCGTGTGGTCTAGGTGAGCATGACTGATAACTACTGCGTCAAGCTCATCTAGTGTCATATTTGGCCAGTCAAGGCGTGGAAATGCCTCTATGGGGTTCTTTGCACCAGGATTTATGCCACAATCAATTAGGATCTTGCTTTCATGAGTGGTAAGCAGCATACAAGATCTTCCTACTTGGCTAAATCCTCCAAGTGTCATCAGTGAAACCTCTGCATCTTCAGAGAGTTTTGGGCGAAATATTTGCTCGCCTATCTGTCTTAGATGTTTGCTTCGCTCAGTTGAGGAAATTTTAAGGTTATAGTTTATAGTTTGGATGGTAGAAGACTGGCTTGCAGTTGCCTTTCTAATTCGTATTCTCCAACCTGTCTTTGAGACAAGTTCTGGCATGTTAAAGGCATCAGGATTGTTAAGAAGCCATGGACGCTTTACATCAACGGTCATCTCGCCTGTTGCAGTATCAAAGAATGTTCCTCCAAGTTCTGCCTCTTTTGGAAGCATTTGAGTTAGAATTTGTCGTGACTCTTCCTCGTTCTTTCTGATTGATTCTTCAGTTCTTACTACAATCCTTTTTTTGATTACATTTACCATGTTGGAGATTACTTCGTTGTGCTCCATTAGGTATTTTGGATTCTTTGTATAGATTGCAATTCTTGGACCTTCATAATCTATTTTGGTTACATCAGCTTCTTTAGGAATACTTTGCAGTATTGTTGCCATTATGTTTTGGGCTGGAGATAGTTCACGTTGTGCTTGTTTTCTTTGCATTAAATCACTAAAGCGTAATTATGGCCTTTTTCTGTTCTTTTGTCAAGAGCCTGTATCCCTGCTGGTCGATTATTGCTACATTGATTCCATCACCAGTTCCAATGTTTCTAGTGATTGCAGCTTTTACAGCTCTTAGAGCAATTGTTTTTCCCTCTTCTACTGTTAGGCCATCACGGTACTCACTTTCCAAGAGACCATATGCCACTGGAGAGCCACTTCCTGTTGTTACGAATGTTTTTTTGTCAAGTGATCCAAACATATCGATGTTGTAAAGTGATGGGCCTTGTTTGTCATATCCTCCAACGAGTATATCTGCAATAAATGGATAGTATCTATTCTGGAAAAATATCAATGATGCAAGTCTTGCAATTGACTTGATCGGTAGATATTCTTGCTTGTCAATTCGGTGTATGTTTGAATGGTATCGCAGCATGTCTGTTACATTTTGTGCATCTGCAACACCACCTGCAATTGTCATTCCTGCGTGATGATCAATCTTTTGGATCTTCATTGTATTGTTATTTGCTATGAAATATCCTGCGCTTGCTCTCATATCTGCGCATAAAACTACACCGTCGGTACAGCTTATCCCTACTGTAGTTGTTCCATGGTATGTGTGTTGTTCAATATAGTCTGACAAATAACTTGCTCCTAACTTGAGATACCTCAGTTTGTATATCACCCGCTTAAATAACTTTGGATTATTCAGGATATCGATAAATAACCAAGTTCCAAGTGAAAACCATGGCTTCTCACATAATGGAGCTACCAAGAAAGATACTCATAGGTGAGAACAATATTTCCAATATAGGAGACTTTCTGGTAGACCTGTCAGACCCAAAGAAGGTTTCTCTAGTTTCAGGAGACAAGGTACGAAAGATAACTGACAAAAAGATTTCTGCCTCACTTTCGGATTCAAAGATCAAGTATGTATGGCACAAAAGTACAAGCAATGATGTAGAGGCTGCAAAAAAGACACTTGTTGAAATAAAAAAAGACAAAAGTGATTTGATAATTGGAATCGGAGGCGGTAGGTCTGTTGATATTGCAAAGATGATTGCATTTACATTAAAGAAATCATTTGTTAGTATACCAACATCTGCTTCACATGACGGTATTGCCAGCCCCTTTGTTTCCATACGCGGAGACAAGCCCTATTCTATAATTGCTACAGCACCTTTGGGGGTCTTTGTTGATATTGCAATTCTAAAAAAGGCTCCAAGGAGACTTTTAGCAAGCGGTTGCGGTGATCTTATGGCAAAAGTTACTGCAGTACGAGATTGGGAACTTGCAAGAGATAACACTGGAGAATATTTTGGAACATATGCGGCAAACTTGGCATCAATGAGTGCAAAGATAGTAATTGACAATTCAAAAGATTTTAGGAAAAATCCAGATGTTAGAATGATTGTAGAGGCCTTGATCAGTTCAGGTGTAGCTGCCTGCATTGCTGGAAGTAGCAGGCCATGTTCTGGTGCAGAACACTTGTTTTCTCATGCAGTTGATCATCTCAAGCCGGGGGTAGGCTTGCATGGAGAAAAATGTGGTATTGGTGCAATATTGATTGCAAAGCTACAGGGACAAGACTGGAAAAAAATAATCAAGATGTTAAAAAATGTAGGAGCACCAACCAAGGCAAAAGAGATCGGGCTTGATCATGAGATTCTTGCACGGGCCCTGACAATTGCACAATCACTAAGACCTGAGAGATATACAATTCTCAGCAAGATAAAAATGAACGAAGTAAAAGCTATAGAGCTTGCAAAAAGTACTGGTGTACTATAATTCTAGGCTGTTTTTGGTTGTACAGGTTTTGGTTCAGCTGGTTTTTGTTCTGTTGGCTTGTCCTGTTTTGGTTTGTTGTAAGTGTCAACAAAGTTTACCTTGTCTAATTTTGGAACAAACTTAAAGATCTCGTTTGCAATTGCACGCTTTACTATCTGAAGACCTTCCATCATCATTGCTTCCTCTGGAATGGTAACATCTACTGCTGTTCCCTTGATCTCAAATGCAAGCTTTGATTCTTCAATTGGGAATCTTCGTTTGAGCAGTCCCAAGACTTTGTCTTGATCTGTGTCAAGGGATTTTATAACATTAAGATCATAAACAATTGTCTTTCCTGCAAATCTGTGATTGAAATCAACTTGGACTCGTCCTGAGCCAATGAATCTTACAATTCCTGTTCTTTCGTCAATCTCTATTGTATCTCCAACTGTAACTTTTTCTGCATCTTCTCCAAGTTTTCGAAGTGGTATCATGCGAACTTTGCTTGTATCTCTTACTCCAAATCCTTTCTCTGGAGGAACTTCGATTGAAAGTTTGTCGCCAGTTTTTGTATTTGCTAGTGCATCATCGAGACCCTTTAGAACCCATGATTCTCCTACAGAAATGAGTCTTGGTTGATATTTGACATTCGCATCATGAATTGAACTTGATTTAGCGTCAGATTCTCGTGTTGTCTCAAAGACCTCGTTTGAATCTTTAACCTTGGCAGTATAATCTACTAGAATTAAAGTTCCTTTTTGGAAAGTCAACGTGATCGATCCTTTGAATTCCTTATATTAAGTTAACACGAATTATAATGACTTGAGTTTGTCTTCAGCAACTTTTAGTGCTTCAGGATTTGTCTTGTATCCCATCATATCAAGTGTAGATGCTATTGAAGAGATTGTTCTCATTACATGATACTTGTTTACTTCTCCCATACATCCAACTCGAAATACTTTGCCTTTTAGTTCTCCAAATCCACCCGCAACTAAAACTCGGAATTTTTCAGAGAGTGTTCCTCTGAATGTCTTGTCATCTAGCCCTTGAAGATAATTCAATGCAATCACAACCGTGGAACGTGCATCCTCTTTAGCAAATGGAGACAGTCCAATTGCGCTCAGTCCACTGTAAAGAGCATCAGAACAAACTCTGTGCCTTTTAATTCTGTTATCAATTCCTTCTTCTAGAATAATATCAAGTGCTTCCCTGTATGCATATAACAATGGAATGGCAGGAGTAAACGGCGTCTCTTTAGAGTCATCATAATACTTGAAGTATCTTGCCATGTTAAAGTAGAATGTAGGAGGAGGGTTTGCAATCATGTATTTTTTTGCTTTTTGGCTAACTGCAATTGGTGAAATTCCTGGAGGAGCAGCAAGTGCTTTTTGTGCACCTGTTACGCATACATCTACCCCCCATTTGTCCATATGGAATTCTTCCCCACCAAGTATTGATACTCCGTCTACTACATAGAAAGAATCGTTTCTTGCGGTAAGATCTTTTATTCTATCAAGATATTTGACCATTGTACCAGTAGAAGTTTCATTCCAAACAACATAGAATGCCTTTACATCCTTGTTGTTATCAAATGCCTCTTTTACTTGATCAAAAGTTGCATTTTCTCCAAATGGTGTTGTCAGACGTATAACATTTGCACCAGCCCACTCTAACATTGTTGAGAGTCTGTTACTAAATTCACCGTTAACTGGAATTATTACCTTGTCACCTTTCTTTACCATGTTTACAACAGAAGCTTCTACTGCACCTGTTCCAGATGCACTGAGAGCTACTACATCACTTGTTGTATCAAAGATTTTCTGACTCTTTTCAATAGTATCTACATACAACTTGACAAAATCTTTACTTCTGTGATTTATCATGTGGGTAAACATTGAACGTGTTACTCTTTCTGGAACATTCGTTGGTCCTGGTAACATGACTAGATATTCCAAATAAATTCTCCAATTTGCAAGCAAGTTAACCGCTATTTATAATTAAAGAATTTTGGCAAGTCTGCTTTTTGCGTCTATTTTTAAGAGCACCTGTTTGGTTCCTTCAGGAACAAGATCGGACCAATCTTTGCCACTTGTGATCATCTCCCGAATATTTGTTCCGGATATTGTATCTCTCTTCAAAAGAGGAACTTCAAAGACACTTTTTCCTCTTTTTTTGTATAATGTAATAGTAAATTCGTCATTTGAAAAGACAATATCATATGGAGGTACAATTGAATCAACATGATAAGTCCATCTCTCATGATCGCCAGTATCGGGTACAAAAAATATCTTGACACGTTCTAATATCTTAGAATCAAGAGATGAAAGAATCATTTCCTTTCGTTCATCGGCTGTGAATGGATTTCTTTTTTCATAACTTCTGTTTGAGCTTCCAATTCCAATCCACAAATTGTCAACCTTTGACAATCCAATCTTTACAGCTTCGAGGTGTCCCTTGTGGAACGGTTGGAATCTACCAATTAGGAGACCATCCATTGTCGGGATCTTGTTATACATGTTTAAAAAACCATCATTAATTAGATTCCAAAATTAAACGAGTTAGTCATGGAGCCAATAAAGATAGACGGTGGATGGGGTGAAGGTGGAGGACAGATAATTCGAAGTGCAGTCACCTTGTCTGCAATTACAGGTAAACCTGTTGAGATAGAAAACATCAGAAAGAATCGAAAGGTTCCAGGTCTTAGGCCACAACATTTGCTTGGAATAAAAATATTGTCAAAGATCTGCCAAGCTAGAGTAGAAGGACTTTATGTGAATTCAACTTCATTAAAGTTTTCTCCTTCTCAAGGACTAGATTTAGATCTGCAAGAAGACATTGGCACTGCAGGTAGCATTCCACTTGTTTTGCAAGTGTTGATCCCTGCTGTATCACTGATGAAAAATAATTTGAGATTATCAATTGTTGGTGGCACAGATGTTCCTTGGAGTCCCACATCTGATTACACAAAACATGTTTTTTATGAAGCACTATCTAGAATTGGAATCAATTTTACGTTGGATATCAAAAAACGTGGATACTATCCAAAAGGAGGTGGACTTGTTGAAACCCAGATACAACCTTGTAAGAGTATAAATCCAATATCACTTCTTGAAAGGAGTACCGCATCTGCAAAATTGTTGTGCTCTTACTCTCACATTCCAAAAGAAATTGTAGAAAAAGAAGTGTACGATGTAAAAGACATTCTTGCTGAGAATGAATTTGATTGTGAAATTATGATAAAAGAAAATAATGCCATAGACAGAGGATGCTCAATGTTGATATTTTCATACGATGTAAATTCTATCACAGGTTCGGATAGTATTTACCAAAAAGGTCTACAAGGTCTTGGAGAATCAATTGCAAAAAGATTCGTTGAATCAAACCTTGGTGTTGATCTACATCTTTCTGACATGTTAGTAGTTCCACTTGCTCTTGTAAAAGAAACTTCGGCATACAGAGTAAAACAAATTACAAAACATTTGGAGACAAATCTTTTCGTTGCATCAAAGATGACAGGATGCAGATATGGAATAGGAAAACTGGATAATGGTTTTGAGGTAAGAATTTCTGGAGTCTCATACACCTGAATGAAGTAGTGCGGCCATCAAGAGTATAACAATAGAAATTATTACTGTCAGTCTGCCAAGCATGATAATTTTTGAACGTAGTTTTTGTAAATGCTCCCCAGAAAGAGCTTTTGACTCTATCTTTCGTTCTACCTCAGAACGGATTAATCTCACATGTATTGCAAATATGATTATCAACATGACTACAAGAATTACTTTGATGAGTAGAACCATTCCATAATTTGTGGAAAATATCAATGATGGTCTTTCAATAAATCCAATAGAATTGTAGATTCCAGTTATTATCAATACAATAAGAGATGGGACACCAATTGTGTTGAATCTGCGTCCTACACGAATCATTATTGACAGTCTTCCATCTACAGAATCTGAAAATGTCTTAAGAAGTGGAGCAAGAACTATTCCAATGAATATGGAACCTCCTACCCAAATGGATGCTGCAACAAGGTGTGCCCACATAATTAGTGCATCAACAAGTGTCATTATCCTACTGCAGAGTTGACGAATAATATCTATTATCATCTAAAACCATTTGACGAAGGTTTTTTAATTGAACAGATCACGTAGCTTTTAGATTTGGTTAATACTGGAAGGTTAGTAATACTAGCCTGTTTTGCTGGTCTCGGTGCAATGATGTTATTCTTTTTTGTCTATGCAAATTCTTTTCAGGTTGATCTTAACAAAGTAACAGTAAAAATTGATAGCATCAAAATTCTTGATGAGAACAAACTGGACAAACGTACACATCTTGATGTAAGATTTAATCTTCAAAATCCTACTTCAATCGTACTGACTATTGCTACAATAAATTATCAACTATATGCAAATGGGAAAGTTCTTGGAGATGGGCATTTTACAACAAATGATATTCCAGAAGCTGGAAGACCTGCGCTTTTTGCCAATAGTAATGTTACCATACCTACAACATTTGATCTTGTGAATAGTGATGAAATTGCAAAGGAATATTCAGACATAACAACCAACCAACCAGTAACATATGAGATAAAAGGACAAGTAACTATAGAGTCATTTTTGACATCAGTTATCAAAGACTTTGATTTGACTTTTAGCTAACCCAGACCCCAACTTGTTTTAGTTTTCGGAGTAATTTTTACAAATGGCGCTTCTTCTTCTTTCCAAGGATCTTCTCTTACCCAAGCAAACTTTTTGAAAAATATTTCATATAGCTGTTTGAATTGCGGGCCCTTTTCGATAAAAGTGGTTGAGCCTTGGACAACAACAGCTTTGTGTTGACTAGGTAGGTAAATGTCCACAGAAATTGCGATTTTGTTATTTTTTTTTAGGTTTGCATACTTTTTTGTGTTATAGTCTGTTGCAAAATAAAAAAAACCATCTTCAAAATAATATGTGACAGGAGCAATATGTGGTACATCACTTACACATGTAGCTATTCTACACCCCTCATTTTCCTTTAGAAATTCTGATTCTTTTATGGTAAATTTCATCATAAATTGTAACTGACGGTATTGAATAAAAAGAAATGGGCCGAGAGAGGTTCACTGAGGCAGAGTGTATGAACACGGCAGTAAACCTACTGGGACGGTTACTTAGTCCCTACCTTCTTTTATTTTTGTTCGTACCACCACGTAGTTTGTATAATTTAGACTTTATAGACATCAATAGTTGTACTACTGAATGTGTACGAATACAATTTTGTGCTATACTAAATATTTCGTATTTGTACGCGGGTTTGTATCATAACTTTGTATACACAAAATGTACTAGTACATTTTTGAAAAATATCATATATTGGATAATTTTATTCGTACACTGGTCAATATTTGTACGAATACACAAAAGTGTGTGTATTGCATACATTTGTACAAAATGTATATTCTTTTATTTTTTAACATTTTTAGTTCCAAGATCTAACAAATCTGGAATTTTCTTGGATTATGTGAAAAAAGGGAAAGTTTCAAGTATCTGTTTGGTGATTCTGTTGAAGAGATAAGCAAAACATACGATTTGTTATCTTCAATATTTGGAGAAATTTACCGATTGGCTGGAATAAAGGAAGAATATTTCTATATCATGCAGGTTCATGCGTTGGAGCTCATTACTGGCTGAACAGGACAAAGTACAATCATGCTATAGTGGCAAGAATTGGAGGCTGGAAGTCTGTCCAAACTTTGATTGATTGTTATGGACAGCCTGATGAGGATTATATCGTAAATTTCCTAACAAAAGATCATTAAAAAATAATTATCTAAAGACAATGTTTTAGACACAAAAAGGGATCAGTTCACATAAAACATATCCGTATGCAAAGCGATATGAATAACAACAAAATGGAACGAATGAATGATGAGTTTAGAGACCGTGAGAAGGTAGCTATAGATCTACAGAAAAATAATTCTCCTTTGATTAACAGTTATCAAATTTATCATAATTACATTAGACCATACATGGAACTAGATGGTAAGACTCCTGCGAAGAAATGTGGAATAGAAGTGAGAGGCGATAATAAATGGTCAACATTGATTCAAAACACTTCCAAGGTGAGTAGAAATTCAACCTAAGCTTACAATAGGGTGTACTTGTAATGCCATACTGATATGGGTGAAAATTATACTATGTTGAAATATGGAAATAAAAAATCTGATCTGATGCAGTTTTCTAAAAAAACTGCATTTTTCATAGTGGCATTTATTCCATTATGGATAATTGTGATAGTTAATTATGCCCTTACAAAAGGTAGCAATGCCAATTGGTATTTGATAGTAGGCTCATCAGCTTTCATTGTTGCTGTATGGATTGGTGTTTCATCATATTTAGAAAAATTACGTAACGATAGTGAAGGATCACAAACTTTCAAGATAGTTCAAAAAGCAAATATCACACATGACGTTATTTTTTATGTATTAGGTTACATTCCGTCAATTCTTTTAACTAATTTTCATTTAAAAGAAATCATAACGTTTGCTATTGTTATTTCCATAGTATACATATTGTATATCAAAACAAACATGATGCACATTAATCCAATATTGGCATTGATGAAGTATAACATGTATAAAGTAACAGATGATCATGACAATACTGTTGTTTTATTATCTAAACTTAATGTAAAAACAGGAATTGATGTTTCGTGTAATGAAATAACCGATAATATCAATATTGTACTGGACTCTGACGGATAGTCTTATTACATCCTATAACTTTCTATTTTCAACTTTGGCTAAAAAGGGAAACTATGATTGGATATTCGACTCAATATCAAATTTAGAAAATATAACACCTAAGGGGTTTCTATTAAAAAAATCTACACATGGTAGGTACCTTGACGCTTTCAAACTTAAGCCAATCAAAACTGTCTATTTTAGAAAAAAAATAATATCAGAATTAAAGCGAATTAAAGAGGCATATGATAAGGAACAAATCAAAATAGTTAGTTTTGATAAACAAGACACAGAAGATAACGCTCTTAGTGTATTAGATATTGATAAATTTTCATCAATCAAAAGTACAATTGATCAAATATCTCAATCTGCAGAAGCTAATTCTATAGATAGCTTGAAGTCAATGGAACGTGCTAAGTTTTCCGCTATGTTATTTGACATAGCTGATGAAAAATCAGTTATAGCAATAGACACTGTTTCCATATTTAGTAAGGCATTTGAAAAAGGGGGTTTAGTGGCTACATATGATGAAATTGGATTACATGAATTAACCCAAGACTCTGCATTAGTATTCAAATTTGGGTTACCATGTATTTACTTTGAAGAAAAGAAAAAATTGTTAGTAATAGATAGAGAATCTACGGAGAGTATATTCAATTTACTAGAACATTATCAAAAGAAAGCCTCAGTTCAATTCTCAGAAACATTAGTAGATATAATTAAACTGGATGATGGTGTATTTCAATCAGAAATTAAAAACATAACAGTAGCACGAAGAATAAACAATATGATTGAGGGAGGATTATTTACTACTGATATTGAATTATATAAAAAACATGAAACCATAATTAAGAGTCATCCTGAATGGGATGATGAATTAACTCAACTCGTTATAGAAGATAATAAGGTAAAACTTGACAGTAGTGACAGATTCAAATCTTTCTTACATCTAACTAGCTTAGATTTAATGAATCCAGCTATAGATCCAACTCAACATTTCATATCGTTCAAAAAACGTAAAGTAAGAGTGAACACCACAAAAATTATTCCAAATAAATGATTAATCTCTTATTGTTTCAATAAAATAGATCTGTATCAAACACAAATATTCTAAAACTATTCCTAATTTTTTGATCCATAGAATTACAGAGGATCAAATGATCAGAGCTTTTTGTTAATACAATATCAAACATATTCATTAAATGCTAAGGTGAGTGATTACAATAGTGCAAATTGAAGTAAAAAATGTGGGCTATGACGTTTACGAATCTCTGCATAATTTGATCGGTGTTAACGCTGTTGCTGCAACAATTGCACATCATGAATTAAAATTCCCTTTGGTTTCAGCTCATCAAAGTGAATTATTAAAATCAAACAAGGCAAAAATCTCACTGAAAACTCCCTTAATGCAATTTGTTTACGTACCTAAAAAAGGCTGTAAAATAAATGAAAAATTAATCAAAGATGCAATTACAAAAAATTATAAAAATATAGTAGAAAAACATCCAGAATTAATTACAGATTTTTACTATCAATATTATCCCAATTATCCACCAAATGATATGGAAAGAGATGCTATTTTGGATATACAACGTGACTCAGGTGCTTTCATTCTTTCCGACTATGAAACAAATCCTGAGCAATCTGTTGATCAATTTGAATCTCAGATACTTGATCTTCGCAATAATAATTCAAAGTATCTAGTATCCCCAACATTAGACATTGGTATGCAACCTATTGGATTATTTGCTAAAAAGATAGACAAACTGATAGAACATCAATTTCAAAGATTTAATGTAATTTACAGATCAATCTTCATACGCCAAGTCAATTGGATTGAACTCTCACAGAAAATCTTTGAAAAAGACATTTGGTGTAATGTAGTTGGTGTACCACAACGTTATCTTAGTCAAGCAAACCCATTTTCATTATTATCAACAGTCTTACTCTATGGGATACATAGTGCATCACTTGGATATCCTATAATAAGAAGTACAAAAAAGATTCCAAACTCAAAATACAATTTCAATAAAGCAACACATGGTTTTGACAAAGTATCTGACATGTCAGAATCTGCAAGTAGAACAGTTTCTATCAATGATCAGACAGATGAGCTGGCAGTTGCCAGAGAGCACATAATGAAAAAAACGTTTTTTGCAGAATATGTTCAAACTAAAACTGGATTACTAGAAGCCTTAAAGATGATTCCGTAATGGATGGAAATTAATAAAATTCACCATGGTTTTCCTATATTTCTGAGTTCTTGCCTTGTCCATTTTTCCACAATGTGTTTCCTGAATTCCATCTTGAAAATTATCCACACTAAAGCATCTTAGTTTTTGTCTAGTCTCTAGAGAACATTTTAAACAAATTTTTTTCCTATATCCCCAATCATAATCTAATAAGAGTTTTTTAATGTGATTGCTTTCCTCGTGCCAATCTATGGTTCTTGCCTGTATATTCTCATTTTGCAAGGATCCTTAACGAAGATCTAAACTAGTTTATAGATCTGTTGGTCTGTTTTGAATTTCTTCTTGGGATAAGATGAGATTTAATTTATTTACCAAACCGAAAATGCTTGAATTTATCTACAATAGAATCTCCCTTGGTTTTTTCTTTTAATTCTGCTGATGCATGGTCTTTACAATAACATTGATCCTTCTCATCCACAAGTATGTCTTTTTCACACTTGGCTATGCCACACACCTCACATACTGCAAAAGTATGTCTTTTTTGTAAACCTAGTTTGTGGTGACAGTCTGCAATATCATCTTCTATTATCACATCAGATGCAGGCAGAATGATTCTGGAGTAATTATTTTCTTTAGATTCGAACTCAATCTCCATCTTAGGAACATAAACTAGTCGTGGTCTTGTTGTTATTGTGTTAATATCTGGTGCATGATGATATTCTTTGACTTCCGTTTTCTCTCGTGATATTTTTACCTCGTAGTGGATAATTGTCTTATTATCTCTAACTATCTCAGTTTTGACTTTAAACTCGATATCTTTCTTGTTTAAGCTTGGATCTAACTTGGATACTGCAGAATTAGGTTCTTGAGTAACTTCTATTGTAGTAGGGCTTAGATCTTCCAAATCTCTCACAATTTGTTTTTGCATGTTATCCAAATCATAAGGACTATGGCCCTTGTCATCTATACTGTAAAGTATTTCTCCGGATAATCCGTCTACAAAATATTTTCCTGAATTTTGTTGTGTGTGGATTTGTCTATCGGGAGTTTTGAATTGTTCACGCAAATTAAATTCCACTATATAGTATGGATGAAAGATCAATTCTCGTCTCTTTATGACTACTCTGTCTTTATTTTTTAATGTCAAAATAGAATAATCATCAAAAGTACCTTTTAACAGTAGACTGTTTTCTATGACAGATAATTTGCTATCAGTACGACCTAGCATTACTCTCTTGTATTGTTCCATGAAGGTAGAACCATCCCAAAGATCTAATTGTTTTGAACTTGGATTATTTGAAGCCCATCCCATTGCATCTGATGAGAAATCAGAAGATGTTACAAACAATCCTTTGTTAATGTTCAAATCATCCAATTTTGCTACAAAATCCCGAATTTCTTTTATTCCGACTTTTCTATCTTCTGTATAATTTTTACATTCTATTGCAAGTGCAATGCTTCCACGTTTGGCTATGACATCAATTTCATTAAATTGACCCGATTGTCCTCGAATTTTTTGACCTCTCGTAGTTTGATATCCTCTATCTTTGAATATTCTTTCAACAGATTCTTCTAATCTAGTTCCAAGATCGCGTGTTGTTTTTTGAATTATCGGTTTTTCACTATCGGAAATTGGCTCATAGTCTTCTGTTTTAATCTCTTGTTGTGGAATATTTTCTTGGGATAAGTTATTTAGATTAATGCCACATTCGGGACAGAATTTTGTACTTCCATTCAGATCCTTCCCACATTCAGGACAGAATTTCATATATCAGGTAATTATTTAATGAATAAAAATAGATCCATTAAGCAAATTTACAAATTTCCAGTATTTAGCACAAAAATCACCATTGGTACTTTTTTTCCTAATTTCATGAATAGTTAACAAAGGTACATGCTAAATCTACACCACTTTTTTAAATCATAAACAGTACAGTACATCTCAGACGTGAAAACTCTGCATTATTCCATAATTGCAATTCTATCTGTGGTTATATTTTCCAGTTCCAGCATAGCACTTGCCCAACATGTGCCATTTACTCTTATCCAAGCTCCACTAAAACAATTCAAAGACGGAACTATAGCTCATGATGTACACTGTAATTCAGGTCTTCAATTAGTCCTCAAGGCAGAATACTATACTCCCGCATGCGTCAAACCTGAAACTGCAAGCAAACTTGTTCAAAGAGGTTGGGCTTTGGATACAACTTTACCAGAACCTTTTGTCAACAAAATTGCAATAAATGGATTACAACAAAATTATACAATCGGTCAGCCAATTAGTGCCACAGTAACTTATTCTGGATATTATTGGTATACTGAACCTGATGTAAAAATCTTGGATGCAAACGGTACTCAAATTTGGTTCAATTGTGCATATTGTTATGCACGTACAGAGCCGATACCGTCTCCTGCACTTGAGCCATTTACTTACATTGTAAGAGATTATAGCAGTAACAAGCTCCCAGCGATCAACAAGACAGGCACTTACACAATGATTGCATCACTTGAAAATAAAACAGCAAGTGCAGAGTTCACAATAGTAAAACCATTGACGCCGCTTGCATCATTTGAGCCATGTGACACTCCTTATCCGCAACCAGATACAGGGGTTGCAGTATTGTACATGCCTGTAAACTCTGTTGGAAAAGTTTGTGTGAGATATTATAATCCTAATGATACTCCTACACGGATATTTGGAATTAGATTCTTTGATCCAAATAATTCCAATCAAAATGCAACAGGTATTACAACATGGAATGATATAGGAAATAATTATACAATACCAAAAGGCGGCTCTACTGTAGTTTATTGGATAAAAACAGGAAATCAAACAGGATTTTATGGAATGGATCTCTTTTGTGGAGAAACACCTTTTGCAGTAGGATATGATAATAATTCTAGAATAGTTTCAAGTGATTTCTCGTGGCTTGGTGGAACCTATAATTGCCCAATGCAAACATATCAATTTCATATTGACAGTATGGCTGGAATTGGTGTCAGACACATCCAGTATCCTTGAGTGATAAAATGAAAATTACGCATATTTCCATGAACAAGTAGAGGAATCCATTACACGTATCTCAAATAAAAATATTTAATTCAAAATTAAAAAATACTAAAAAACTAGATTGATGAAATTGAGTTATGCGTTACAAAATAACATGGTATGAGACTATTACTGGGATACCAGAAACGGTTGAAATCGATGTTCCAGAAGTGAAAATTGGTACTGTCATCATACCATTTGACATAATCAAAAATTAATACAAATATGATTGCCAAAAAGCAATCCTTCTTTTTATTTTAGAAATACAATAGAACCGATATAATCCATAGTTACAGATTATGGATATCTATCACATAATACACGACTAGAGTCATTTACCATAGATATGTGAGTAATTGCTAGTACCGCATGATAAATTGCTTCTAATTTGTAATAATTCTCTCCTAACTGATCATATGTGTAATCGATCGTATTATAATTGCCAGTCTTCCTATCATAATTTTCATAAGTCATTTGTTGTTTTACATTATCATATTTGAAAGAAGAATGACCCACTGAATTTCTAACTGTTCTATCCCAACCATCGAAATATGATAAATTAATTTTCTCTTGTAAAAAATGATTGTAAATTTCAGCAGGACTAGAATCTAAAATATTTTTCATGTGTATGGGTTCATTCTTGGCAATTTTATGCCATACATAACATTCTTGCAATGATAATTTGTATAAACCATCAACGATTCCTAGATATGCATAGCTTAAACCAACAAATTTTTCTTCAATTGAAGGGTTATTTCGCATTACTGCAGAACGGAGAATTTCAAGATTTCTGTAGATATTAATTCGTCTCTCTAATTTATCTACTTTGTTATTCATATTGAATACCTGATTTACTACTTGTGGGTAGATCTTCAATGAAATTCTATAATCTGATTGTAGTAAACAAAAAATATTTTTATGATGAGTAGATATCTTACAAAATTCTACATCTATTGAATCCTGTAAATCATGAAATAATGCAGTAATTTTAGTCCGGTCTATTTTTGGGATTTGATTTTGCATAGTGTGAACAATTTCGTTAACAGTTATAGCAGAAAGTTTCAGACCTAATTTTGTAAACATTTTACTGGAGTTTTCTAAGAAACCAAAGAATTGTTGATCGGTATATTGTGTTATACTCATGATGTATGTTTTACCTCGATCTATGATTATTCATATAATTTACAGTGAAATATCCTATGGTTAAATCCACAATTTTTCCTTCCTTCATAAATTCACTAAAGCCATAACTAATGAGTGTTGAATTTTTTCTGAAACAAAATTTATTGTCTTTAACCCACCACCCATCATGTGCTAATGCATTTCGTAGATCATTATTGAATATTGATTCAAAATCCGGTGTCACTAGTATCTGGGTTAATTTATCAATTAATTTACCAAATGTATCTTCTTTACATATTTGCCAAGTTCGTGTTTGATTATTTCTGGTTGTATATTCAAATTGTTTTTCTTTATTCAGTATGCTTAGAAGAAATCTCTTTAGTGTTTCATATTTTGCTAAAGTTATTTGGCACAATATGAGAAAGTAATTATGAATTATATCATTTTCAGTAAAACCATGTTTACTCATATCAGATTTGAATTCTGAGAATTTTGCAGGATGTATAACATCACTTAATTTATTGACTAATATTCTGGTGAGTTCATTTCTTTCAAGAATCTGAGAGTATACTTCATCATGTGGATCTTCTTTTAACCAGCCTTTATTTTTTAATTCAAGAAGTGATAATGAAGTAATCCTTTGAATATCTTCTTCTGAAACCAACTTTATTATCTAAACATCACATGTAATTAGGAATTTAGATCTTAGATTATTGCCATGAATTCCGATTCCGTACAATCTGCTGGACGTAATTCTGCTATTTTTTCATAGACATATGATCATGCTAAAATCGAATAATGTAACTATGTGATAGATGCCTAAGCAAATCTACATCTTGAAACTTTACTCTGAAAGTGCACAAAATTATTAAAATCTAAAATGTTGCATAAGGATTTATTTCGTTCCTGCTATGAAACGTTTCACTAAAATCTAGAATTAAATTATTTAAAATAAAATAGATGTGTTTTCTTTCCCACCGCAAAAATCATCCCAAAAAACAAGACTCGTAGAATCCCTGCCTAAATATAAAAAGAATGCCTGTAACCCTTACTGATATAGTATTCTAGTAGAGTATTGTTAGAAAATTGTATTATATTGATACCGTAAAAAAGCTAAATAGCAACATTGTTGCTAAAGTTCCTGATGAGGACTGCTTGCGTAAAGCAAGTGGGCAGTCTGATATGGGAAACACAATAGACAAAACAACTTCAACAACAACTGCCAAAAAAAGAGAAAACAAGGTAAGAAAACTGCTTGCAAATACCGAGGTAAAGAGATGGTATGACAATCTTGCAAGAGGAAGCCCAATAACGGCAGAGTCCAGAACTCGCAGGCTAGTCAAGTTTTGTGAAGAACATAACACGACTCCTATGGAGCTTGCAGAACTTGGAATCAAGGATCTTAAAGCAGTAACAGATCTGTTACAAGATCACATAACTTGGATGGAGCTTAAACACTATGCTCCACAATACATAGAGGCCACAATGACGGCCCTCAAGTCATGGCTAAGACACTTTGATATCCTAATAGTTCGAAGACTCAAGATAACAGATGCCGATAGTACGCCAACACTGGAAAATGAGCGTGTTCCAAACGGTAAGGAAATGGCTGAGATACTATTCAGGGCTCCTCTTAGGGAAGGCGCAGTAATTTCACTGATGGCAAAGTCAGGACTCAGACCCGAAGTTTTGGGAAATCATAACGGAACAGACGGTCTGATGATAAAGGATCTTCCTGACTTGGAGATCATCAATGGAGTTACAAGATTTTTGCATACACCTCCCAAAGTAATTGTCCGCAGAACTCTCTCCAAAGCAAGACATCAGTACTTTACTTTTCTGTCCAATGTAGGATCAGAAAGGTTGCTTGCATATCTAAACGACAGAATGGCAAAAGGCGAGATACTAAATTCCGAGTCGGCCGTAATTGCTCCAAACAGGGATTACAAATACGGAAGACAAGGTAAAGAAGGAAACAAGTTTCTTCTTACAGTCCGTATCTCAAACATTGTCAGAAATACATTCAGGCCACGATTCACATGGAGACCCTATGTACTTCGCTCGTACTTTGACACACAGCTCTTGCTTGCAGAAGCAAGAGGAAAGATTGCACATGACTTTCGTGTCTTTTTCATGGGTCACAAGGGATCCATTGAAGCCAAGTACACAACAAACAAGGGAATCTTGTCAGAAGAGTTGGTAAAGGAGATGCAAGATGCTTTCAAGAGAAGCGAGGAATTGCTAGATATGGAATCTCAAGTAAAAGCACCGCAACAAAAAGAAGATCTTCAAAGCATGATTGCAAATGCTGATCCTCAAATGTTGCAGGAGATACTAGTGATGCTGATATCTGCAATCAAGTCAAAGAGTTCTGTCAAGTGAAAAGTCAACCTTGTTGAAAATTGTACTGCAAAATCCATAGCTAGTACAAAAAAATAACATCAAAACATACAGAGTTCAGACATCGACGATGTCTAATTCATCTATCAGTTTAGACCTTACGATGCCCGTAAAGTCAGATAAAATGGGCCGAGAGAGATTTGAACTCTCGACCACCTCCGTGTCAGGGAGGTATCCTAACCAGACTAGACTACCGGCCCAATAGAATTCGGCCTCACTCTAGACGTTATTAACGTTAGTTCCATGAGTTCTGTTCAGGATATGAGGGTTTGACTAAATGAAACTCTTGGTGTTCAATTTTATGGTTTGAAAGTTATTTACAATATTTCTATTCAGAATTAGAAAGAAACTATATTCCAACAACTCTATACCCCACATACGGAAAGAGACTCCACGATACAGTCAATCTCCAAATGATAATCATGTCAAGATGTAAAAGTACCAGAAAACAAGAATAATATGCAATGCATCAAGTGACTATCATATGATTGGTGATTTTTCACCAGAGGAAAAGGACGGGTTTTACAAGGCAGTATTTTCTAGACGCGATGTTAGATCTCATTTTACTTCAGAACCAATTGATGAAAAAATACTCACACGGATATTGAATGCGGCACACCATGCCCCGTCTGTAGGGTTCTCTCAGCCATGGAACTTTATTTTGGTTAAAAATAAAGATGTGAGAAAACAGGTTAGAGATTCGTTTGATAGGGAACGGCTTCGCTCTTCTACTCTTGTTGAGGACCCAAAAAGATCAAAGTATTTGTCATTAAGACTTGAAGGAATTTTGGACTGTGCTGTAAACATATGCATTACGTATGATCCTACAAAGTTTGGCCCGTTTGTCATAGGAAGATCAAGTATTCCGGAGACAGGGATCTATAGTGTCTGTTGTGCGATACAGAATCTTTGGCTTGCAGCAAGAGCAGAGGGAATTGGTGTTGGTTGGGTCAGCATACTTTCAAACAGTGATCTTAAAAAAATTCTGGAGATTCCAGATCATGTAGTTCCTGTAGCTTATCTTTGTCTTGGGCATGTATCAAATTTTGCAGACAAGCCAGATCTAGAGAGTGCCGGTTGGTTACCACGCCTTGGTCTCAAAGATGTTGTATTTTATGAAAAGTGGAATAATGACAACGATCCTGATTGGCAACAGGTTCATCAGATGATCATCTCAAATCTTGATTACGCTTAAATGCTTACCCAGTGTGGTTTTTTTGGGCTCGTGGCGCAGAGTCTAATTGACGCGAAACATGGATAGCGCGGTAGCCTCCTAAGTTACAGGTCGAGGGATCGAAGCCCTCCGAGCCCGTCTTATTTTAAATTAAAAATTTAGGTTAAAGTTGTGCCAGGTGTATTTTGTACAACAGTTTTGAAGATGTCTACTGTATAATTCCCTTCAAAGATGTGAATAACCTTGTTGCCTTCTACAGACTTTACTCTGAAATAGTGTTCATAGGAACCGTCACTTTTTACATTGGTTTGTGCAACATAAACTGGTTTTCCATTTTGATATATCTGAATTATAACAGGATAACCTGGTGCAGCATTTTGTACTGTTCCCCAAACGCAGCCAAATGGTAATTTGCTATCTCCTGGGATATACATAGAAACAACACTTTTTTCCGTCACAACATTTCCCTCAGGTGCTACTACTAGATTCTGGTTCCATTCTGCACCCTGAGATGTGGGTAGTGTGATACTTGGAAGTAAAAGTATGAAGAGTCCAAAGATCGCACCTATTAGTAACTTCATGCCAACAATTCAGTATTGATAAATATTAAGTTGACGTATTTATTGTTCATATCACTTGATATCAGAAGAGAAACTAAACGATGGATGCAAATGTAACTGCCATTATGGTGGAGCAATAAGCTGTCCTTCATGTAAAGAAAATCATGGTAAGCACTTTTGTGCACATTGCAAGTAGCTATTTTTTCTTTTTACTGCTTTCCTTTGCAGCCAAAGTCTTCAGATTGGCAAGATCTACTTTTAGTTTCTCAATCTCAACGAGTGTGTTAAGATTTGATATCTCAGATTTTAGACTTTCAATCTCTTCATCTTTATTCTTAAGTGAACTTCGAAGTGAGTCCAATTCAGCGTTTAATTCAGATTTTGCTTGACTAATCTGATTTGATGTCATTTGAAGGGTTTGACCGCTGCTATGACTAGTTAGCTTTTTTTTTTCTTCGTGCTCGTGGGCTTCAAATCTGTGCATATATTGGGTACTTTTCAGAGCCAGCCAGCATATGGCTACCAAGAACCATGAGATGGCTGAAAAAACCACAAATATTTGATTCGTAGCTGCAGGCATGATAAAATACATTATGGTCATTGCTATTGCAAGACAACTTGTCACGATTGTAGGTGTATCATATTGGCGTCCCATGAATTTACCTTTTGGAAGCCTGAATATAAATAGTAATGCAGATTTTCAGAATAAAAAAGGACTTTGTAAAAATGAAAAAGGGGTTTATGCTAATTTGGTGCTTTGAGTAGTCTTCCCTTGTACGATCTCCATTTCTGGAACTTCAGACTGTAAAATCTTTATCTTTTGTAGAAGTTCGTTTCGAAGATCTCTAGCTACTCGTCTGACGGTTGGTCTTGGAACCCCAAGTTCTTCTACTACTTTGGAGTAGATATCTTGTTTATCTGTAAGGCCTTTGTCAAGCAATTCATTGATTGCTTGTTTGATGCTTGTGCTTTGAGTAGTACGATTCACGAATTTTAATTTCCAGATGTTCTATATAAGACTGTTACTATGTTTTTGGTAATAATTTTTGATACTTGAAAGTTTGACTTTGACATAAAAATAGAATTGTGTGTTTGTATCACAGAATCATGTTTTTGAAGAAATTTTACAAACAGAAGTTTGTTATCTAAAATGTTTTTATTTTACGATTTTATTATGACCATGTAGAACCAGCAACATCTTCATCTATTCCACCATGGAAACAAGTGGAGAAAAGTTCTTATGATTAAAAATCAGTTGTTAAGAGGTGCCCAAGGCAACTATTGAAACAAATTTTGGCAACATAGTCTTTGAGTTATTTCCAAATATTGCCCCAGAAACTGTGAGAAATTTTACCAAATTAGCAAAAAGTAACTTTTACGATGGAACACTGTTTCATCGTGTAATTCCGGGTTTCATGATTCAGGGAGGAGATCCAAATACAAAGAAGTCAGACAAGAGTAATTGGGGTATGGGTGGACCAGGATATACAATAAAGGCGGAATTTAGCTCCAGATCTCACCTTAGGGGCATAGTATCAATGGCAAGAGCTATGGATCCAAATAGTGCAGGCTCTCAGTTTTTCATCGTAACTACAGATAGTACCTTCCTAGACAAGCAGTATACTGTCTTTGGACAAGTCCTGCAGGGAATGGATGTGGCAGATAAGATTGTCAAGATTCCAAGAGATAAAAACGATTGTCCTCAGCAGGAAGCAAAGATCGTTCGCATAAGTGTATCAGAATAGGAAGTTAGAGTTGAAAATTCTCCCTAGTCTTCTTCTCATATCAATACTAGTTCTTTCAGGCTCCCAAGCATTTGGCCAGTTGTCCATGGGTGATTTGCCTCATGAAGTTCTCAAGGTTACCATTGATGAAAAGGGTACCGCGCATGTAACGCATGAGGTCAACTCTACTGCTGCAAATTTGAAACCAATTCAAATTGATACAGTAAATGGCAACATGAATAATCTTACTGTTACAGATGCCAAAGGTAATCCTGTTGAATATGCCAAGATCCAAAAGATACCATTATCCATAATCATTAACGCTTCACAACGAAATATGACTTTGGTCAAGTATGATCTAGTAAATGCTGTAACAAATACTGATGGAGTATGGAGATGGAATTATTATGAACCACAAGATACTAGCTATACTGCATTTCATTTTCCCAAAGGAGTTGACATGGTCTGGGCAAATAGCAGGCCTGTATATCTTGGAAATCTGGGTCTAGGTCAACATGGAAATGGATTCAGTTTAGAGTATATCATAAATGAACCTATGAATATTCAGACTGTTCAAATGGCAGGAAAGAACTTTTCAGTAGGAGTAAGAACTGTATCAGGACTTGGAAACTATGCTTTTGATGAATCACTAAAAACATATTCATTTAATATTGACAAGGCAAATGTGCCAATCACTGTGATAATGCCGCAGGCTCTTTTAGCTGGTCCATATGTTGTGACATTAAATGGTAATGCAACCTTACACCAAGAATTCCACAATAATGCAACACATGCATGGATTGGATTTGAACCAGCCAAAAATGGTACCATTCAGATAACAGGAGGAGCAATTGGTCAAGGACAACAAACAGGTATACCTAGTTCACCTAATAGTGCTACAATAGGAGTTACCACACCTACAAATCAATCAGATAATACGTCAACCTACCTTTTGATTGGAGGCATTATTATAGCAGGAGTAGCAGGAATCATAATAGTGAAAAAGACTAGATCAAAGGCATCGTCCAAGCCAGAAAAGGCTTGAGATAAAATTTCAACTTAGATTATTAATAGTAAAATATCAACGAGTCACATGCAATGTGGGTGTCATTGTATAAAATGCGGCAGCATGGAATTATCATCCAAGCAAGTTGGGGAGATTGAAAAAGACGGATATTATGATATGCATCATACATGCCTTAAATGCAAAGCACACTTTGACCATCTGGAGGGTGATGTGTTTGATTCGTGTGAAAAGTGTGGATTTAATGTCTAATTAACTTCAAGTAGTTTTACCCTAGAATAATAGCTGCGTTTTTCTCTCAAGTCCTTTTGAAGTTCATGGGCAAAAGCCATGGTTGCAAGTGTTTTTGATACGTCTAGTGGAACTGTAGACCAGCCATATTCTCGTAGTTGTGCTACTACCTCAGAGACAGTTCTTGGCTGATCAAAAAAAGTACCCTCGATTAGTACCTGCATTTTGCTTCTAATCTGGTCTTTGTTGATAAATGTGGGTGTAGCAAATTCAGGTTCGTGAACCTCAGCATCATCAAGTGAATGTAACAATCCGGTTGTTTGTGGAAGAGATTGATTATAGGAATAATCGTATTGAATATTGTTATTTGTAGAATCTTTGACAAATGACGCTAGATTACATATGACTTGTTCTGCACTTTCGTTGTCTATATAGAAGTCCTTTGATTCTATTTCAATTTCATTTTGACCGTATTTTATCTTAATTCTTGCCATTTTATAACTTTCAATTCTGATTTACTTGATTTATTTTGTTAGCTCTAAGTAGCTTAGAAAACTGATCAAAATATTTACACAACTTATCTGGATTTTTTTTCTGTATAGTCCTAAAAGGGAATATTCAATTTATTATATCGTGGAAAGACGCTCAAAGATAATCATCATAGTTTGTGTTATTGTTGCAATAGGCATATTTGGATATTCTCAGTATCTATCTGCCACTAATCTCAGTATTTCAATACTTGAGAGCAAGATAATACAGAGAGGTGAAAATAATTCACTGTATAATATGACGCTACAGTTCCAGAATCCTTCATTGCTTCCCATTAACATAGGACAGACAGACTTTGTCATATCAATTAACAATGAGAATCTTGGTACAGGCACACTGCAGCCACTCGTAATACCACCCATGGCCAAGATTTCGTCTCAGACGCCATTTACTGCAGATAATACAATTCTCGACAAGTATAACAAAAGTAGTAATGTTCCAAATATCAAGTTGACTGGAACAAGTAAGTATAGAATCTCAATAATATCTGTAAATGTTCCATTCACATATTATCCAACAGAACGAGAAGCCAGAGAATTTATACACGGTTCCTAAAATCAGCTGTAGTGTATGCTGACCATATTTGGATCAATAGCTTATGATACGATAAGGACCCCCGCAAAAATTGTTAAAAATGCATTAGGAGGAGCAGCAACATATGCCGCAATCTCTGCAAGTTTTTTTGTAAAGCCTGGCTTGATTGGAGTCATAGGTCAGGATTTCCCAAAAAATTATCAGAATATACTAAATAGGTTTGTCGACACACGCGGTGTAGTTCATGCAAAAGGCAAGACATTCAGATACGATGGAAGCTATGATTCAACTTTGAGTATGCGTACAACCAACAAGACAGAACTTAACGTTTTGAAGGATTTCAAACCTGTTGTACCAGAAGAATACCGCAAGTCAGAGTTTGTATATCTTGCAAATAATGATCCTGCCCAAAATACTAGAATTCTAAAGGAATTTGATAGAGTCAAGTTTTCAATGTGTGATACCATAGAATTTTGGATATCAAGTAAAAGAAATGATGTTATCAAGATGATGGGTTCTGTTGATTCAGTTGTAATTAATGATGAAGAAGCGAAATTGCTTACAAAAAACCACAATTTGATCAAGGCTGCAAAAAAGATCATGGGGTGGGGAACAAAGTATGTCATAATAAAAAAAGGCGAACATGGCTCTTTGTTGTTTTATGAAGACATGATATTTCCATCACCTGCCTTTTCAATGGAAGATATTGTAGACCCTACAGGTGCAGGTGATTCTTTTGCAGGTGGAATGATAGGATATCTCTCAAACAAAAATAACACAAAAATCTCAACCATCAGAGAGGCTGCAGTATATGGAAACGTCATGGGTTCTTTTGCAGTGGAAAAATATGGGGTATATGGGATAACGGGATTGAAAAGATCGGATATTAAGAAGAGATTTGACAGATACAAGAAGATGGTACGTTTCTAACAAAGGTTATAGATATCCCAAATTAAAAAATAGAATAATGGTTGACAAACTGGATACAATTTTCAGTCTTCAAAAAAATCTTGAAAAAATGATGAATCTTGATCGCTATCCAAAAGACACCCAGGGAAAGATTTCTGCACTTTGTACAGCAATAATTCATGAAGCAGTTGAGCTTCAAAGAAACACAGATTGGAAGTGGTGGAAAAAACCTACGCCATTTGATGAAGCTGCAGCTCGCGAAGAGCTAATAGACATTTGGCATTTTGTAATTCAAGCTTCACTTGAGCTTAACATGACTCCAGACGATATTCTAAAAGAGTATCAAAAAAAGAATCAGATAAACAGACAAAGACAGATAGATGGTTACTGAGTTTATCTCATAGTCTCAATCATGGTTTTTAGTTGTGAGATACTAGTTTCTCCTACTTTGTTTATTATTTTTACTTGTACTTGAAATTTTGATACTTGTTTTTTTGTAACTGTCAATATAGGATGCGGGCTTGAGGAACCAATAATTTTCTGGTCTGCATTAATTCCATTTTTATATAAACAGAGTAAAGAATCGCCTGGTTTGTGTCCAAGTGTATCTTTTCCACATAGTATGATCGTGTCAATTTTCTCGTTTAATATTACAGATCTTACAAGAGAATCAATTCCTTTGTTTTCAGATAACAATCTTCCAGCTATTGCAACCTCTTTGATAATAGATGATTTTGAAATGTCTTTTAGTAGACTCATACTTGATAGGGTACAAATTGCTATGTTCGATTTTGGATTCCCAAAAAACATCTCATCCTCTATTGGAAGAAGAATCCTGCACAATTCTCCTGCAATATTTTCAATCAGATTCATGCAATCAATTTGTGTAATGTCTTTGAAATGTAATGCAAGTCATTTTCTGTGACCAATGGATTCACTGGAAGACTGAGTACAGAGTTGGCAGCCCAGTCAGTAAGAGGAAGTTTGAGAGGTTTTTTATAAAACGGAGTTTTATGTACTGGGATGGAATAGTATGCAGTTGCGCCTATTCCTTGTGAATTTAGCTGTTTCATTAGTTTATTACGATTTTTGGTGGCAATCGTATAAAGATACCAGTTTACATGTACATCATTTCTCTCTTGAGGCAATATGACGTCAAGATCAGACAAGAGTTCACTAAGAATCATCGCATTCTTTTTTCTCTTTTCCAAAAATTTTGTAAGTTTTCTCATCTGGACTTTGGCTAGTGCGGCACAAATTTCTGGGAGTCTTAGATTCAGTCCAAGTATTCGGGTGTCATATCCATGAAGCATTCCATGATTTCTGATCTTGCGTAGTTTCTCAAAGAGATTTTTATCATCCGTAACTATAGCACCACCCTCTCCAGCAGTTATGACTTTAGCAGCATACATGCTAAAGCAGCCCATTTTTGAAAATGTTCCAGATTGTTTTTTCTTGTATGTAGTTCCTAGTGATTGACATGCGTCTTCAATTATCTCAAGATTATGCATGTTAGCAATCTCAGAAATTTCATCCATGTATGCAAAATTTCCATATAGATGGACTGGCATTATTGCCTTGGATTTTTTTGTTATTTTCTTTTTAAGATCACTTGGATCCATTGTATAATTTTCAGGACGTATATCAACAAACACCGGCTTTGCACCAACTGACAGAATGGAATTGGCAGTTGCTACAAATGTAAAAGATGGTATCAAAACCTCATCGCCTTGTTTTATGTCAAGAGCATAAAGTGCAGCTTGTAGAGCAGCTGTTCCAGAATTTACTGCTATTGCATATTTTGATTTTGTATATGAGGCTAAAAGTTGTTCAAACTCTTGTACTCTCCTTCCACCAGCATTTGCTGCAGTTGTTAGAGATTTCTCTGTTAATACAGAACATACTTCATTTATTTCGTCTTTTTCAATAATTGGTATATTTATTGGAATTTTCAATAATACAATAGAAAATTTTCGCCATAATTAAACTTCCTAAATTAAAACCAATTTTTATATTTTGGAGATATGCATTGGAATCAAATGAAGGTACACCTGCAAGAAAATGATCCGAGTTACAAGATCTTCTTGTATGTTTTCTATGTTAGCGCGTTCATAATGTGTTCTATCACCATATTTGGATTCTATGCTATGATACAGGAATGGTCTACCAAGGGCACATATGTGATGGGTGAGGTACTTGTCAAGACAGAATTTCCAGCCCCACACTTTGCTAAATTACTAACATGGTTATTTTTTACATCAATTATTAGTTGGTATTGTGTTTCGCGAATAGGTTGGAAAAGAACAGTCACTGTTTCAAAATGGAAACTTGCAACGGTACAACTGATGCTCTTGGGGTTAGCAGTAATTACACTCTATGAAACAATTTACAACTTTATTCTATTGAGTTCCCAAATCACTGCAGGAATGATAAATGGTGTTACTCCTAACATTGATTCTCTCACAGTAGCATATCCGGATCCAAATAGACCGTGGAATCTCATCTTTGCAACAAAGATGTTTCTTGCAGCATTTCTGATAAGCACACATGCATTTTATCTCAGTACACGTCCTAGAAAGTCAGTTCAAGAACTTGATGCTTAAATTTATAGGAATACATGTTGGAATCTGGCTGGAATGGATGTAACAGAAAAAATCAAGCTTGTGAAAAGAGAGCCCACAGAAGAAGTGGTAACTGAAGAAGAGCTATTAAATCTGTTTAACACAAATTCACAACCCAAACACTACATTGGTCTTGAGATATCTGGTTTCATGCATTTGGGTAGTTTGATACTAACGGGATTCAAGATAAATGACTTTATCAAAGCTGGAGTAAAGTGTACGGTATTTTTGGCAGATTGGCACACTTATCTGAACAACAAACTTGACGGAGACTGGGATAAGATACGAATGGTATCAAAATACTATGCTGATGCATTCAAGATGTTTTGCCCTGGAGTTGAGATTGTGGAAGGCTCACAACTTTATGAATCAAGAAGAGGATATTGGTTAGACCTTGTCAAATTTTCAAAGAACATGTCTCTTGAGCGCACCATGCGTTCGATGACAATAATGGGAAGAAGTGCAGAGAAAGATAAGATTGACCTTGGTCAGCTTTTCTATCCCCCAATGCAAGCTGTAGACATCCATACAATGGATTTGGATATTGTACATGCTGGAATGGATCAAAGAAAAATACACATGCTTGTAAGAGAAATCTTCCCGAAAATGAAGTGGAAGGTACCAGTTGCAGTTCATCATCATATTCTTGCAGGACTTGGAGAGCCAGAGCCTATCTCAAATTCTGACTCAGATTTTGTGTCAAGCAAGATGAGCAAATCAAAATCTGCATCAGGAATATTTGTTCATGATACAGATGAAGAAATTAATTCAAAATTCAAAAAAGCGTGGTGCCCGGAGGGAATTGTAGATAAGAATCCAGTACTTGAGATCTCAAAACATATTATTTTTCATGAATTCGATGAAGTTATTGTAGAACGCCCTGCTAAATTTGGCGGCAACGTTACATATACAAATTATCAAGATTTAGAAACAGATTTTGCACAAAAAAAATTACATCCATCGGATCTAAAGGCTACAGTCTCCAAATATGTAACCAATATAATCAAGCCGATAAGGGAAAAAATTGTCTTGACTGAAGAACTTTCAGAAGCAATAAAGAAAACTACTTGAGAGTAGGTCTTACTTTTCTTGAAAATAGTGACATCATCTCAAGTGATTTTGATAGCCCTATGAAATTAACAATAAAGTAATTTATTCCAATTTTCTGATATTGTTGCAAGTAATTACTTACCTCGTCTGGAGTACCTACTGCAATACTATCGGTTGAACGTATGATAAATTCTGCAATTGATTCGTTTTTCTTTTTTAGTTTTGATATAATATTTTTTACATCATCACTATCTTTTCCAACCAAAATTCGTAACAATACAGAATTTTCTATTTCATCATAATTTCTTTTGACTAGTTTACAGTTCTCTTTTAATAGTTTTATTTTTTCTTCTAAAATTTCAGGTGTCCCAAATGGATGATTATACCTAGTAGCATGTCTTGCTGCAACCTTCATGAGACTTTTTCCTGCTCCACCTATCATAATTGGCGGGTGAGGTCGCTGAATGGGTTTTGGATCACAGATGGCATTTTTAATAGAATAATGTTTTCCTTTGAAGTTGGATTTTTGATTTTGCCACATCTTTTTGATTATTTTGATGGATTCATCAAGTTGTTCTACTCGTGTTACTAGATCATCAAACTTGTATCCATAGGAATCATACTCATATCCAAACCAGCCTGCTCCTATACCAAACTCCAGCCTTCCATTGCTTATTGCATCAAGTGTTGATGTCATTTTTGCCAAAAGAGATGGATGCCTAAAGGAATTGGATGTTACTATCTGCCCTATTCGAAGTTTTGATGTTATTGAAGAAATTGCAGAAAGAAGTGTATAGGCTTCAAAAAAAGTCTTGGTACTATTATTTGATGGATGAGAAACAAAATGATCATAGACATATCCTGCATCAAAGCCAAGATGTTCTGCAGCTAGTGCAATATTTTTTGAAAACAAAAATTGTTCATAAGGATTATCAGTGTGAAACTCATCTAGCCATCCTTGTGGTATGGTTAGTCCAATCTGGACTGATGTCATGTTATTTTCGGGTCTGCTGCGGCTCTACAATATTATATTTTGATGTATAACCACGGGGATTTATCATCAAATCTTTGTACATAAAAGTCGAAGAATTACCAATTATCACAGTAGTGATCATGCCAAGCTTGTCATTGTGTTTTTCCATGCTTTCCAAATCGGTTAGAACGATTTCTTCTGATTCACGAAATGCACCCTTTACAATTGCTACTGGTGTATTTGGCGATCTGTATTTTAGAAGAAGTTTTCGAGTATCTTGCAATTGATGAATCCTTTTTTTGCTTGCAGGATTGTATATTACAATAACAAAATCACCCTGCGCTGCTGCTTCTACTCTCTTTGTTATAATCTCCCAAGGTACAAGCAGATCACTCATGCTTACTACAGCAAAATCTGTCATGAGAGGAGAACCAACTAGTGCAGCACAAGAATTGAGCGATGAAACTCCCGGAACTATTTCAACATGAAGACCAATTTTTCTGTCCCATCCCTCTTCTGCCAAAATTTCATAGATCAGGCCTGCCATACCATATATTCCCGGATCTCCACTTGATACAAGCGATACTATCTTTCCAGATTTTGCAAGATCGATACACTGGTGTGCCCTTTCAACTTCTTGTGTCATTGCATATCTGTGAACTTCTTTTCCTTCTATCAGATCCGCAACCAAGTTAACATATGTTTCATAGCCAACAATTGTGTTACTTTCTTCAATTGCTTGCTTTGCGCGAAAAGTCATATGGTCATGATGACCAGGACCTACACCTACAATAAACAGCTTGCCGGTCATGTATAGTAGAGATTTTCAAAGTAAATTTATCCCTTTTGATGTTTTCATTGAGTTATGATTGGGCAATCAAGAATGTAACTGTTGCCAAGAGTTGTTGCTTCCCGTACTGTGATATTTCCTGCGGATCGTTCATATTCAATATCATTTTTATTTTCTAAAACTTTTGCATTGCTTGGATCGTTCCAATTTATTATTGAAATTTTACAGATAGGACTGTAAGTAGAATCCCCTGGTTGTGCACTAGAAATTCCTTCTTGATAACCAAATGGTCCTGCACCTTGCAAACCATTAGTAAAGTGATAGACATCTCTTGCTGACAAGCCAAGAAGTGAAAGTGAAGGAATGTATTGAATTCCCATAGTCTGTGCAGGTCCTTTAGGAGTTCCCGCAGTAATGATATAGTATATTGTCTTTCCATCTGGTCCCCATCCTCTATGTCCAACAAAGGTTGCAGTCATACTATTTACATTGATATCAAGTACTTGTCCATTCAAATACGATGTCTGATCTGACAATATCTTATTGGCTCTTACATTCAATGTACCTCCATTCCAGATTACTTGGGGAGTATTCAAGATTGTATCAGTGACAGTCAGTTTTATTTTTCCAGTCATGTTTGCATCAAGAATCGCTTGTGTAGAATTAAGAAGAAATGGTCCTCGTCCTATATTCCACGATACCTGAATTACCTTGCTTAATGGACTATATTGATTGTCAGAGGGGGTAAACGATAACACATCATTTTGATATCCTTGTGTTCCATTCCCAGTGATACCGTTTGTAAAGATGAAGATGTTATCAAATGATGTAATTGGAGCATGAGCCAATACTGGCGATAGTTGAACCTTCCAGTTTTGTTTGTCCGATATTGTATTTGCTACAAGATTATTGCTTGAATCTGTTATGATATAATAAACAGCCCTTCCATTGACCAGTCCCTCATGCATAGGTATCTGTACTGGAATTGTGCTTTCTGCTAGTTTGAGTGTATAATTTTCCGTTAATGGTGTAATGGTAGCTTGAATAACATCAGGAGTTGTTACCCTTATCCATCCGTCTACACTCACGGTAGCAGTAAACTGGCTAGAATTTGTTGAATAAAGGCCTATTGCAGATCCTGCAAAATCCATACTGCCACCAGTTGAATTTGTGTCAATTGTTGTCTGGGCATAAAGTGTATTGCCATCCACTGTCCAAATTGGTTGTCCCTTTGAATCATTCTTGTTAATTTGATGTAGAATAACAATTTGAACAGGCTGACTTGAACTGTATGTAATTGTTCCATGGTAAATGGAACCGCTGTTTGGCGGCAACACTATTGCTATCTGTTCATTACTGTGACCAATTCCAGGATCTTGTATGGATGTGATTGTTTTGGTGAATTGGATTTTCTTTATTGAACCAGCATTAGCGAGTTGATCATTGAATAATGATAATGAAGCTACAAGGCCTCCAATTATGATAATAATTGCTAAAAGTAAAAATCTGTTCATGTTCTATGAACATCTAATTTACATAAATATGCTTTTAGAAAGAAGTTGGATCACTTGCCAAGATTAAACTCGTCATGCAATGCCTGTACTGCTGCATTACAATCAGAGTCTTTGACTACAAATGCAAGATTAAGCTCAGACGAACCTTGGGCTATCATTATTACATTTACACCTTTTTTTGCTACAGCTGTGAATACTTTGGAGGCAACACCTGTAATTCCCCTCATCCCAGAACCAATGAGAGCCAAGATGGAGACATCTACTGTAACATCTACTTTTTTAATGACTTTACCAAGCAAGTTCATTTCAAGTGCATTTACGGCCTTGTCCAAATCATTCTTCTTCACTATAATTGATATGGATGACTCGGATGGACTTTGAGATATCATCATTATGTTAATACCTTCTTTTGCAAGTATTGAAAATATTGTAGCTGCAGTACCAGGTGCACCAACCATACTTCCACCCCTAACATCGATTAGTCCGGTATGCCTTATTGTGCTGACACATTTTACAGTCTTTTGTGTATCAGCTTGAGGGGTAGCAGTAACCAGCGTACCTAGATTACCAATGTTAAACGTATTTCTTATACGCAACGGAATTTTTTTTGCGACAAGCGGCTCAAGTGCTCTTGGATGAATGTATTTTGCACCAAACAATGCCATTTCCATTGCTTCAATGTATGATACCTCCTTGATCAGTTTAGCATCTTTTACAATCTTTGGATCAGTTGTCATCAAACCGTCTACATCGCTCATTAACCAGACTTCGTCTGCTTTTATGCTTGATGCAATAATAGTTGCAGTATAATCAGACCCACCTCTTCCAAATGTAGTTATGTTGCCATGCTGATCGGCTCCAGCAAATCCTCCAATTATTGGCATGGCTTTCTTTTGTAAAAGATCTTCTACAGTATGAGATACATGCAAGCGTGTTGTATCCATGAGTGGCTTTGCCCCTCCAAAATTAGAATCAGTAACTATTCCTACATCTTTTCCTGTAAGTGGTACCGCCTTTACACCCATCTCATTTAATGTAAATGCAACCAAGTTTATGGATAATCTTTCACCAAATGAGATCATGTAATCAGAAGACCGCGGTGTGACCTCTCCAAGTAACAACATTCCATGCAACAGATCCTCAAATTCATCAAGATCTGCCTTCATTTTGCTGATCAAGTCTTTTTTTATTTTTGCGTTCTTTACACATTGTTCTGCAATATCAGTATGCATCTTGATGATTTTCTTTGCAAGCGAACTTGCAGCTTCCTTGTTTCTATTTTGAATCAGATGTGTTATTCTGATTAAATCATCTGTAACTCCGCTTATGGCAGAAAACACTGGAATGATTTTGTGTTCTTTTGTTAGTTTTTTTATCAGAGTTGAAACATTTTGTATATTTTGCGGGGAGGAGACAGAAGTTCCACCGAATTTTAGAACAAGTTTCAAATCAGTTTAACCTCGTCCCATTATCCTTAAAATCTTTTAACTCTCAACTCTAGGAGCAAGGTAAAAGTGAATTCTTCCTATGTTTGCTACCTTAAATTCTAATCTAAGCGGCATTTTACTCGAAAATTCGCAAATCACTGTGCCTGCTACAGTACCTATTGCTTTCACTATACTATTGAGATATTCCAAGCTGTAGGTTGCATTACTATCTTCTTTTACCTCAATTTCTGGCATTTCAGGCATTCCTTTTTCTAGTGTTATGATTGCCTCGCCAGAATCACCACGTCCTGAAAATTCTGCTTTTGTGGAATTAGCATTAATGGACAAGTATTCTGAAACTACTTGTATATCACCAAGTATTTTGTCAAATTCTGTAGATAGTACACCAACTTTTGCATTGTAGGTAATTTTCGGAAGTGGTGTATCAGTTGCTGAACTTTCAATCAATCGCATTTTGTATTTCTTATTTTTACCTATTGTAACAAGTAAAAGCTTGTCTTCAGAAATATTGATTTCTATATTGTCTTTTTTATCAGCTCTTTTGATCAGTTTTGAGAACTCGTCTATTCGTACTCCAAACTTGACATCTTCGTCACAAACATATTTTTCAAATGCAGAATTAGGCCAAGCAATATCGATTAATGCTACGTGTGATGGATCCATTCCGCGGAAGGCAATTCCTTCACCAGTAGCTTCGAATGTAGCTTCTTCAACTAGGGTTGATATGGCAGAGATGACTGCTTTCCATTCTTCAGAACCCCCAGTCTTTGCAGAAAATACCAAACTTACTCACATCTCCAGAATGTTCAAGTTAAACCTTATGCGGGTTCTGTCAAGTTTACAGCTCGCGTCTTTAAACTCGACTTGCTTCCATCTACTTGCAGGATTAATGGCCGTAAGTTTTCCATCTTCTCCCTTCATCGCTTCTTCTGGAAGCCCTCTAGGATGGCAAAACCTACTCCACCCCTTGTAAGATATGTTCATGGATGCAACAACATCGCGGTCCATTGATCTCTTACAATTATTGCACAACAATTTACGAAGTTGTAACCTGTCCTCTTGGATTCTATCTCTGCACATTGGACAGAGTTGGCTGGTGCGTTTTGGATCTACAAATTTTACTGGAATCCCTTCCCATGATGCCTTATACTGGATCTGCCGTTGCAACTCATAGAACGACCATGAGTTTAATCTTCTTCGATACTTGTTTCCCTGACCATTTCCCTTTCTGTATAATTTTCTTATTCCCTTTAGATCCTCCAAAACTATCATTGACTTTGATTCTACTGCCTTTTTGACAATGTCTTTTGAGATTATGTGTAGATGTTGCTGGATTCTCCTTGTTCTCCTGTTTCCAAGCCTTTTTTAGAAATGCCTCTTTACTCTTACATCAAATCTTTTAAAAGACGATATCACGTGAGATGTGTTTTCCTTTATTGATAATAACTTGCTAGTCTTGTACATTACAGTTTGATTTGGAGTTGATATTGTTATGTTTCTCAAGTTCCTGTCTATCCCAATCACGTTTTCTGGAATGATTTGCTCTACTTGTTTTCTTACTGAGATTGATACTGAACCAGGTGTTATCACAAATGACCTTGGTTCTGCATTTTCCAGTTGTGACATGGTGTACTCATTTAGTTTGACCAAGAACTTGTCACCATTTGAGGTTGGAAATGAAAGCAACATTCCATTTATTTTGAATCCATAGCATGATACAAGATACAATTTTTTGACATAGGGTGATTTTGGATTTCTGCCTTTCTTGATGTCTCTTTTTCTCTGAGCTAGTCTGCCCATAGCCTGTGACATTGCAATAAGTTTGTATTTTGATTGTATTTGGTATTTGTCTAAATCTCTGTAATGTAAAGATGAAAACTTACCTAATGTTGAGATATTATCCTCAAGACCGATTCTTATACATTCATTCACCATTTGTTGAAATGTTTTCATCATATTACCAAGTTCTGTGGTTGGTGTGAACTGTTGTCTTACTGCTTTGTATGCTAACAAGTAGTAGTTCTATTAACATCGCCTAGTAAATCAGAAGGTTGTTTCATAATAACTGCGATCTATTTGATGATTATAAGAAATCGAATGATACCTATGCGTAGTTTCGCCAAGTATAGCTGCATTTTATACATCGATAAAACTGAGTGGTTGGTTCATCTGCGCTTCTTGTTTGGAGCATCCACCACACTGCTTCATTATTTCCACATTTTTCGCAATCGATTTTGATTGTTGGCAACGCTTCTTTCATTTCTTTATCGTCTAATGCAATAATGGTAGGAACAACTTCATTTTTTACTTCTTTTGTTACCTTGTTTCCTTTTTCGCTGTATCCACACTTGGGACATACAAATTCAGAGTCAGAGCTATCTATCTTTAATCGTGCCTGACATTTGGGACAGAATTTCATTTAGTCACCTTTAATTTTAGAGAAAATTATTTTTTTTAGCTCAGCAGTGTATTCCAAGGCTGTCTTTGTTGCCTTTTCTATTTCCTTTACTGGATTGCCTTTTGAAGTGTTTACTCGCATCGCAAGTTGTCTAGTAAGTGGGTGTCTCAAGACCACACCTGCAAACTCTACAGTAGGATCCTTGAGCATCTCATACTGTACTATATAGAGAGTGCTAATGTCGGATTTGCTTATGTCCAATTGAACCTCTTTTGGAGAAGACTTTTTCAGTTGAACATCCATGTAAGTCAAAAAAATACTTATTGAGGATATAAACCATCCCCAATTAGTTGACCAGTGATAAAAATACAATAAGTGGAGTTTCTCTGGTGAAAGCATCAGACAAGCCAGGAACAGAAGACAATATTACAATAAACGTGAAATTTTCTGTAATAGGCGCATTAAGAGAAGCTTTCACTGAGAGAAATTGGGAAAAAGCTTACAATAATCATGACAACACCTTCAAGCTAAGATATGGAGTAAAGCTCCACACAGGTGGCCTCCGAAAGAAGGAAATTGGTAAGCCCTTAGATACGTACAAAAAAGTTGCCCTTTTTTGGACACGAAATCCAAAGCTGACACAGATGGGAGAGAAAAAGATTTGGGTACAGATATCCAAGAACTTTGAGCCAATTATTCCAAATAGCCAATCTGAAGCTCAACAGATATTTCTTGACTTTGATGAAAAAATGCAATTTAATGCATCAGAGCTTGGAGTGGGTAAACACAAGATAGAAGCAGAAGTTTATGTCTCGTGGTTCAAACATGATTATGCAGAACCATTTGATGAAACTGTACACTCTAAAGAAATTGAGATCGAAGTCACCAAATAGTGGGGTATATTGTGATAACTGCAAATGCCTACAGATTTCTTTGTTAGAGATTAAACGAAAATTAGTTATCTCTACTTTTTAACACTCATAAATGGAATTATTGGTGGATCAGTATGACAAAATTCGATGGACTTAGAGGACAAGAACTGCTTGAAGTAGAAGAAAAAAACGGTGAAATAACTTTGATCTTCAAGGATAACAGATTTTTGTTTATCAAACTTGAAAACGGCAAGATGGTAACTACATCCATACCAGAGTAAATTACTTGTTTATGGATTTGTAGTATAGGCCAATTGCTATTTCTTGGGATTCAGACTGGATAGAACCCGGTCTCTCTTTTCGTACTTTTTGTATAGCATCCTTTGCTGAAACCTTTTGGTATTTGACAAGATAGCAAGCAAGAATAGTACCTGCTCTTCCCATACCTGCAGCACAGTGTACCATTACAGGTTCATTATTTTCAATTCTTTTTTGAATAAACTCTACTGCTTCATCAATTTGTTCCACGTCAGGTGCAGAGAAGTCTTCTGTTGGAACATGAAGATATTTTACATTTTTTATCCATGATTCAGGGAGTGAGTTCTCGGTCATTGTAACAATGGATTTTACTCCTTGCTTTAATATCCAATCTATTTCAGAAACAGAGGTTGGCATTCCACTGCCAGCTAACTTGTCACTGATTAGCCAGCTAAAATTTGTGGGCTTTTTTGCTATTTTTCCATGCATTTTTCGCCAGAGATTTCCGGGTTTGCTCATGGTATATTATAAAACTGTACCATATATGTAGAAAACGAAGTTTAGAAATAAAAATAAGAAAAAGAGAAATTTTATGCGGACTTAATCTATTAGTTCAGTCCAACCCTTTACGAACACAGAGTTTCTGTAGAGTGGTACTGGTTGACCTGGAGTAAAGTCCATTGGTCTCATCCAGAAGATTGCCTTTGTTGGGCATACACCTATGCATGCACCATCTGAAATGCATCTTTCTGGATAAAATACAAATGCTTTACCTCTCTTCCAGCCTTCTACTGGTTTTACTCTTAATACGTCTGGGCCTAGTGATGTACAAATCTCTACGCAGAGTGCACATCCTATGCACATTTGTTCGCCTATATCTGGAATAATTCCAACTGGCATGGAAGTACTTTTAGAAATGATCTTAATATAACTTGCTGAAAAATGGCATGTTATAACGGCGTTTGAGAATTTTATAACACCGTTAATTTGAGAATGTCTCATTCCAAATCTTTAGAATGATAATTGTTTGGACCGACGTTTTTTTATAATTTATTGCTAATCAAATAGACATGGGAAATAAAATTCACTGCGCACATATTTTGGTTGAAAAACTAAGTGTTGCACAAGATCTTAAGACAAGAATTTCAAAAGGTGAAAGCTTTGCAAATCTTGCCAAAGAATATTCAATGGATGTCTCAAAAAAGAGGGGTGGAGATCTCGGATTTTTTTCAAGAGGAGCCATGGTATCAGAATTTGAAAAAGCGGCTTTTGCATTAGAGAAGGGGCAAGTTTCTGATATTGTGAAAACCCAGTTTGGATATCACATAATAAAAAGGCTAGACTAGTGGAATTAAGTTTAAGGGAATAACAAGCTTGCAAGAGTCACTAGGCATGCTTAACACAATACCTTCTTTTTCAGGTTCAAGTAGAATTTTTTTGCTATTTTTGGTTTCAACGAGTCGTTTACCCGTGGGGGATAATATCCAACCCTCTTCTTTTTTGTACCTAACCATGCTGGCAACAACAAGATATGATTTTGTCATCTTTACCATGCTTGCAAACAACATGATGATAGACATGACAGTCTTACCAATATTCTTTTTTCGATTTAGAATGTTAAAGAGTCCATTGAGTGAATCTACAATAATTATGGTTTGAGACAGACTTGTTTTTACTAGGATCTCTTTGATCATGGGATACAAAGTTTCAATGGTAGGCTGGAATAGAGTCACATTTTTTTCTACTTGAGTTATTCCCGAGACCGCGTATCCACTGTATAACAAATCAAGATCTAGGTAGAGAACTTGAAGTTTTGTATCTTGAACTAATTTTGAGATAAATCCAGCCTTCAAAAATGGATCAGAATAGAATATGGAATTGATAAGATTTTGCTCCAGTATTGTTTGCAAATTTAACTTGGATTGAGATTCATCACTAGGATTTTTAAACAATACAAATACTACTAAATTGTAATATAATAATGAATTTAGATTATTCCCAAGACTTTCCATACAAAGAAAGAATCTACCTAAATAATGCTTCCACTTCCAGAATGCCAAGATCAAGCATAGCAGCAATGAGTGATTTCCTTGTCAAGTACAATGAACTAGGTCCGGATTCAGAGGCTTCCGATAATTACGTAAAAGAAAGGCTTGGAAACCTACGAAAAGAAATTTCAGGGCTAATCAAGTGCAGACCAGAAGAGATAGTACTAACTCAAAGTGTAACCGATGGAATAAACTTTGTAGCAAATGGATTGAAATTAAATCCAAATTCTAATATTGTAACACGTGGCTCAACTCATGAACATCCAGCCAATCATTATCCGTGGGTCAGAGTAGGTCAAAGGGTTGAATTAAGAAGTTTACCCATCAATGAAACGGGTTATTTTGAACCAGATACTTTTACAAGTACAATTGATAAAAACACTGGACTTGTTGTGCTCAGTCATGCATTGTTTAACACAGGTGCAATAATTCCAGTAGAAGAAATCGGTAAAATACTTTCAGAAAAGAACATACCATATTTTGTAGATACTGCACAAACTATTGGTTGCATTAGTGATGTTGATGTAAACAAGATTAATTGCAATTTCATGTCTTTTAATGGTTCAAAGTGGTTATGTGGCCCAATGGGCATGGGTATTTTCTTTTGCAGAAGAGATTCAAGTGATCTAATTGAACCGCTTCAGGTTGGTGGAGAATCTGCCATATTCCATGAAGACAAGATATCTCATAAGGAAATGCCTGCAAGGTTTCAGGCAGGTTTCCGAAACTGGTCAGGCGTTGCAGGCCTCGAGGCATCAGTAATTTATCTGAAAAAAATAGGGATTTCAACCATCAGAGAGAAAAACATCAAGCTTGCAAATCTATTACGACAAGAAATTTCAAAAATCGATGGCGCGATTCTGTATGGTCCAGAGGAGGAAGAACGACGAACCAGTATAGTCTCTTTTTCAGTTAAAGATAAGGATTCAAAGACTTTGGTTGCAAGATTGGAGAAAAATAACATAATACTAGCGGTAAGAGACATTTTTTCTAAAAAGATTGTAAGGGCTTCTCCACACTTTTATAATACAGAATCAGAAATTCATGCGGTTATAGATTTAGTAAAAAAAGGCTAAGTTACTTTTCTTGTTCTTCAATTACCATCATGGTCAAAGTAGAGTAAACCTTGTCTATTTTTCTAATCTTATTTGTAATTATGCTCCTTAGAAGATCCATAGAATCTGCTGTTATCTTGACTATGATATCATATACACCATACACGCCCTGAATCTCATACTTGATGCCGCTCTCACCTCCAAGTATTTGCTTTATCTTTTGAATTATTTCAACATCTGAGCCTAGATCTGAGTTGATCAGGATGTAAGTTGTTGGCATGACTTAATTCGAGTTGCACGATATTTAACCTTTGATTAGAATTCAAAAATAGATTATGATCTTAGAAATGTCAGAGTACAAACTGGAATCTGCTTTGTTTATAGTTTTTAGAAAGTTTACCATCAATTGCTATCTTAGTACCACAAAAATTACAATTGTTATTATCGTCAAGATACCATCCCTGGATGTCAAAGCCATATCTTTTGACAACAATTTTCTTGCATTGTGGGCAGTGTGTATTTTCAAGAGGGTGACCTGAGACATTTCCTAAATAAGCATAATTGAGTCCAATCTGCTTTGCAATCGTATGATGTTTTTCAAGAGTAGATATTGGCGTTGGTTCGAAATCCATCATTTTGTAATCTGGATGAAATCTAAGAAAATGTATTGGCATGTCAGGCCCAAATTCATCATAGATGAATTGGCATAATTTTTTGGCAGATTCTAGATTATCACCAACTTGTGGTACTACCAAGTCAGTTATCTCCACGTGAATCTTTGTTTTGCGGTGTATTTCTTTGAGGGTATCAAATATAGGTTGAGGATCAGGGATTCCGATATATTTCCGTGAAAATTGTGGTTCGGCATTTCCCTTAAAATCTACTGTAATACAATCAAGAAATTCATTCATCATGTTGACTGTTTCTGGAGTGTCATAACCATTTGATACAAAAATATTAAACAATCCATTTTTTCTTGCAATTACTCCGCAGTCACGTGCAAATTCGATAAATATGGACGGCTGATTGTATGTATATGCAATCCCCTCAGAGCCTGACTTGATTGCCAAGTCAACTACTTCTTGAGGTGTCATATCAGTTCCTTCTATTTTTCGTCGCTGGCTGATGTCATAATTTTGGCAATATTGACAATTATGTAACAATATACCATCTCCTACATAATTATGATTTGGGATACATTCAAAACTGAATACTTGAGTGGTTTTGCCTGTGTATTTTACTTGTTTAACATCCATCCAAGTTTTTTTGTTTTTTCTTACTAAAGGTGAAACATATTCTAGAATAAGAGCCTCAACTTCATCAGGATGACTGTATATTTGTCTGCCAGAAATCCGTATGGTTTTCCATCCATTTGCAGCCAAAGTTTTGTCTCTAATTTTATCAGTTTGTTGAGTTTTTTCAGAATTATAGTGCCACCATCCATCAATTTCAATATCGATTTTGGCTTCTATTATAGCCGCATCTGCAATGTAGAAACTTTTCGAGCCCTCAACATATTCTTCTATTTTAACTCGATATTCTTTTTCATATTTTATACTCATTTGATCAAGAAGATCATAAAGTAATTTTTGAGACTCTGATGGATGTGTATGAAGCCATTTTCGCAATCTTTCAGCATTTTTGTGCCAACCATGAGAAGAATCTTTCATGAATTTAGCTTTGCTTGTTTCATGTGCTTTTTTTGCTATAATAGGATCGTGCATCGGATTATTAGCCTTCATTCTAATACTATACTTCATTCGTATTTCTTTTGGTATTTCATATTCCTTCAAATAACAAACTCCTCTATGCCTGTTCCATTCATCAATACCTACAATTACTTGATCACAATTCTTGCATGAGAATTTAGATTTTTGAATCAAGTTCAATCTTTTTTCCCTCCAAACTTTGGTATTTTGATACCAGACTTTGATGATTTTATCGCCTGCTTCTAGTGTTTCTGCTGTTTTCCATCCATTAGTTGTAAATACAGGATGTTCTCGTGTAAGGTATAACTTTCCATGTCCTCTACTTCCATACCTTACTTCCAAAAGTTCTGCAAATCTCGAACCAGCATGTGTAACAACATTAGGAACTATTTCAAAATTACCTTCAACATTATACGACCACACCTTATCACCACGGGTTATTTTTTCAATAGATTTCTTGGAACCGTTGGCCATCAAGATTTTCGTTCCTTTTGGTTGACAAAGCCAATTACAGCCAGTCGTAGCAATAGAAAATATGTTGGTGCCTGGCCTATAGTGAGTTACGGGTTTTTTCTCAATTGGGTCTACATGTCCAGTGATTACTTTGCCATATGCAAGAAGATCAAGCTTGCCGCTGTTGTTTGCTCTTATTCCACATAGACCGATCTGATCTTTTCCAATTTCACAATATCTAGCGCATGCTGTGCATTTGACCTTGTCATTAGGTAACTTTTGATAGAGAATTGCTTCCTTTGCCGTCACGTGATATCAACTAATTTATCATATAATTGCTGGTGTTATCACTTGTTTTGGTTTTGCAATAGGTGGTCTCATCTTCTGTATTGCGGTCTCAAAATCTTCCTGAGTTATCTTGATTGTTTTTACATTTTTTTCTTTTTTATCTACATAGCGTCGTATGGAGCTCATTGCTGATCTATTGCAAACTCCTTCTATTTCTGCGCCGCTAAAGCCATCAGTCAACTGCACTAGTTTTGCAAAGTCAATATTCTCCGCAAGTGGTTTCTTTCTTGTGTGTATTTTGAATATGTTTTCGCGTCCCTTTGTGTCTGGTAGTGGTACCTCAATGATTCTATCAAATCTTCCAGGTCGTAGTAATGCACTGTCTATGAGATCGACTCTGTTAGTAGCACCTATTATTAGCACATCCTGTAATTCCTCAAGACCATCTATCTCAGTCAATAGTTGAGATACTACCCTTTCTGTAACGCCAGAATCAGAACTACCTGAGCTTCTACTTGGAGCCAATGAATCAAGCTCATCAAGAAATATGATACATGGAGAAGCTTGGCGTGCCTTTCTGAATATTTCACGGACCCCTTTTTCAGACTCTCCAACCCATTTTGAGAGCAATTCGGGACCCTTTATGCTAATGAAATTAGATTCTGATGTGTGCGCAACTGCTTTTGCAATCAATGTTTTTCCTGTTCCAGGAGGTCCGTAAAGTAAGATTCCTTTTGGTGCTGCAACATCAGCGTGTTCAAAGGCCTCTCTGTGTTTGAGTGGCCATTCTACTGACTCATAAAGCTCCTCTTTTAGAGATTCCAATCCACCAACGTCATCCCATGTTACATTTGGTACCTGAACCAAAACTTCTCGTAATGCAGACGGTCTTACATCTTTTAGTGCATCCTTGAAATCATTATCTGTAATGATAATTTTTTGAAGAATTTCTACTGGAATTTTTTCAGCTTCTAGATCCAAATCAGGTAAAATTCTTCTAAGAGATCTCATGGCAGCTTCCTTTGCAAGTATTTCCAAATCAGCGCCTACAAATCCATGAGTCACTTTTGCAAATTGATCCAAGTTGACTTTTTCTTCAATTGGCATTCCTCTAGTGTGGATGTTTAGTATCTCGGTTCTTCCTTGTTGATCTGGAATTCCAATCTCTATTTCACGATCAAATCTTCCAGGTCTACGCAATGCAGGATCTATCGAATCAGGTCTGTTGGTTGCTGCAATTACAACTACCTTGCCTCTTGATTTCATTCCATCCATCAAAGTGAGAAGTTGGGAGACAATCCTCTTTTCCACCTCACCTGTTACTTCTTCCCTCTTTGGAGCAATAGAGTCAATTTCATCTATGAATATTATACTTGGAGAATTTTCCTCGGCTTGCTTGAATATCTCTCGTAATCTCTCTTCACTTTCTCCATAGAATTTTCCAATAATTTCAGGACCACTAATAGAAGTAAAGTGAGAATTGGTTTCTCCTGCAACAGCTTTTGCCAGTAGTGTTTTTCCTGTGCCAGGAGGTCCATAAAGCAATACTCCTTTTGGTGCCTCAACTCCCAGTTTTTCAAATAATTCGGGATGTCGCATAGGAAGTTCCACCATTTCTCGTATCTTTTGAACCTCGTTTCGTAGTCCGCCAAGATCATCATATGTTATTCTAGGAATAGAATTGTCAATGGCTTTGGTCATAGACCCTAGTTTGAACTCGGTTTGTTCTGATACTATAACCGGCTTTGCAGATGGACTTGTACCACTAACAACAAGTTGTGTTTTTCCACCCATCTGAGTAGTTACGATTAATGTATCACCAGTAGTTAGCACATGATCCATATAGTATGTTTGCATATACTCTTGAAGTCCATCCTCACCTAGTTTTTCTATAGGTGAAAGTGTTACCTGTTCAGCTTCTATTGCATCTACTTTCTTTACTGTGATCTTTTCGCCTATCCCTGACCCTATGTTATGACGGGTAATTCCATCTATTTTGATTATTCCCGTACCATAATCTGGAGCATATCCAGACCAGAGTTTAACATGACTTTTCCTGTTTCCTATTAACTCAAGAATTTGGCCAGCTTCCCATCCATTATCTTCAACAATTTTAGGATCTACTACAGCTATTCCTTTTCCAACATGTCTCTGTGCGGCCTCTGCAATTTTTAATGTAATTTCACTCATAATTTTATCACCATAAAAAATAAGGTCACTCGACCTGCACCGTCCTTCCTTGCGGTCGATCCTCTTCTTTGAGTTTGAATTTTACTTCCAATATTCCGTTAGAATATGTTGCCTTGACGGAATCTTCGTCAACCTTTTGTTTGATTGGGACTTTGGTGTGGTATTTTTTGTCATTATTTTCTGCATCAAGATTTACAGCTCGTCCTACTACTTCGATCTTGATATCTTTCTTTTCTACTCCTGGCATCTCGGCCACAATTTTGAGAATTTTTTCTTTGTTGTCCACGATAACGTCTACAAATGGTTCTCGTGTCTCTGATTTCTGGAGAAGACCAGGTTGGACATTTCCGTATTCTTTAATCACGGGTTTCCCATCAGGTCCTACAGTTAGGGAATACCCATAGTAGTAAGGACCAAATGTCTGTACGTTCTCAGAGCTGGTCATGTCATTCCACATTTTGTCTAATCCCTTGAAAGGTCGCATCATTTTTTGGAAGAGATGGTCAAACTCATCCCATTCATTTATGTCATAGTTATGCATATTATGTAATATGTATGACATTATATAAAGATTATGGAGTAACCAATTATTATATTACATAAATTAATATAATTAGCAATAGCAATTACTATTATGCGAACCCCTAATCTTTCAGTTCCTGATGCTGTAAGAGAGATAATTACAAAAAATAGATCTATTTACGACTGCATCAAAATGGGCTTGATCAATTACACATCATTGGCGATAAAACTCCAAAAGGAAGTCGAGTCTCAAGTAGGAGGCCCAGTGAACCCCAATACAATTGTGGTTGCAATCAAAAGATACGCAGACTCTTTCGAAAAAAAAGATGAAATGCAAAATGAGACAGTATTGAAAAATGCAAGACTTTCTCTGACTGATGGAATTGTAGACATTAAATTTTTCTCAGAAGATTTTGAAATGAAGGATGCTATAGATTTGATGGATAGATTTATGCGAGTTGATCCAGACTATGAGTTTTTTCGATCTACCGATTCTTTTAGGTTTTTGACTGAGGACATAAGTGATGTAAGAAAAATTTTAGAATCTTTTTCATCACATAGGAACTTCTTTCAGACCGGGTTGGCAAAGATAACCATACACATTCCCGAATCTGAGCACAGTTCTGATGTGGTTTCGTACGTGTCTGAGATTTTACATGATAATGGAATCGAGCTTTTTAATGCGTTTTTCGGACAAGATTACATAGTAACAGTCTTGCATGAAAAAGATGCTGCCAGAGCATACCAAATTTTAAGAAGTGAAATTTCTCGCTAGTATTATAATCTCTTCCTAGATTCCAGTAGTTTCTGCTCTTGTCATTTCGAGGTAGACCTTGTCTCCTACTGCAAGATTCAGTTCTTTGTACTCGTGCATATCAAGCTTGATCGAGGTTGTGGAACTTGATTGGCCCATGCCACCTCCAGAGAGCATTTTGTTGAGGTTTTTTACCATATCGTCCATATTTGTAAAACCCATTACTCCTCCGGCACCAAATGGCGATGGAGGGGTACTCTGTTCTCTGAAATCTTTTGATGTAGAAAGCGAGACTATCACGTATGGAGATCCATCAGGTGATGCATCTATTCTTACAATAATGTACTCTTTCTTCATGTCTTAACTTCATAAATCAGCATATTTTACCTTTCGCTCAAATAACATGTAGAATACAATAAGAATCATTATTACCTTTTTCATCCCCGGAGATAGCATAGATGGATACAGTATCTAAAGCCAAAAAAATTCTTGTTTTAGGAGGCGGATTTGCAGGGGTAGAATGTGTACGAAAACTTGAATTATATTTTAGAAAGGAGGAGGACATTCAGATTACCCTAGTAAGCGAGGATAATTTTTTCTTGTTCACTCCAATGCTTCCCCAGGTAGCTTCAGGAACAATTGAGACTAGACATATTGTGATTCCAGTTAGAACCTTGTTGAAGAGGGCCAAGTTCTACGAGGCCGAAGTCAAAAATATTGATCCGTATGGTAAAACAGTAACTCTTAGCGGTACAAAAGAAAAACGTGGAATTTCACTGCATTATGATTATCTTGTATTGGCTCTTGGCAGTCAGACGAATTTCTTTGGAATGGATAAATTAGAAGAATTAGCTTATTCAATGAAAACTCTCAATGATGCAGTGGTACTGCGAAATCGAGTCATAGATATGTTAGAGCAAGCAGATAATGAAACAGATCCGGTTCTCAAGAAAAGTTTGCTTACTTTTGTAATTGTGGGAGGGGGATTCGCAGGTATAGAAACTGCAGGGGAATTAATGGACTTGTTACATGATGCTAGAAAATTTTATCCCAATATTGAAAAAACTGACATTAGAGTTATCGTTCTTGAGGCAATGTCAGCTATACTTCCAGGCTTTAATGAAAAGCTTGCAAAATTTGCATTAGAAAAACTTCACGGACGTGGAATAGAGGTTAAGGTAAGTACAAAACTTTCTAGTTTTACAGGTGATGAAGTTTTAATTGAGGATGCTCATCCACAGGTAGATCCCAATAAACAATCTTTGGTGAGTGCAATACAAACAAGAACCCTGGTGTGGACTGCAGGTGTTACGCCAGTAGACATTATAAAAAAATCAGTCTTCAAAACCAATAGAGGTGGAATCGTGGTAGACGAATTTCTTCAAGCAATTGACTTTCCCGAAGTTTTTGCAGTTGGAGATTGTTGTTACATTATTGATCCCAAGACAAATAGGCCTCTTCCACCAACAGCACAAAGTGCAGAATCAGAAGCTGAAATTGTTGCAAAAAATCTTCACGCTCTGATCACAAATAGAAAAAAAGAAAAATTTGTGTATTCACCTAAAGGCCAGATGGCAGTAATAGGAAAACGGAGTGCAATTGCAAGTATGTTTGGAATTCATTTGCATGGAATTTTTGCTTGGATGCTTTGGAGGATAATATATCTCTCAAAAATTCCGCGATTGGACAAAAAAGTAAGAATTTTTCTTGATTGGTCAATAGACATGTTTTTTGACAGAGATATTGCTCGATTAAAGGTAATGCGTGAAAAGCCCGTTGAGGAATTCAAAGAACTTGACGAAGTGGATGATGTTTGGTAAAATAGAATTCTGCATTGCTGAAATATATTGAACATTACAAGACGGCATTTATGGGAAAGGTCTATGCTGTTGGTGTTGGACCAGGATCACCAAAGTATGTAACTGAGATAGTAAAGGAAATAGTACTAAATTCTGATATTGTTATTGGATACAAATACACACTCAAAACCATAGAGGCGTTCCTGAAAAATAAAGAGATACATGAAATTACCATGAAAGACCAGGAAGAGGCATACCAGAAGGTCTCAAAGACTCTGGGAAACAAGACATGTGTTGTTCCTTTTACAGGAGATGTGAATTTCTCAGAATCAGAAGTTGTAGACAGATTGATTGAGATATTTGGGGATGTACAAATTATTCCAGGGATTAGTTCGACACAGGTTGCTGCGTCAAAGGCACGAGTACCAACAGACAAGAGCAAGGTCATCACTATGCATATTTCTACAAGCATAGAGGAAAAGAAACTTGAGCTTCAAAAGGCACTCATTGATGGATTTAGTGTGATACTTGTGCCAAGACCTTGGCCAAAAGAACCCTCTAAACACTTTATGCAATCAGAGATAGCAGTATACCTAAAAGATCATGGCTTTGACACTTCAAAGATTAAGGTACATGTCTTTGAATTTCTAACTACCGACAAAGAGACATATTTTATAGGCAAAGTAAAAGACTTGGAAGGAAAGCAGTTCTCTGATCTATCCGTAATGGTTTTTGATCAGACGAAGCTAGAATCATACATTAATTTCAAATAATTTAATGAAGATTGTAGTTATTGTGGTGGTGTTCTGCCAATTACATATGATGAAGTTGGAGGCATTGAAATTATTACGCCATTCATCCATGTGTACTGTGGATCATAAAATCTGACAATTCCAGTATCATTTACAATAACTGTGAATGATTGCCCGGGGGCTATCTTACCACTTGCTATTTTTCCATCAGGAGTAAATGGATTATTATTTTTTTGTGTGCTAACACCGCTGAAAATGGTATGATCTATGGAATCATTGTTGGTCCAAATGATAGGAGTGCCAGGAACTATTTGTATGGTATCTGGTGTATAGTATGTATTGTATTGATTATACGTCTGCTGAGTTGCGGTTCCCTTTGGTGATGATGAGCCCGGGTTTATACTAATTTTCACTGGAGCAATTTGACCTGTAGTTGCAGGTGTTGAAATAATAATTCCATTTATCCATGTATATGTTGGATCAAAGATTTGTGTAGAGCCAGTTCTACTAAAAGTAACTTGATAACTCTGTCCTGGAGCTATTATACCACTATCAATACTTCCATCTGAAATAAAGTTAGGACTAACTGTTTTTCCAGCAGCACCTTTTCCGCCCGCACTCTCTGTTGTTGATATTAACTGGCCACTCATTATTCTATGCGGGACAGAATCATTGTTGGTCCAGACTACAACTGTACCTGGTGTAATTTGGAGTGATGATGGTGAAAGGAACTGTCCATTATTATAATTAGATGCGCCATTAACTATGTTCATTTGAACTGTTTGTGTTTGCGTTGTTTGTGAAAGCGGTGCAATTATTCCTACCATGAATTGGTAAGTGGGATCAAAGAAGGTAATGTCGCCTATTGTTTCGTCTTGTGGAATATTGTAACGTGTTGCAACCCTAGGGTCTAATGATTGGGAAGTATCAAAATTAGTTATTGTGTATTGGAATGATTGCCCGGGGGCTATTATACCACTATCGATCTTGCCATCTGAAATAAGTGTGGTGGATGATTGATTGGTAGTTAGTACTTTTGCCACGCCACTCATTATTCTATGCGGTACAGAATCATTGTTGGTCCAGACTATGGTGGTGCCAAGAGTAACTTGTACGTTTGACGGAGAATAGTGAACTTGGTTGTTGATATTATATGCACCTGGTAGGATGCTTATGTTCACTGTAGACGATGATGATATAGACGGAGGAAGTGTGGTTATTGGTTTTGTGATTACAGCATTGGTGGCTAATATTTTAGCACTATAACTTACTTTCATAGTTTCAGATCCAGTTATCTTCCCTGATATGCTAAAAACAGAACCACCTTGATTACTATCTATTATTCTTCCAAACAAATTGAGATGAATCATGTTTCCGTTTTCATCCTGCGCGTTACCTTGGATTACAAAGTACTTGCCATCTCGCAAGATTGAGACTTGCCATAATCCAGAATTAAGATATTGGGTATTTGCTATAGTAACAAGGCCATTATCAAGTGTGGCTTGCGTGCTGCTTCCATTGTTAGCTCCTGCAGTAATCTGTAAAGCAATATTTGAATCGAAAATAGTTTTATTTCCTGAAAGATAACCTGATGCATCAATCAAGTATTTCCCATTAGGTGAGAAATCAGAATAAGCGTTAGGCAAATACACCATGGCAGAAGCAAGTCCTGCAATTACCATTAGAAACAGAAATACATATTTCATTAGATTATCCAATCTCTTATTGCATATTTAATTACTAGGTATAATTTATCACACAATTAGGCAATTCCCGGTTAATTATCTTTACAAACTAGATTTTGTATGAATTACATTTGATCCAAAATGCTGGATCATATAATATTCAATGAATCCCCCAGCAAGAAGAAGAGCCACTACAATTCCTATTTCTATCGCGGTATGACGTAGTTCTGTTTTTAGGGATTTTTTTCTTATTATTACAAGTACAAGCAAAAGGCTTCTTGACATTCCAATTGAATAAGCCATCAGCTCCATTATGCCAAAGGGAGACAAGTAAAGCAATGCAAGTGGGGGAACTTTTGCAAGTGTTGGAGTTGTTGTCACTAGAGCTTCAAACGCAACCCCTGTGGACCAAGCTGCAAAAGTTCCCCAGGCCAGTCCTAAACCTGGAATAAACATGGGCAGTGCAACTGATGCATTGTGTTCAAAAATTCCTATAGCATCAATTCCTTTAACTACTTTTTGAAATTCTTTGAGAAATGTCTGTGATTCATCATTAGATAATTTGCTTTGAGTTCCAATTAAATAAGATAAAGAGAAAATACCAATGAAAATAACAAATACTAGAATTCTTTGTTTACTGAACAATAATCCATTTTTATGAGAACTATATTTGAGGTTGGCGGTTGGATCAGATTTAATTAAAAGTCGTATTATGAGACCTTGTTGAGAGAAGAAGTTTCGTCGGCTATAACATATGCATTGAGTAAAGGCTTCCAAATTCACCCTGATGCGTTTAAGATATTAGAAAAAATTGACATAAAAGAACTTCAAAGCATAATCAAACAGGTTGTTCGGGAAAAAGCTAAACAAAATATGTTTTTAATTAATCAAAGTGATCTCAAAATGTTTGTAGAATCAGAAATAGACGACAGCATGGAAAATAATCATGTGATTTTATTTGATCCCACGAAAAAGGTTACATCTGCAGAAGGGATTGAAGGTTTTCATGCATTATTCAAGGACAGATATTCAAAACTACTTAAAATCATGATGCAACGTTCACAATCAAAGAAACTAACTCCCATCTCAAACGTGACAAATGGTAAGTTAGATGATGAGACTTACATCGCAGGTCTGTTGATGGATAGGAGGATAGACAGAGATGTTACCAAGATAGTAATTGATGATCCTACAGGCTCAATAGAACTATTAATTTTTAATAAAGAGATACAGGAAACTGCGAATTCTCTGCAGATTGATCAGTTTGCTATGATATCAATTGCAAGTGGGAAAAATGGAGGATTTTTTGTTAAAGAAATTCTTGTTCCAGATATACCTGAGCATATAGCAAATCGTTCAAAGAGTGAGACCTATGCTGTATTCATCTCGGATTTACATGTGGGCAGTAAATTCTTTATGGAAAAAGAGTTTACTGAGTTTGTTTCATGGCTTTCAAGCCCTGATCCTGTAGCAAGAAAGGTCAGATTTGTGCTGGTGGGAGGAGATATTATTGATGGAATAGGCATATTCCCAAATCAAGACAAGGAGCTCTTGCTATTAGATGTAGACCAACAGATGGCAAAGGCTGCCGAGCTTTTAGATAAGATTCCAAAACACATCAAGGTCTTCATCATTCCAGGGAACCATGACCCAGGAAGAAGGGCTCTTCCCCAGCCAGCAATTCCAGAAAAGCACAATATGCACCTCTGGAATAGAGAGAATTTCTTCATGTTGGGAAATCCCTCTATGCTTGAGCTAAATGGTATAAAGATACTGATGTTTCATGGCCAAAGCCTTGACGATGTTGTTGGCAGTACTCCTGGACTGAGCTATGCACAACCAGCAAAAGCCATGCGGGTTTTGCTAAAAACTAGGCATCTTAGTCCAATATATGGTAAGAGAACTCCGATTGCACCAGAGTTGGAAGATATGATGGTGATATCTGAAGTTCCAGATATCTTACATTCTGGTCACATACATGTTGTTGAGCTTGACATGTACAAGGGAACACTAATTGTAAACTCTGGTGCATGGCAAAGCCAGACTCCATTCCAAGCCAGCGTTGGAATTAGCCCTACTCCGGGAATCGCCATTATTGTGAACCTTGCCACAATGAAGGTTTTTACAAAAAACTTTACAGACAATTCTAGCTAAGATCACAGGAGATCTTCTAAGGCCAGATCTTCCTTGAATGCTTTTTTCACTATATCGGCGTTTAGTGTAAGATTGAATTTTTTTGTCCTTCCATGCATTCCTTGATGAATAATTTTTCCTGTGATTAATCCAGTCATTTCTATTTCACTTAGCATTTGTGTAATTCTACGTTGGGTTAGTTCTTTTTGTCTTGTAATTTTACAGAGGTTTTTGTATGATTGATATATCTCGCCGGTTGTGTTTCCGCTTGCCTTCATTACTGCAAGTATGAGTAGTTTTTCATGTAAGGGATATGAATTCAATGCGGTGGTTTCCTTATCTTCTTCCATCTTAAGAGAGGCTCTTCGTATGTGGGCTTCCTTTACTGTATCAGATTGTTCACGTTCTGCAATCTCACCTGCAACACGCAAAAGATCAATTGCTCTCCTTGCATCCCCATGTTCTTGGCCAGACATAGCAGAACATAGGTTTAGGGCTGCTTGGTCCACAGTATCTGGTATAAAGGCTACCTTGATACGTTCTTCAAGTATTTCATTGATTTGCCCAACAGTATAGTTGGTAAAGATTACCTCTTCCTCACTCAAACTGCTTAAGACTCTAGGGTCCAGGCGTTCTTTGAATGTGAGATCATTAGAAATTCCGATTAGGGTTAATGTGCCTTTTTTAAGCCTCTCGTTGGCTCTAGTTAGTGAATAAAATACATCTTTGCCTGACTTGGAAACAAGTTCTACAAGATAATCGATCTCATCGATTACAAATACTGTGTTTAGGCTATTTTTCTCAATTACTGAAATAATGCGATTGAATACTTCACTAATTGAAAGTCCTGTAGAAGGTAATTCTTTTTGTGATGTTAGACCTAGTTGTCTGCCCAATTTTACTAGTAATCCGTAGAGGGTTGTCTCTTCTTTTGCATTAGCATAAAGTAGTTGAATTGGGAAAGAATTGTCCTTTACTCGTTCTTGTATCTTGCCAAGAACTTTCTTTACTACTAGAGTTTTCCCCGTACCGGGCTTTCCATAAACTAGTAGGTTAGAAGGACGTGATTTTTTTAATAGTGGTAATAATGATTGGGTGACTTTTTTTTGTTCATCTTCACGGTGTAAAATTACATCTGGAATAAATGTAAAATGTAAGACTTCACGATTTTTGAATAGGGATTTTCCACTTTGAGCATCATCTAGTAATTTATCAATTGGATCTTTTGTCATTGACGCACACACCATTGTTTCTTCTCTATCCACATATGGATTCTACTCAATTAATTAGATTAGAATAGAATAACTAAACCAAATTTAGTATATCATTAATTATTTTTATTTTTATTAAAAAAATTTTTTTAATAAAGCTAGAGTGGAAGTATAGGTGTGTGAGTCTTCCTAATAGGTATTAACAATTAGTGAACTTTCTGTTAATATTAGGTCTTGAAAAGCCAGAAATGACCCCCTTATTTCCAGTCCAGGCGTGAAGATGACTCTTAACATTGTTAACATCCTAAAGAATACCCCCTTATTTCCAGTCCAGGCGTCAGTTTTGAGTATTTTTAAATATAAAGCCAAAAGGGCTGTTAAGGTATCAATCACATCCATTCGTGGCCTAGGCAGTGAATGTTAACAAACCTCTATGTTAACAATTCTTCTATGATCTATTCAAGTGTTAACGGGTTACCAGATCGATCTCAATGGCCAGAAAAAGAATTAGAATAGACTTGGAAGACTCGGATGGAGCCAAATACAACTTTAGCCTAGAGGGTAATGTTACTCGTGAAAAGATGTTAAAAATATTTGAACTGATGAACCTTATGAATATAGAAGAGCCAGAGGGAGGAGGAGTACCATTGGACTCTATAGGAGCCAAGATCTGGAATATTATAGATAAGAATTTTCCCATGGGAAAATTTACCTCTTCAATGATATTGGAAAAATATGAAGATGAGTATGAAGAACCAATTAAGCTGAGCGTGATTTCCACCTATCTATCCAGATTTGCAGTAAAGGGTAAGGTGATGAGAGAAAAACAGGGAAAAGAGTGGGCCTACCAAATACTAAAGATAGCCCAAAGGGAAAAGAGTGGGCCCTAAGAAATTACTACCTTTTTGACCACAAGATGATCTTCTTCTATTGTGATCCTGACGTAATCTCCTTTCTGAAGTTCCAAGAATTTTCTAAAGTCTTTGGGAATTGAGATTGTTCCCGCAGTAGTTATTTTAATTAGTTGTTCATTAGGCATGTTATTATATTATAAGAACAATAATTTAAGAATTTATAATTATCTAAGATTATTAAATTATCATGATTTTTAACGAGTTTGGTAGAAAATTAAAGAGATTACGAATTAATCAATTAGAAAATGACTGGGACAAGTCCCTAATTCTCTGATCTGAAAACTATTGTATTCTAAAAGTTATTGGGCTGGAGCCATCTTGACAATCCCTATTCTTGTAAGACCCTTATCAGTTATTTTATAAGAAAATGGCTTTGTTGTCATATCTCTTTCGACCAAGCCCTCCTCAAACAACTTCTTTAACATCCGTGACGTATGCTCTCTGGTCCTTCCTAACGTGACTTGGATATCACGTGATGTCATAGATTTCTCTGTGATTAATCGTAGAACATGATCAGTGACATTTCCAAATTGCATATTCTGGATTCTCTCTCTTGGCTTCTCTTCTCTAGTCGTTACCGGCGGCTCTTGTTGCACTTTTTGTTCCTTGGGCTTTGGAATTTGTGCTTGCGGAATTTCTTGTGTTTCTTGTGCCATTTCTACTGAATCTAAACGAATTTTCATATCAATTAACAAATTTTCATAATACTGTAAGCGTTCTGTTAGAATTTTTGCATTTTTAGCATCTGATGTCAGTCGTGGCTTTATTTTGTTGTATGCTGTAATAGCTACTAGTCCACCAATAAATGATGCAAATATACCTAAAATGACCCCTACATCTGGTATGTCTACTAACATCACGATGTAACATCAGATGATGTGATTTATCATGTTTGAATAAAATTATTTTACATCTTACACATCAATATCAAACATATTTGTCACAACTTATCACAACCCTTCACCAAAATATGCCTAATTTTGAAGCCAAATTATAGGTTACAGGTTCGTTTTAGTAATTCCTGTATCACAGACATGATTTGTTCCTCACGTTCTGGAAAAACATCACTACTTTGTATCACAGAAACCTGTTCGGAAAGGCGATTTATCACATCTATATCATCATCACTGAGCACACCTAGGCTCCTAAGTAGGATCCACGAATAACATAGTGCAGTCAACTTGTCTTTAGATTGAGTTACTTGTCGGTAAAATGCCCCTTTACTAATAGTAAACTGTGAATCGACAAGGTTTCTACGTTTTAAAATAATTGCAATTTGTCTTTCAGTAAACAATGATTTTTTTATAATTTGCCTAATAATATTACTAAAATTATCATCAGGGAGATTGCTCATAGCTATACAGATTTGTATAACTATATTCAATTAAACTTTTAATCAATAGATATTCAACCATTCCTTATGCAACAAACGGAGAATTATCTTCATACTACACGGAAGAAAAAGGGAACACTTCTTTTTGTGTTAATAGATTCTGAAAATTCTGCAGGACACTCTGCTTCAACATTGGCAAAAGAAGCGGAAAAAAATGGCGCCTCTGCAATTTTGGTTGGCGGCTCATCAGCTACTGATCAACTCACTATGACTGAGACCGTATCTAGTATCAAAAAATCAGTCAAGATACCTGTAATTCTCTTTCCTGGAAACGTTACAGGCGTGGTTCCTGGTGCTGATGCAATACTTTTTAGCTCACTTTTGAACTCGGATAATCCATATTTTATATCACAGGCACAAGCCTTGGGAGCACCAAGCGTTCTAAAATTTGGCCTCGAACCTCTTCCTACAGCCTATATCATTATTGGTGAAGGAACCACTGTATGGCATGTAGGCTCGGTGAGAACAATTCCCTTTGACAAGCCAAGCCTAGCCGTCATGTATGCTTTGTCTGCCCAATTCATGGGAATGCGATTCGTGTATTTAGAAGCAGGCTCTGGAGCCAAATCTAATGTGAAACCTGAAATGGTTGCTGCAGTAAGGAAACTTTTCAAGGGATTTCTTATAGTAGGTGGAGGCATTCGCAGTCCAGAAACCGCCGAGGCAGTGGCAAAAGCTGGAGCAGACGCTATCGTAATTGGAACTTTCATCGAAAAGGGCGGAAGTTTCAAAACAATTTCCGATATCGTAAAAGCCATCCAATCCATAAGGAAATAACATGTCTGAGAACCTAGCATTGAGACTTGAAGAGGTCCCAATGCCTCAAGATTACTTTGGGTATTATACCAAGATATCAGAGAAAGTCTTTACTATTTTTGAACAAGCCGCGTCTGCCAAGGCAACACTCGCAGATTCTTCTGGGATGGTGGAACCAAAGATCGCTTTTGATCTTGCAGATCGTGTATCGAAGATGCACGACATTGACGTAACTGACAATCTGAGGGCTCTCATTCAAAATACCACTAAAGAATTGGCTGCACTGAGGCTTGCAGAAGATATAGCCCAAGGCAAGTATTCAGGACCAGATACAGATCTTCAAGAAAAACTTGATCTTGCAGTGCGTGTGGCTTTGGCCATAGTTACAGAAGGAGTCACAATTGCCCCACTTCAAGGCATAAGTGAGGTTCTGATCAAGAAAAATGCAGATGGCACTGAATATCTATCTGTATCATTTGCAGGTCCTATCAGATCAGCAGGTGGAACAGAGGCTGCATCCACCATGCTCATTGCGGATCATGTACGAAAGATAGCTGGACTTTCAAAATATCAGGCAAATTCATTTGATGATGAGACTGGACGATTTGTAGAAGAGTTGAGGGTGTACGAAAGAGAAGTTGGGAGCTTTCAATTCCATGTTCCTGATCAGGATGTGATAAATGTCATCTCTAATCTTCCAGTAGAACTTGATGGTGTAGATACCGACCTAGTTGAGATTGTGAGCCACAGAAACATGGTACGAATAGGTACCAATAGAGTTAGAGGAGGTGCACTTCGTGTTCTAAATGATGGCCTAATCGGCAGATCTCGCAAACTACTCAAACTCATTGAATTATACAAACTCGATGGCTGGGACTGGCTCAAAGATCTCAAGGGAGCCATTCAGACAGGAGATGCTGATGCAGCAGCCCATAGGATGAGAGAGGTGATTACAGGAAGATCAGTACTTTCTATGCCTAAGAAGCTTGGGGGATTTCGACTAAGATATGGCCGTGCCTGCAATACTGGATTTGCTTCAATTGGTATTCATCCAGTAGTTGCAGAAATACTTGACCATACAATAGCAGTAGGCACCCAGATTAAGCTTGATGTACCTGGAAAGGCCTCGACAGTAGCCTTTGTGGACTCGATTGATACGCCCATTGTCAGACTAGTCAATGGAAATGTTGTAAAAATAAGGGATACTGCACATGGGGTTTCCCTAAAGCCACAAATTGCAAAGATTTTGCATCTTGGTGATATTTTGATTAGCTATGGAGACTTTTTAGAAAACAATGCTGAGCTTATACCAACTGGATATGTGGAAGAGTTTTGGGCTCAGGAACTACAAGATAAAGTATCCGAGTACGAACCAAATGACACTGAACTTCTGAGTTATGTATCAAAGATACCAGATCTGGAAGAAGCCTTTAGGATATCATTGAATTTTGGCATTGGTCTTCATCCACATTATCTGTACTATTGGGATCAAATTTCAATTGAAGAATTTGAAAAAATTCTCAAACCTACAAAATTTGATTCAGACCTTATCATTTATTCCATGGATACAAAAGATGTTCTGGAAAAATTGGGTGTTCCACATGAAATTGCAGGAAACACTCTTCTGCTAAAAGATATAGAAGCCAAGATCTTTTTCTATTTGTTATTTAGAAAGCAAATTCAGCTTGAAAAAGATCTTTCTGTCCCACAAATCATAACAAAATCATCTGGCATAAAAATACCAAATAAATTTTCAACCTCTATTGGAGTGAGGGTAGGAAGACCAGAAAAAGCTGCACTACGAAAAATGAAGCCCCCGGTACATACTTTATTTCCAGTGGGAAACAAGGGTGGAGCATCCCGTGATTTACTCAAGGCAGCAAAACAGCCTAACTTTTACTGTAACATATACAACAGATTCTGCAAAAAGTGTAATGTCCCTTCTATTAGTATAGCATGTCCCAAATGTAACACAAAAACAAGTACGATTTTCATATGTAACAAGTGCAGAGATGAACTTGAGACGGACTATTGCACAAAATGCAAGAGCAGGGCACATGGGCACTCGTATCGCTCATTTCCTCTCAAAGATCTCTTGTATGCTGCTCAAGAGAAGACTGGATTTAGGGCCCAGGAGCCATTCAAGGGTGTAAAGGAGCTCATAAACCAAGACAGGGTACCAGAACCGCTTGAAAAGGGTCTAATAAGGCAAAGTCTTGGACTTAATGTCTTCAAGGATGGAACGATAAGATTTGATACAACCAACGCACCTCTCTCGCATTTTAAACCATCTTGGATTGGAACAACTCCAGAAAAACTAGTTGATCTTGGATATACCCATGATGCAAACGGCGATCCGCTACAAAACTCTAATCAACTCGTTGAGCTAAGAGTGCAGGACGTAATAATACCCAAAGAGTGTGGAGACAGTCTTGTTTCTGTCTGTCAATATATTGACCGAGAACTTACAAAACTTTTTGGCCGTCAGCCGTTTTACAATGTGAAAAGTACTGACGATCTTGTGGGCCACCTCATAATTGGTCTTGCACCGCATACATCTGTTGGAATTGTGGGTAGAATAATTGGATATACCAATACCCAAGTGTGCCTTGGAACTGCGGTATGGCATTCTGCAAAAAGACGTGATGCTGACGGTGATGCAGATTCTATCATGTTATTAATGGACAGTCTTCTTAATTTCTCAAGATTATTTTTGTCTGACAGAATAGGCGGACTGATGGATGCACCACTTCTTGTTCAACCTATTGTAATTCCACAAGAAGTACAAAGACAAGCTCACAACTTTGAGGTTGTAAAGACTTACCCACTTTCATTCTTTGAGGCTACACTTAGAAGGGAAAAGGCAAGTGAGATCAAAGATGTTGAGATCCTAAAATCAAGATTAGAAACAGAAAAACAATTTCTTGGACATGATTTTACACACATGACATCTACATTAACTACATCAAAATCAAGGAGTGCCTATTCCACACTGGGTTCATTGCTTGAGAAGCTTGACATGCAAATAAGAACTGCAGACATCATAAATGCAGTTGACCCAAGCGAAGTAGTTTCAATGGTGATGACCACTCACCTGCTTCCAGACATCATGGGAAATCTTCGAGCATACTCTGGCCAATCGTTCCGATGTACTACATGTGGTGCAAGCTACCGAAGGATTCCTCTTGTTGGAAAATGTCTTGAATGTGGCAATAGGCTAATTCAAACCATGACTAGGCCCTCTGTACAAAAATATCTCAAACTGGCAAGGAGAATGCTGAACAAGTATACAATATCACCATATCTTCGAGGACGTGTACTTTCCCTCTTGGATGAACTGGAATTAGTTTTTGGTAAAGAAGAAAATAGCCAATCTATTCTTACAGACTTTGCCTAGCGGATCTTTATGTAATCGTAACCGCCATGCTTGCTTTCAAAACAATAGCGAACTTTCTGAAAATCCTTTCTAAATTTCTTGACGTCTAATGCCACTTTTTTCTTGTCTTTTTTGTCTATTACTACTTTTTTGATAAATCTAGCCACTTCTTTCATATCTGATTCCTTCATACCAAGCCGTGTGAGTTCTGCAACACCGAGTCTCATTCCACCTGGATGGAAGTAGTTACGTCCAGCCTTGATATCTCCTGGTATGAGTTGTCTGTTTACGATAATGTTTGCTTTTTCAAGATCTGCCTCAATTGTTCCACCATCACCAAATGAAAGCACATTTACAACTATCTGATGAGATTTTGTAAATCCTCGTTTTTCACCAAGCACTGAAAAACCAAATGAACTAAGGCTCTCTGCAAGAGCCCTTGCATTCTTTATGACTTGGACTGCATATTTTTTACCAAATTCTAGCATCTCTGCATAAGCAATTGCCTTTCCTGCCATATGGTGCAAATGATGATTACTGGTCATTCCTGGGAATGTAGCTTTTTTGATACTTTCACCATATTTTTCAAATGAACAGACCATGCCGCCCTGAGGACCAAACAAAGTCTTATGCGTGCTCATTGTCATTGCGTCTGCACCTTCTCTTAGTGGATCCTGAAACTGGCCTCCTGCAATAAGACCTGCAACATGTGCACCGTCATAATTGACAAACATATTGTAACTCTTCAGAAAATCTGCCAGCTCTTTTACTGGATGTGGAAACAAGAAAACTGATCCTCCAAACATTGCTAACTTGGGAATCTTTCCAGCTTTTTCAAGTTCCTTGACCTTGTCTTTTGTCTTGTCAACATCAATTGTCATCTCTTCAGCATCAAATGGATAAAATTCAATGTCTAGTCCATGGACAAGACCCGCAGTACCGGAATGCTCTTTTTTACCATGTGATATGTGACCGCCAGACGGAATGGAGGGAGCAAGCATGACATCGCCTGGATTTGTAAACGCGGAATAGATAGCTAGGTTAGCAACAACCCCTGAAATTGGTCTTACATCCACAAACTCTGCCTTGAATAGTTTTTTTGCCAGTTCCATGCACTTGAATTCTACCTCATCAATGTAGATACAACCAGCATAGACCCGTTCACCAGGCCAGCCTTCTGCATATCTATTGGCAAAATCTGATACGGTTGCTTCTCTGACTGCTGGGCTTGTTACGTTCTCGCTTGCAATAAGGGGAATTGAATTTGCAAACCACTGGTTATGCGTCTTTAGCATTGAAAGTACTTCATTATAGGATGATCGCGGTGAAGAACGAGACATGTTTAGTTCCGACAGTTTTCCTAATTTAAAAACATCGTTCAGGGGGATATTGAAAATTATTTATTTTAAATGTAAAGAAGTCTGTTCTCATAAGACATAATAAGGGAAAATTGACCTCATGCAAATATGTCAATTCAGTCTTCTGCTGGTGGAATACCAGTTGTCATTCTCAAGGACGGTGCCCAACAGACCAAGGGTCGTGATGCACAAAAAAACAATATTGCAGCAGCCAAACTAATTGCTGAAATTGTTCATTCTAGTCTTGGTCCACGTGGAATGGACAAAATGCTTGTTGATTCTCTAGGAGATGTTACAATTACAAATGACGGCGCTACTATTCTAAAGGAAATTGATGTTCAACACCCAGCTGCAAAAATGCTGGTTGAAATCTCAAAAGCAACTGATAATGAAGTGGGTGATGGAACCACATCCGCTGTAGTCCTAGCAGGCGCATTATTGGAAAATGCCGAGGCCTTAATTTTGCAAGATGTACACCCAACAATTATCGTGGATGGTTATAGAAAGGCTGCCCAAAAGGCAGTAGAACTCTTGGAAAAGATTGCAGACAAAGTTTCTGCAACTGACAAGGATGTACTTGAAAGAATTGCAAGGACATCAATGCAGACAAAACTTGTCAGAAGAGATTCTGCTAACCTAGCAGACATGATCGTAAAATCTGTAATTGCAGTAGCCGAGAGAAAAGAAGACGGTTATCTAGTTGACATTGATGATATTAAAGTAGAAAAGAAGGCTGGTGGCTCTATCAAGGACTGCGCAATTATCAAAGGAATAGTACTTGACAAAGAAGTTGTTCACAGTGGAATGCCAAAGAAAATTGATAATGCAAAGATTGCTCTAATTAACAATGCACTTGAGATTGACAAGACCGAGTTTGATGCAAAGATAAACATCACAAATCCGCAACAGATGAAATCATTTCTAGATGAGGAACAAAAAATGATCAAAAATATGGTAGACAAAGTAATTGCTTCTGGTGCAAATGTTCTGCTTTGCCAAAAGGGAATTGACGATATGGCACAACACTATCTTGCAAAGGCTGGAATACTTACAGTAAGAAGAATAAAAGAAAGTGATATGACAAAACTGGCAAAAGCAACAGGTGCCAGAATTATTAGTAATTTTGATGACTTGTTTGAAAAAGATCTTGGTTCTGCTGAACTAGTAGAAGAAAGAAAAGTAGAAACTGATAAATGGACTTTCATTGAAGGCTGCAAACATCCAAAAGCAGTTACTCTTCTCCTAAGAGGTGGTTCCCAACGAGTAGTTGATGAGGTAGAAAGATCAGTTCATGATGCACTAATGGTTGTAAAAGATGTAATGGAAAAACCATTCATAGTAGCAGGTGGAGGCGCTCCAGAAACTTATGCTGCAACAAAATTACGTGAGTGGGCAAAAACACTTGAAGGTAGGGAACAACTTGCAGTAGAAAAATTTGCAGACTCTTTAGAAGTAATTCCAATTACACTTGCTGAGAATGCAGGAATGGATCCAATTGATACATTGGCATCGTTACGCTCAAAGCAACTTAAAGGAAACAAATGGACAGGCATTGATGTTATGAAGGGCCAGGTTGCTAGCATGCATGCTAGCGATATCTTTGAACCACTCTCTGTCAAGATCCAAATAATTACATCCGCAACAGAAGCAGCATCGATGATACTAAGAATCGATGATGTTATTGCAACTGCAAAATCTGCAGGACCACCGCCAGGAGCTGAAGGCATGGGCGGAATGGGAGGCATGGGTGGTATGGGCGGAATGGGAGGCATGGGTGGTATGGGCATGCCACCTATGGATATGTAATTAACAAATTCATATTCTCTCAAAGTTTATTTGACTATTCCAGATAGGAATTATATGCAAATAGGCGGAACCAAAATTCTAACTGGCGCAAGATACATCTACCTTGTAGTATTCTTTGCATTACTCTCTGGAATGTTCTATCCTATAATCACTCATAGCGCATGGGATCCAGTAATCGTGGGAACTCTCATTCTCTTTGTAGGCCTTGCAGGAACTGTTTCCATATACAAAGCAACTACTGCTGAAAGGCACAAGAAAGCCTATCTCATTATTGGTTTAGTTATTACTTCACTTGCATTGTTCCTTGTGTATGGTGCAATTGGTAAAGTCTAGAGGACACGTACGCAATTAAATTTACAAATTCAATCAATCGCGAAAGATTTAATCAAAAATTTCCTATTTTCTAAATATCAAAATAAAGATAGAATTCATGTGGATGAGGTCTTATTGAAACCTCGTGATCATCTGCTCTTTCTACCTCGATTATCTTATCGATTGTATCATTTGAGAAGATTGGCGAAAGGAACTTTCTATCACTCTCCAACTCATCAAGTGCCTCTCCCAAAGTTGCAGGAAGGTCTTTAATTCCCTTTGCAACTCGCTGAGCTTTTGTCATCTTGTAAATATCCTCATAAACTGGTCCACCAGGATCCATTTTCTTTTTAATTCCATCTAACCCTGCTGCCTGTACTGCTGCAAACACCAGATATGGATTTGATGATGGATCAGGTGCCCTGAATTCAATTCTCTTAATCTTGGAATATTTTTCTCCCTTGAAGTGTGAAGGAATTCTAATTATTGCTGATCTGTTGCTTGGGCTCCATGCGATATACACCGGTGCCTCATAGCCTGGAACTAACCTATGGTAAGAATTTGTAGTGGGTGCAACAATTGCAGACAATGCTCTTGCATGATTCATTATTCCTCCACAATAGTATCTTGCAATTTGACTGACTTCTTCCTTGTCATCTTTATCGTAGAACATGTTCTTGTCATCCTTCCATAGACTGACGTTTGTATGCATTCCAGAACCTGCATCCATTGAAATTGGTTTTGGCATCATGGTTGCAACTTTATCATATTTTTTGGCAATGTTTCTTATGACATACTTGTATGTCTGGGCTCCATCTGCTGCATTTGTCAGGTTATCGTACCGTATATCTATCTCACACTGTCCTGCGGTAGCTACCTCATGGTGATGATTATCACATAAAATTCCAAAATATTCATTCAAACACTCGACACAATCATTTCTAAATTCTGTCAAGGTGTCAGCTGGTGTGCTTGGGTAGTATCCTTTCTTTAATGCCATTGGATAGCCCTTGCCCTCTTGATTCCATGGGGCTTCTTTGGATTCTATTGAATACGACTGGCCTTTGTATGGAGTGAGCACATCCCAGGTAATTTTATCAAATACGAAAAATTCTACTTCTGGGCCCCAATAACTATTATCAAATCCTTGAGTTTGTAGATATTTTTCTGCCTTTTGTGAAATACCTCTTGGATCTGATTCTAATCTACCCTTGTTCTTTCCCCAATATACATCACAAATCAACCTAGCAGTCTTTGCATTTGTCATCCATGGGATTATTGCAAAGGTGGTCGGATCTGGTTTTAAGATCATGTCGGAGTCTTCTATTGATGCAAATCCTACTATTGAAGAACCATCAAGTTTTGGTAGTCCATCTTGCATTTGTTGTGGAGTAAACAGATTTGCAGAAATTGTAGTATGGTGGAATCTTCCTCTTAGGCCGGTAAATTGTAAATCGATAAATTTTATCTGGTCATGCTTTATTTTTGAAAAAACATCTTCTGCAGAGTAAGAAACTGGTACTGGTTCTCCACCAATCACTTTATATGGCAATTTTGCACCTTGATCATAACACAAAGAGGTCTATGATTTAAGTATTGTTGGATATGGAAATGTCAGAAACAAAAAAAATTGATGTAAATTTATTGTATGCTATTCTTCTTCGCGAAGTAGAAAACGATACAGTTCAGGAGGTCGATCCTAATTTGTATCGTAACATTGCAGAATTTCTCGGAAACATAAAGAATCATGATTACGATGGAATAGAATCAAAGATTACTGAATCGCTTGTAAAAATGATAACGGAGATGACTTCAATTCTTCTGAAGATCAGAATTGAAAAGGCAACATCGTTAGATGAAATTGATTATTCTAATCTTCTTGATGAAGAGAGATTCATTTTAGATTCTGAAGATGAGTTGAGGCAAAGAAAAGAAACCATTCTTTCTGCAACACTCAATGGAAGACTAAAACTTTTAGAAACTGTAGGAGAAAATCACAGAGCAAGATCAATTGTGATACGATTTCTCAAACCCATGGATCAGATAATGGGTACTGATCTCCAGTCTTATGGACCATTTGAAGCAGAAGATGTTGCTACATTGCCCTTTGAAAATGCCCGTTCACTGATTGGAAAGAAAGTGGCAGTAAAGGTAAGCTGGGAAGACTAGAAATTAGACAACTGATATTGTGATATATCATGCATAATGGGATAGATCTTGATGTCTATTTTGAGATCATAATATACCCAGTTGTTGGGATATTTGTTATAGAAATGATCTGCAGACTGGCAAAGATTCCAAACTGGGCAAAACTCTTGACCCAGGCAATAATGTGTGTGGGCTTTGGCATAGCATATCTTACAATGCAGGTTGCTCATTGGTTAACAGCTGGTGTATTGCTTGTACTTTCAATAGCCCTGTTTTATCAAGCAAGACTCTCAAAGATTAATCCGCAAAAAGCTCTGTACTAGCCGAATTTTCCAAAAATTCGCTTGACAAAACTTTGCCTGCCTATACCTTTTGTTCTATGGATCTTTTTTTCTCCAAATCTCTTTGCTCTAATTTGAAATAGTTTTACACACCTGTGTGACTCGGGTAACCTATGCTCTGCACAAAATTTATCGTTGCAATAATTGCACTCAAAAGGCAAATCTTGTGTTTCTCCACAGTATGCACAATCAAATTGTTCCATACTTGTAATTAATTGAGATCCTAAATTAGTGTTAGTGAACAAAAGTACTTTTAACAAAACTTATTTACGCAAGAAAGCATGATGAAAAATAGTTTTCAGTATGATAAAAGACCAAGTAGCTGTAGTAACGGGCGCTAGCAGCGGAATAGGATATGCAACTGCCATTGCAATAGCAAAGGCTGGTGCAAAGGTTGCAATTGGTGCCAGAAGGGTTGACAAATTAGAACAGCTAAAAAAAGACATTGAAAAAATTGGAGGAGAATGTATTACTGTATCATGTGATGTAACAAAGCGCAATGATTGTGAAAATTTAGTTAATTCTGCACTAAAAAAATGGAATAGAGTCGATATATTGGTAAATAACGCAGGACTGATGCCCTTGAGTTTTGTAAAAAACCTCAAAATAGACGAATGGGAACAAATGATTGACGTAAACATCAAAGGAGTGATGTACTGTACAGCAGCTGCAATTCCTCACATGATCACACAAAAATCTGGTCATATAGTAAACATTTCATCAATTGCAGGTAGAGTGGTCTTTCCTGCAGGAAGTGTTTACTGTGCAACTAAATTCGCAGTATGGGCTTTTAGCGAGGGACTCAGACAAGAGCTATCTGTCAGAAACAATATTCGAGTTACAACAATAGAGCCTGGAATAGTAGATACTGAACTTACAAATACCATTACCGATAAATCTCTTGAATCGTTTGTGACACATTCAAAAACAATCCAGTCCCTCAAGGCAGAAGATATCGCAAATTCCATAATCTTTGCACTCCAATCTCCACCTCACATGAATGTAAATGAGATTACAATCAGGCCAACTACACAAGAAAAATAGGGACTGTGACTTTGAGACCAATAAACATTGTAATTTTAGGTGGGGGCTTTGGAGGTCTTGCTGCTGCAAATGAACTCCGAGAAAATCTTACACAGGATACAAGAATCACAGTAATTGATAAAAAAGATTGGTTCATGATGGACCTAGTCAAGTTATGGATAATAAATGGAACAAGAGAGTTTGAATCTTCCAAGAGACCGCTGGAAAATGTTACCAAGAAAGGCATTGAATTTGTAAATGAAGATATACTAAAGATAGATCCTATCAACAGATCTGTCCGAACAAAGTACAGGCAATTTCATTATGACTATTTGATAATAGCCCTAGGTGTAGAGCTTGCACCAGAACAAATTCCGGGTTTGAAGGAAAATAGTTTTGTACTTTATGACATTAATGATGTTCCAAAAATCAGAGACACATTAAGGCAGGTCAAGTCCGGCAAGATTGTAATGGCAATCACTGGCCTTCCATACAAATGTCCTCCTGCACCCTTTGAGGCAGCTCTTCTGATACGATCTGTACTCGAGGAAACAGGGGCAAGCGATTCTGTCCAGATGGATTTCTACAGCCCTACTCCAATCACACTTCCTGCAGGAGGTCCGGATGTAAGTGAAAAAATATTTCAAATTCTAAAATCAAAAAAGATAGAGTTTCATGGAAATCACAAAACCATTGCAGTAGAGCCAAACAAAATAAAATTTGAAAATGGGGAGACAAGTTTTGATATTTTAATTTCTATTCCACCTCACAAGGCTCCTTCAGTTGTGATAGAATCTGGTTTTGCAGAATACGGCAAGTTTGTGGCAGTAGACAAAACTTGCAAGACAAAATATGATCATGTCTATGCAATAGGGGATGTAAATCAGATAATGGTGACAGAAAAGATAGCTGTACCAAAGGCAGGAATTTTTGCCGAATCCGAGGGAGTAACTGTTGCAAGAAATATTGTTGCACAAATAAAAAACGAGTTTGAAAGTGCAGTATTTGATGGAAAAGGAGGATGTTTTCTAGAAACTGGCAAGGGAACTGCAGGATATATTCAGGTTGACATGTTTGCAACACCAGATCCTCTGACCCAACTAAAATCTTCATCAACAGAACACTTTGCAGAAAAAGAAAAATTTGAGCAAGAAAGACTGAAAAAATGGCTCTAGATTTTCAAATACAAATTTCTTGGCATCAAGTCAATACTACAATTTAATAATTTCAACAATAGCCAGCACCTTGAGGGGCCGTAGTCTAGCTTGGTTATGATGCTAGCCTGGGGTGCTAGAGGTCGCCGGTTCAAGTCCGGCCGGCCCCATTATGTACAAAGATATGGTTAAGACTAGGTTTTGTGCAGATAAGTCAATACGAACAAATCCACGAATTTTTCGTACTTGATAAATCCTGATCTGAAACCGAGGGAAGTAATAACATTATTTGTTAATTCTGGCATTAAGAGACCTGTCAATAATGTTGTAAGAATAAAACGCATGATTGAAAATGCAAATCTGATAATATGTGCAAGAAATGACACAAAGCTAGTTGGAATATTGCGCGCTGTGACTGACTTTAGTTATTGTTGTTATGTATCTGATTTGGCAGTTGATAAAAAATACCAACGCCTTGGAATTGGAAAAAAACTGCTCAAATTAGCGCAAAAAACACTTGGAAAAGAAACCATGATACTTTTGTTATCTGCCCCAGAAGCAGACTCATTTTATTTGCATATTGGGATGGAAAACATACAAAACGCTTGGAAGATTGCTCGCAAAAGATAGAGTTCATAATATGGTGTAAAATCAGCTGCCTAGAAATCATGTCTCATCTATTTTCATATCGCATACAAAGCAAATTTTGTCATAATTTACAATCTACTTGCTAATGTCAAATTGTCAAGTCATTTTTTGTATAATTGTGATTGTAATGGATACATGGGAAAACGAAAATTCACTATTGATCTTGGCAGCGAAAAGATTGAGGTAGAAGGACATCTTCACAAGAATGTTGCAATCAAGTACCTCATGAAGAGACGAAGATCACTGCTTATGACGCGAGACAAAGAAAAGGTAGAGAAACTCTTCCAAGATGCGCCAAAAACAATCTCAATAGTGGGTGGTCATCTGATCAAATCTTACAAAGTAAACTGGGAAAGAGAAGGAACAACTGAATTTGAAGGTTCCAGATTTGTCTTCACCTTAACCGATCTACCTGACAAATCAGTACATGCAATTACAAATTGATTTCCCATCGGTGCTTTTTTTGAGTTAGAAAATTTTTCTTACATGGTAGACTTCATGCTTGATTCATAGCTTGGAAATCCCAGTACATCTTGGTATGATTTTGGAATCATTGATTTTGATTGAAGCAAGAGATCACTTGCGGCAGAATCAAGAACATATGTAACAGCCCAATCCTCCTCACTTCTGATTGATCTACCAAAACCCTGCAATAGCTTTGTAAGTGTCTGTGATTTGTACCATAAAGGAAACTTTTGCATCTTGATCTTGGTTCGTTTCTCGCTAAGGTTTGGATATGGTACCTTTGCTATTATCTGAAATCTTGACAAGTCATCTTTCAAGTCAACTCCTTCCCATAATGATGATGACAGCAATACACCATCTTCATCAAAAGAATGTTCATGTAATACCTCGTCTTGTGTCATACCGTTTTCATTCCTGCTATGGCATATTCTGATTCGCCGTCTATTTTTTTCAGAGAGATTATTTTTTATGTCAAAACATCTTTTCTCTGAGGAAGTAAGTATCAAACCCCTCTCTGTACCATGCTGTGTCATTAATTCATCAATTTTTTTTATTACAGCAAGCTCATCATCCTTACTTGAAGAATAGCTCAGTTTTTTTGTATTAAGAAAATTGATTCTTCTCTTATCAGGTGGAAATGGAGATCTTGGGGTATCAACAAATCCGACTTTTGATGGATCAAGTCCCGTATTTTCGCAAAAACTATCCTTGTCTATAGTAGCAGACATGAAAACCTGATTTTCAATGTCAAAGAATGTCTTAACATACTTTGAAATGTCAAGTGGCTTTACAGAAATTGATCTGAAATTTCCTCGTTCATCATTAAATGGATCATTTACCACAAAATTATTCTTGTTTGAATATATCTCTGCATGGGAATTAGCCATCTTTTCATATCTTGATTCTAGTTTTGCAAGCAAGGCGTAGTCAGGGTTTAGCATAAATGACTTGCTTTCCTGCAAATCAAGTATCTGCTTTGAATATGATCGTGCCAAGTCATCAAGCAATTGAACTATCATACCAATATCTCCAAGATCGTATGTCTTTGCATCAATGCCACATTCAGATAGATATCCATTGTAGATGTCTACACCTATGAACTGGATTATCTGGTCTTCTATCTTATGTGCCTCGTCAAAAATTGCTATTGGTTTTGAGACATATTCGGAATAGGACTTTCTGTTGAACTTCATTAATTGAAAATATGCGGCATAGTTCCAGATAGAGTGGGGCGAAGTTAGTGCACGATATTTCTGTTCATAATAGTGACACAAATCCTTGGTTACATCTTGCGGCTCTCCAAGTTTTGGCTTGAACTGACAAATCTCCTTGATTTTCTTCCCGTTCTTCATTATTGTCTCTTCACAAAGGCCTTTCTCACAAGTAAGGCCTTTCTGGACTGCACTTCTTGTATCTAATTTTCCAATTGATTCTTGTTCCATCAGTTTAAGGCAAGCAAAATTTGATTTTCCCTTTACAGGCATGAGAAATTTTAGGTCTTTAGAATACTGGTCCTGTAATTGTTTTGACGCAGTAACTATGAAAGAACTACCATAATATCTTGCAAGTGTAGCAGCAATGAGAGATTTCCCAACTCCTGTTGGTGCAGACAAAATGATTGTCTTGTATCCAGACTTGATCTTTTGCTCCATTCCCTGCAAAATTTCTTTTTGTATTTCTCTTGGCTTGAAATCATCTGGAAAGTGTTCTAGAACAGTATTCATGTTGCTCGGTTGATAAAACATTCAAAGAACAATACTTAATCGCTTGTTTTGGCATTACAATTTTTAGCCACGTTCAATATCCGGTAAATAATAAATCATTAAATCTTGTTGAATTGTCGCAGGCTCTTCCAAATATACCATGTAGCTACAGTTCTGTATGGTTTCCACCTCTGACCAAGTTTTTCAGTTTCTATTTGTTTTGGAATTTCAGGTAACGAAAACAATATCTGTATCCCTTTTCTCAAAGCAAGGTCACCAACAGGAAAAATGTCTTGCCTTCCAAGAGAAAAAATGAGAAACATCTCTGCTGTCCACCTTCCTATTCCCTTGACCTGAGTTAGGTGGGATATCACATCCTCATCATTCATCCTTGAAATCGATTGCATATTCAATTTTCCATCATCCACATGTTTTGCCAAGTCTTTCAGATACTCAATTTTCATGCTAGATAGCCCAACTTGGCGAAGTGTGGATTTCCTAGTGGCAAGAATCTCAGAGGCAGTTGGAAATTTTGGGTATAATCTCTTGAATCTCTTAAAAATTGCATCTGCCGCGCTGGTTGCAAGCTGTTGAGAAATTATTGATTCAACAAGTACAGAAAAATGGTGATTTCTTTTCTTTAGTTTGTATTCCCCAATCATATCTATGACTGGGGCCATTGCCTGGTCTTTTTGAAGAAATGTTATTGCATCATCAATTGTCATTTCTAGTTTGGCTCTGGATGTATGGTAACTATGGCATTTTTTATCTGATCTTTAATCTTGCTTTCTATATCTGAGACAATATCGTGAACTTCTTCTATTGTAAGATTTTTTTCAAATGAGCAATCAATGTCCACTTTGAAGATATCTTGTAGATGTAATGTTATCACCCGGCCAATTTTTTTTACCTTAGTGTATTCTCTTATGATATTGGTAACTTGTTCTTCTATCGTTATGTCCTCTACTGGAACGCTCTCAGGAATTGAAACATATGGTTCAAGATGAATAGTAATGTGATTGACATTTGCAACAGATTTTTTTATTTGAGATTCTATTTCATCTGATACGTGATGAGCATCTTCAAGTGACATGTTTCTATCAACCATTACATGCAAGCTAATGAAGATGCCATTCTCTGCAGAAAATGAGGTTACATTATGGATTTCCTTTACTCCTTTGACTGAAGTTGCAACTGTATTTATGACATAGTTTGCTGGAACATCTTTCCATGTTGGTTCAAAGTGAATAGTGACATTTGAATTTGCAATTGCATTTTTGATGTTTTTTTCCACATTAGCACTAATCTTATGGGCTTCCTCAAAACTTGAGGCAGCACTCAATGATATTGTAATTTCAGTAAAGATGTCACTACCTGATCTGCGTATTTGTACAGACTCTGTCCTCATTACTCCTTTGGTATTGTTTACTATATCGTGTACTCTTTTGACCATGTTTGCAGGAACTGCGTCAGTTAACTCAAGACCACTTTTGTGGATCAATTTCAAGCTCAGTGCAGCAAGCAAGCCTCCAAGAATCAATGCTGCAATGTTATCACCTTGGTAGAATCCCATTATGACAAGCACAATCCCTACAAGTGCAACAGAGGTTGCACCCATGTCCGTGAGGGCATGGTACAGGTCTATCTGAAGTGAGGAACCATCTGTTTTTTTGAGTGCTCTTCTCAATATAGTAATCCTGAAAAAGATTGACCCTAGCGTATACATTGCCGCAATTACTGCAAGAATTCCAGGCAAAACTAGGGGTTTTGGTTCCTGGAATCTTGATATCGATTCATAAACAAAAAACAATGAAATTACAAGAATTATGATCCCTGCTACAAAACTGCCCATCGTCTCAATCTTTCCATGACCATAGGTGTGTTCTCTGTCCGGCGGCTTGGTAGACCATTTTGCAGCAACAAGCAAAACCATAGTTACAATGGAATCTAGTATAGCATGGATACTATCTGTAACAAGGGCAAGACTGTTAGACAAAATTCCGATCAAAAATTCTACTACAAAGGCAGAAAGTATCACTCCAAGCGAAATTTTTAATGCATTTGTCTTGATGTCATGCAAGCTCAATTCTTGTCCAACCCCAACATCTTCAGTATTTCATCGAAGTTTTCTCTTGTTTGATCATGTTTGTATTTTTTGAGTGGACCTATCATTTTTCTCTTGCTTGGTATCTTGATTATATTTTTGACCATGCTTGAAAGTACAGAGCCTATGAATATTGATTGGGTGGCAGATGTAACATTAGAAGTTCTTCTGTTTGTACTGGAGCTTTCAAAATCAATCAAGCATGGAAGTTTTCCCACAATTACATGCTTGTGTATATAGCTAAGCTCTCCATGATCAAGATGTATCTTATCCAAAGTGTGACAATCTTCCAAGACTTGTCTTACAACAGATCTGAGTGCAGCAGCTCTTCCCCTGCCCTTTAAATCTTGTACCCAATCAGTTATTTTTTTACCCTCAACATATTCCATTACCAAAAAATTTCTGCTACTGTCTATCATCTTTGGGCCTATATTTGCCATATTTGCAATCTCGAGAAGTTTTGCCTCACTTTGCATCTCTTGTCTGCTAGAATCTATTCTACGAATCTTGAGGGCTACATTTTTTTTGCCAAGCCTTGACAATACAACAACTCCCACATAGCCCTTACCAAGTACATGAATGTTGTTCAAAATTGTCTCCCCCTCAAACATAACTCCTGTAATTCCAAGTTTTTTAAGCTCGGTTAGCCTTTTTGTAATCTCACTCTTTGTTGCCTTTGGATATCCTAATATCAGAGAGTATGGTTCTTTGACAAGCTTACTTGTTGGAACCAAAGATGAGTTCATTGGTAGAGGTTAACTCGGCCAGAGCCTTTTTAATGGATTTGCTTGTCACCTGATGACCTCCAGATATCACAAAGCCACGTTTCATGTCAGATATTATACCGCTTGGAATGCCTGCTTTTGATAGGTTTCTCTTCAAAAGTGAGTGCAGGAATTTTTTGACATCATGAAATTCTCTTTGTTGCAGTGATAGGATTCTTCCTTGATCATCAACCCAGGTTATCTCGTTCTTGGAATTTCGTAAAATAAAGTTCTCTGATTCTGGTTTTCTAAATACCTCTGGACCATTTTTAACCATGAATTTTTCAATTATTGTAGATTGTAGAAGGAAAAGCATGGCAGCCTCTGATTTTTCATCGGTTGTAGCACTCTTGCGTAATACCTGAAATCCACCAAGCTCAAGTTGGCCAGAAAGTGCGGATGCTCCCCTTTTTACCTGACCCCAAATTATGTCAGGGCTTCTGTGTTTGTAATTGAACTTGACAACTAGAACATTTTTTAGGCTCTTTGTCTTTGGCAACAATTTTTTGCTATTGAAAAATTCAAGTGATGGCTTTTTGAGGTAAGCCCTTGCCGCAAGTATGAACTTGCCAAAATTTTGAGCAGAGATTGCGGTGCCAAGGTTTCTGTTGCTATCTATGGGATCTATTAACACCAATGATGTCTCAAACTTTTTTGTGGGATTTCCTATTGTTTGTCCTTGGGAAAAGTTTGCCGCAGCCTCTAACATTTTCATAAAGCTTCCATAATGGTAAATTAAAACCTCAGAAACATATCCTCCAAATCCTTCTATTGCTATCTCTGCACCGTAGATGCCAACTCCACCGAGAAATTTTTTGAGTAGCCTTACCTCATTTTTTCCCTCTGCATCTAATTTTTCAAGTATGAATTTGGTATGAAATGATGACCTGTCAGCTGCACTCTTCCACTGGCCTTTTTCTACGTCATAGCATGGAACAACGTTTACCTTGGTATCTTGAACTACTGCCTCAACGTATGGATGTTCCGAATATCTAACATACGGATGAAATTTTTTCATGGATTCAAAACCGATCTTTCTACCAATCTCCTCAAATCGCTTTTCGTCCGTCTCTTTTTTCATCTTGACAAAAATGTCAAGGTCCAGATTGCCCTTGAGCCATGTTCCCTTTGCATAAGACCCGCCAAGCTCAACAGATGTAATCTCTGGATATTTCACAATTTCTTTTTTTACCAAGGTGAGGAGATTTTCTGCAAGTATGCCTATTTTTTCCTCTTCCTGTCTTGTGGGAATTGATATTTTTCTTGCCTGTTCCAAAACGTTTCTCATTGAGCTAAAATCACCTGTAAATCAGAGTAAATTGGTCCACTAGGGGTTAAGATGCTTTGCTTGAACTTTAATTCTGTCATGTTATATTTTCCCAGATCAACTTTCTTGAATTTTTCCATGATGCCTAAGATATCCCCAACCTTGTTCTTTATCCTAAATATTGTCAGGTGTGGTTTGAAAGGCTTGTCTGGCCTAAATCCAAGGGGCTCTAGTTTTTTTTCTACCTGAGATGCAAGATCTACTAGATGTTTTGATGATGTGTCATCTACACCAATCCAGATAACTCGTGGAGATCTTGGGTTTGGAAACGCACCCACATGTGTAAAATTTACATCTATTTTCTTGAATGAAATTGTGCTCAATGCTTTTTTTACGCTTGACGCAGTATCTTCAGTTATTTCCCCCAAGAAAAGCAATGTAAAGTGCATATTTTTTTTGCTTACTGGCGTTGCACTTATCTTAAATTCAGATTGAATCTTGGCAATTGCGTCAAGTATACTCTCATCCTGAATCTCTATTGCAACAAAGGCGCGCATTAGTGGAACTCAGTTGTGGCATCTATAATGATTTTCGGTAACATCATTGACAAATTTTAGTGGTATATTGTAATTACCTTGTATTTTTAAGGGAATTTCTCTTCTTGGTTGCACCGTGAAAGTAACAAAATGCGTATGGCAGTACCATAATAAAAAAAACGAATTTGAACCAGTTTTTGATTATTTCAAGTATTGTGCTAATGAAGCAATTCGAATTGGTATTGAAAAGAACCTAACATCAAAATTTAATCTACATTATCAGTTGTATCATATACTTCGCTTGGATTCTCAATTTCATTGTAAATATGTATATGGTGCACTAGAATGTGCTGCTTCAAAGCTTAAGTTATACAAAAAAATAATTAAGAAAAAACCTGATGCTAAAAAACCACATGTTTCAACAAATCATTTGATAATGGATAACATGTCATATAAAATTGATCAAGACATAATTAGAATCCCGACAGAACCTGAAAAATATGTATTCATTAAATTAACAAAATATGTGTTAGAAAAGATAAGAAATATGAAACTTGGTCAAATCACAATAACTATTGACAAACTGATTATCTCATACTCCAAAGAAATTCCTGTACATAAATCAACTAATTTTCTTGGAATAGATAGAAACTTGAACAATCTCACAACATGTGATTCTTCTGGAGATTACATTATCCATGATCTAGCAAACGCCCAAAAAATAATCACATTATATGGTATAGTGAAAAGCAAATTCAAACGTAATGATGTAAGAATAAGGAAAAGAATATTTCAAAAATGGTAGATTACAAAGAAATAGAGTAAATAATATCCTGAATTGTACTTCAAAGAATATTACATCTAAAAATGCTGGAATCATAATGGAGAACCTAAAAGGCATTCGTAAAATATACAAAAAGGGAATGGTCAAGGAACAAAATATAGAGGAAAGATGAACTCTTGGTCATTCTATGAACTGCAACGACAAATTGAGTACAAAGCAAGATGGCTTGGTTTGCCGGTAAATTATGTAAAAGCAGGTGGAACAAGTACAAAGTGTGCAATATGTGGGTCAAAGCTAGTACCCGAAGAGCACCGAAAGATGTTTTGTTCAATCTGCAAGACAAGTGTTGATAGAGATATCAACGCTGCTCGTAACATCTTGCTTAGAGGCACCAAGGTTGTGCCAGACGGGATCACAAGTGAAGCGGTGATGGCGGAATCTGGAATAATTTCTGAAATTTTTCCAATAATACGTCGAGTCGATGTGATCAAATCAATTGTTGAAACAAAAATCTCAACAACTTGATAGTACCTTTCCGGTAGCTTCATAGACTAGGGGATGAAATTTGTGAGTGTGAAACTAATCATATGTCTTACAGGAATGCCCGGAGCTGGAAAAACCACAATAGCTGAGGGCTTGAAATCAAAAGGCTTTGATAAAATTACAATGGGCGATGCTGTAAGGGAAGAAGCTACGAGAAGAAAGATAGATCCTACGGGGGCTAATCTCGGTAAAATCATGATTGAACTGCGAGAAAAAAATGGTCAAGGCGCAGTGGCTGAACTCATAAAAGACGTAATCCAAAATTCCAAGTCTGATGTTATACTTGTAGATGGGGTGAGATCGCTTGCAGAGGTAAATGTCTTGAAAAAAATCGGCACTGTCAAAGTTCTTGCAATTCATGCATCTGGCGATACAAGATACAAGTTTCTAACAGGGAGGGGAAGATCCGATGCTCCATCTGACCGTGAAGACTTTACAAAAAGGGATTCAAGAGAAATTGGGGTAGGCATGAGCGAATCAATTGCACTTGCAGATGAAACAATCTCAAATAACAATATGACAATTCAAGAACTTGTTGATACTGCATATCGAGTAATCAAAGGTTGGATGAATTGAAGATTCCAAATGTTGTCTGCAAGATCGAAGTCTATGCTGCAGTAAATCCATCTGAAGATCCAGACAAAGTCAGGCTTGCCGTATCTCATGTCATACTGGAAACAGATTACCAGTACAAGGAAGGGAGTATCAAGGCAACCTCAAACCAGTTGAACTCGCTTGTAAAAATTCAGGAGACAATCAAGAAGCATCGAACCAACAAAATCTACCGAAGACAGATGCGATTTAATACCAAAGGAGATACTACTTGGTTTTACCTCAACAAGCAGGCAGCCTTTGTGGATGTCATTGCAGCATGCGAGGAGGCAGAAGAATCTGCTATGGGTCCAATCAAGGTAATACTTCATTCCAAAGACCTTGATAAGGTAGTAGACTGGCTTGCTCCTGAGATGACAGAATAACTGGATAAATTTACTACATTTACTCAACTAGTGTGCATTTGTGCTTTTTTATGAAAACCCCAAGAAAAGTATTGCTTGATAGGAAAATTGATCATTATTGGAATTATAATAGCTACAATAGCTATCTTGGTACCAAATGCATCAAAATTATTTCAAAGCGTACCATCATCTATCGATACTGTAAAAGGCAAGATTGATCAAGTTGCAGGCAGCAAGGGAATAATCAACGATTCCAAGTTAGCCATAAAGGAATTGGGCCTAGGTGCAAACTCGATCTTAAATACATCTTCAACAAATAACAACTTGACATCTGTTTATCAGCTTGCTCCACAATACGTAACTCAACAAAACTATACGGGCCAAGTCTTTGAAAAGACTGGCAATACATGTCAAATCTCTGTTCCAGGATTGGCCCAGACAATAAATGGAATAAAGCAGCTGACTGGAATAATTCAACTTGATCAATGTACATCAAATGTAGGTGATCCTGTGCAGGTGACAAAACTCACAGCAAAACCGAATTCTCCACCGGTAGATGTTCCAAGTGGCCTAACCATTTCCCCTTATTCTAATAACGGTAACACGGTCCCAACTGGTGCCACATCATCCAATACGCCTGCCTTGCCAACTCTCCCATCTTATTATCAAACAGTCCAGCTAACTACAATAAACCAAGGAAACAGTGCAATGCTAAATTTTGATGATACATCTGGTCAAACAAAATCAGTCATAGTCACAATGAGAAACAGTAACACTGTCTTGTTTACTGGAACATTTTACTCTTCAAAGTTTTCGACCGAAGTCAAGGATGTTCCAAACACACCACACATAATAGAGATGACAATAGATAATACAATTTATGGAACATTGCATGCATCTGTATATGCACCATCAAATATGCAGAACTCTACTATAACTGGAATTTTATCACAATAGGGTCAATAAGCAAATTTTGTATCACTTGATCTAGAATTTTGTAAAAACAGGAAAAGGTGTAATGGCGTGATCCTGTATAGGCAAAAGCATTCTCTTGCCGCTTCGTACAACGAATTGTACTTAACTATATACCATTTTTCACAGGATCACGCAAATTCATTTGTCAGAATTTGCATCTTTCCGCATTGTTCTTCATACGTTCTTCTCTTATTTAATAATTAGTGTGATTTATTTCATAAATAAATTTTATTTAATATAAATTATTGCGATTATATCTAAAATAATCAACAATCTCCTGTCAACTAGTAGAATTAATCTGAAAAATTTGAATCCTGAAACTAGGATAATATGTCAACAAGTCTTGGAAGTGCCTTTGCAGCAGATGTTCTAAGGGATAGGTACATGCTTGAGGACATTGGGGTTTGATCAATATTTACCTCAACCATTGTAGCACCATTCTGTCTGGCATAGACTGGCAATAGGTTTGCAGGAGAAACTACAAGCGAGGTTCCGACAACCACCATCACATCACAAGATCTTGCCTCTTCTATGGCAGACTCCCACACCTTCTGCGGTAAAGCCTCACCAAACCATACAACATCAGGCCTTAACATATTTCCACACTTGCAGAGCGGTGGAATCTGGGAGAACTCAGATGTAATCTTGTCGTTAAAATCACAAACAGTACACCTGATTGTAATTATACTTCCATGTAATTCATAAACACTTGAGCTTCCAGCCCTTTGGTGAAGACCATCAATGTTTTGGGTCAGAACAGAAATTTGTTTATACTTTTCAAGTTCTGCAATTGCAACATGGCCAGGATTTGGATTTGCATCAAGTATATTTTTTCTTCTCTCTTCGTACCACTCCCATACAAGTTTTGGATCCTCATAGAATGCATCTATTGTTGCAAGCTTCATTGGATCATATTTTCTCCAGAAACCATCTTTTCCGCGAAATGTGGGAATTCCACTCTCCTGAGAAATTCCTGCCCCTGTCACAAACACAATTTTTTTCGCTTGTCTTAGTTTATCAGATATGACATCCCACATTTTATTTGATATCAATCTCTAAGAGATCCCTTGCAGCAGTAACTGAACCATGAATTGTCTTTGCCTCATTGACAAGCTCCTCCACATCTTCATATCTTGCAGAAAAGTGTGTCAAGATAAGATTTGAAACACTTGCTTTTTTGGCAAGCTCTGCAGCTTCCTTTGATGTAGAGTGATAGTTTTCTTTTGCCTTGTCTTGCAATGCACCAGAATATGTAGAATCAAATGTCATGTAATTGCAACCCTTAAAAAATTCTGCAAGCTTGTGTGTAGGTCTCGTATCTCCTGATATGCCAATCTTGATACCCTGACGCTTTTCTCCTGTTACATCAGATGGCCTAACCAATCTCTCCCCAATTTTTATCTCATTGCCATTTTGAAGTTCATGCCAGAGCCTTCCCTCTGGAATGCCAAGTTCCTTTGCCTTTTCCGGGTAAAACTTACCAGGCTTGTCTTTTTCTGTAAAAAGATACGAATAGGCAGGAATCGAGTGCTCCGCCTCACATACGTGAATATTAAATCCTGAATCGTCAAAGACAAGCCCCTCCTTAATCCTAGTTATCCTGACAGGAAATGTCAGCCCAAAATTCAGTATTTTGAGATTTGCCGCAATAAATTCTTCAATTCCAGTTGGGCCATAGATGTCAACAGATTCTGTTCTATTCTGTAATGACATGGTCTGCAACAAGCCAAGTATTCCTACACAATGGTCTCCATGCAAATGCGTCACAAAGATTCGCATCTTTTTGTTCCAGCCAAGCTTTGCCTTTGAAAATGCAATCTGTGCACCCTCACCTGCATCAAACATCAGTATCTCCCTGTCAAGTACCAGACAGATGCAGGTCATGCCGCGTTCCGCAGTTGGCTGTGCTGCCGATGTTCCTAAAAATACTAGCTTCATCTTACTGCAATCACTCTGGTCAAGCTCTTATGCCTGTAGATCTCGTATTTCTTTGCTTTGCTTATTTCTTCCACCTCTAGACCTTTTTTGTATACCATTACAAGTTTTTTTCTCTTTGGTATGACTGACACAAAATCTTGGATCAATTTCTTTGGAGAAACAGATGACCTTGACGATATTCCATATGGAAGATCAGTTACGATAGCATCTATCTTATCCGTAATATTTTGTATCTCTTCATAGCCAGAATTTATCACCCTAGAATCAAATCCATTTGCAGCAAGATTTTTTCTTGTAATCTTACACATTATTTTATCAAAATCAATTCCAATAGAGTTTATTCCCATAGACTCTGCCTCTAACAAAATTGTACCAGTGCCGCAAAAGGGATCACAAATAGTATCTTTCTCCTTTAATCCAGACAAATTTACAATACATCTTGCAAGCTTCATGTCTAGTTCATGCGGATGCTTGATTAACTTTGTTGAAAATTTTGGTCTACTATTACAATCAGAATATCCTAGATATTTTTCCGAGTCCGTAATGATAAGATATACTGTAATCTGTGGGTCTGAGAGTGATACTCTAGAGCCCCATTTTCTTGAGAGTATTCCACCGACTTGTCTTTCAAGTGCAGACGAGCCTATATTTTTTGACGTCAAGTTTATTGTTCTGCATACAAATGACTGCGGCACAGGTATTTGCGGGTCAATCTTTGTGACATCATTAAATGTACCTGCTATAATTCCAGAATACCTGACAAATGTTGCCCTGCCTGATATCCTGTACCATGGTATCTTTGATGATACCATGACAAGTCTTGGATTTGATTTTATAGTTGACTTGGGATCATAGCTTTTTGATATTGTGATTATCTCGTCTCTTGCAAGGTCTTCATATTGTTTTTGCAATACAAAAAAGCTTGACATTCAGGTTATTGCCTTTGCAATTAATGGCGATACATCAACAATCGATGTCTTGCCTGGTATAGTATTCGCGCTGATTATCTTTGTAACTCCAGCTCTTATGATATTCTTCTCTGCATCTCCAATTAGCAGTGAATGTGTACAACATGCATAGACCTTGCCGCTTTTTTGTTTCTTTAAAAATTCTGCAGCCTTTACAATACTACCTCCTGTACTTATCATGTCATCAACTAGTATGATGTCTCTACCCCTGACTCCTTCAAGACCCTTGGATTTTATTGCAACATTTCCAGTCTTTCGGTCTCTATGTTTTTCTAGCGCGATATAGTCAACACCAAGAAATTCTGCAAAATTTCTTGCTCTTTCAACTCCTCCCTTGTCGGGTGATACCACAAGAGGAAAATTAAGAGACATTTTCTTGAAATGTCTTGCAAGCTCTTCTACTGCACTGATGTTTTTTACAGGGATATGGAAATGTTCTAGCGCAATCATACTGTGAATATCAACTACAATTATCTTGGTTGCCCCTGCTGCCTTGAACATTTTTGCAACAAGTTCCATGGTAGTAATCTCGCCTGGCAGAAACTGTCTATCTTGTCTTGCATATCCCATATATGGAATAACAACATATACTTGAGAAGAAAATACTCTTGCCTGTGATGTTATTGCCAAGCAGCGAAGAAGATTTGAGTCAACTGGTGGATAGATTGATTGTACCACTAGAATCTTTCCACTAGGTTTTCCCTTGAGTGTAATCTTACTTTCCCCATCTGGAAATACCCGTAATTCACAGCCAATGAATTTTGATTTTAATTTAAAAGCAATTTTTTTTGCCAATTGTTCAGAAGATGGTCCGCCAATAACTGTAAAATCAATCATCAATCAAATCGAGCCTTGGGCTATTCTTAAGTTTTGAGGGAAATATGAATAGGAGAATTTACAATCATACAAAACTTGAATACATGTTTAAAGCAAATGTCATTAGATGTTCACTCATGAAATTAGTCTCTTTTCTTCCAAGTGCAACTGAGATATTGTATGAGCTAGGAGTAGAAGATCAGGTCCTAGCTGTAACACACGAATGCAACTATCCAGCAGAGGCCATGACAAAGCCAAGAGTTATTCATTCCTCCTTTGATCCGCAAAAAATGTCTAGCCAAGAAATTGACAACAAGGTAATGGAGCTGGTAGATGCAGGAAAAGACATCTATATCATAGATGAACAAGTTCTCAAAAAAGCAAATCCAGATCTTATTGTAGCACAGGGAATATGTGAAGTGTGTTCGCCTTATACAAGAGAAATAAACAAAGCAGTAACACTACTTGGAGGCAAGCCAGAGGTTCTTGTTCTAGATCCGAAAAATCTTGACGGCATACTAGAAAACATCATTGAGGTGGGAAATAAAGTAGGAAAACAGGAAAAGGCAAAAGATTTTGTTATAAAATTACAGAAAAGAATTGATTACATACAAAACACCCCAAAAGTTTCAAGACCCAAGATACTCTGCATAGAGTGGCTTGATCCGTTCTTCTCAGCAGGTCACTGGATCCCTCAGATGGTGGAAATTGCAGGTGGCATAAACGGAATCAGCTCAACCGGAGACAGGTCAAGAAAAATACAGATTGACGAGATGATATCATTTGATCCAGACATTGTAATCCTAATGCCCTGTGGATTTGATGTAAACAGAACACTTGTTGAATACGAAAAATTGCTTGAAAACAACAAATGGAAAAAGATCAAGGCAGTAAGCAGGGGAGAAGTTTATGTGGTAAATGCAAATGAATACTTTAGCAAGCCAGGCCCAAGAACTGTAACAGGCCTTGAGATTTTGGCCAAAATAATTCATCCTGACACATTCCGAGAACTACAAATTCCTAAACAATCTGTTCAAAAAATTGATTCTGAATAATAAATCAGCTGACATCCTCAGGGTAGGATGATGAGGATGCAAGCTAATTTGATGATATGTACCAGACCTGAGATTATTTATTTGAGATCAAATTTTTACTTTCTTATTCTAAAATTCTAGAATGATATCATGCCAATTCTAGTCACAAATGAATTTATGTAGGATCTTTTTCCATAAATCAATTCCTCACACAAAAAATTTCAAATTAGGCTAAAAAACAACAGGTTCATTGGATCTAGTTTTTTCTGATATTCACGCAGACCTGAGCGGTCTTGACCTTATAATACAGACTGTATCAAGTGATGATTTTGTAAAAAAGTATGGTAATTTTTCAAGAATTATCAATCTAGGTGACTTGCTTGAGCGTGGTGTCCATCCAAAGCAAGTCATATCAAAATTACGCTTACTTGAAAAAAACTATCCAATATTTTCCGTGATAGGTAACCATGATGAAGGATTCTTGAGCGGAAAAAAAGTGAGTGCCAGTTCTCTTGAAAGTATGGATGCGCATGAAAGGCTTGGCGCTGAAGACCTATCATTTTTCAAGCAGAACAAAGACGGAACATTTGGTAATCAGGAATTCATCGATGTAAAAAATGGCCTATTCTGCGTTCACGGGGGACCACTAGATCCTAAAAAAATAACCCCAAAAAATGCCAATAGCGAAGCTTGGCTATATCAAAGAAATTGGCAGCGACTCACTGATGAAGGCTTTGAGTTCTTTAGTTACCATGGATATCATTACAAAGCGTCATCCGCCTTTGGAGAGGCGGGAAAACATGTACGCAATCATATCATACTATGCGGACATCAGCACATGGAGGCCGCTCTGGTCCACCAAGCGGGTAAAATTCGTGAGATTTACTCTAAACTTGAGTCAAAAAAAGAAAAAATTTCGGGGCATGTATTAGAAAGAAAAGAAATTGAAATCAATCCTACAAGTGATTATCTAATAAGATTGGGTCTTGGGGGACCTGCTGGATATTACGGTGTTGGCTCTTCCATGCCACATTTTGCCATAATCCAATACAACCCAAAAAAGGTAATACTATTTACAGTAAATCCCTAAGATATCAACAGAAACTTGACATGAGCGGAACTGAGATACTAAGAAACGATCATAGACAAATACGTAGACTAGAAAAAATAATTGTTAAATGCTATTCCATATTAAATGAGGGCAATGATGTTCCATTTTCTGATATGCAAATAATGGTTTCAATCATGTCAGAATTTTTGGATGCAATACATTATGCAAGAGAAGAAAACCAGTATTTTCCATGTGTTGCAAGCTATGACTCCTTAAAACAAGAGATCCGAGTATTTATGATCGAACACGAGTTTGGAAGAAGAATAGCATTAAACATTTCAAAGCATCTACAAAGGTGGAAATCAGGAGAGGACCAAAGAGAACCCGTTGCAAGATTTCTCAAGGCATATGCAATTTACCTAGATGATCATCTGACCAAGGAAAACAAATTCTTTGACACTGCAGAAGAACAAGTGCTATCCCCGGATGAGGAAAAAATGATGTATGAAGAATTTCAAGCAGTCACTGCAGTTGCTACAAAGCTTGATGAGATGATAAAATTCATAGATTATCTAGAATCTACGCCATGGGTGAAGGATTAATTTTCAAAAACCGATCTTATTCTAGGATAGACAGATGTTTTGTTTTGTTCCGATGTGAGTTTTTGTTGCATGTTTTTACATGGAATGCATAATTATTATATATCATCACCATAGTATGATAACTATACATACTAACATGAGTAAAATAGTAAATCTCCGCGTACATGTAGCACCTGTAGGCTTTGAAATTGACCGAATTGCAATTCCTGCAAAACAAATGAAAGCCGATAGAGTGTGGTTATTGATGCACGCAGAACCATCAAAGGATCAAGCTCAAGGGTTCATGGAAAAAATTCAAACTCATCTAAAAAAAGAAAAGATCGAAGTACAAGTTGCGCATTCTAATAGATTTGATCTCTTCAAGATCCTAAAGGCATTACGAGAAATTGTACAAAAAGAGGATGGAAATGATATTTTTGTAAACTGCTCTTCTGGATCAAAAATCCAAGCAATCGCATGTATGATGGCATGTATGATGTTCCAAGGGAAAACAAAACTCACTCCATATTATGCGGAGCCGGAAAGTTACTCTAGTGTAAAAGGGAAACAGCTATCATCAGGACTCAAGTCCGTTGTCAAGTTACCAGCTTATGAAATTCATACCCCGAAACCTGTCCTAGTACAAGCCCTGAAAATAATACAAGAAAATAATGGAAAAATAACTAAAAAGGAGATGGCAAAAATTGCATACGAAAGAAAACTTATCATGGTAAATGCAAGAGAAGAAAATTTTCAACAAGCACGATTTGCAAGCCTTGACAAAAATATCATCCAACCGCTTTTACACGAGTGGAAATTCATTGAAGTTGAAAGGATTGGAAGAACTAGGTGGATTAAGACAACTCCCGAAGGACTAGGCGCAGTAGAGTTTCTTGGCTAGCCACGCGTAGTAAGTTCTGGTTTTAAAGTCCAAGCAACTGCCATGGCAATAAATGGCACGGAAATCAAAGCTGCAATTTCTAGGTAGGTTTTGAATTGTTCAGATTGTTGGGGACTTGGATTAGACCACATGAAAGGTACAGGTAATGCTGCAGCAAACCAAATGATTGAAAGCATAATGATTATCTTTAGGGCACTCTTCCTCCTTGGGGTCATGATATAACCTTAGAATTAGGTTCTATTAATTTTATTAGGATACTATCAAATGATGAGATTTGTACCATATGACTTGACAGTACCTTATTTAGTGATGACTCCACCATCTACAGGTAAAATTGCACCTGTAACCCACGAGGAATCCTCTGAAACAAGATAGAGTATTGCTTTTGCAACATCCTCTGGCATTCCTATTCTTCCGATTGGATGTTCTGCTATTGCCATTGCTCTGTCAGATTCATTTCCAAGATACGGTCTTGTCATGTCAGTTTCTACAATTCCTGGACAGACACAATTCACACGTATCTTATATTTGGCATATTCTACTGCCCATGCTTTTGTAAGCAGGACCAGTGCTCCTTTTGAAGCAGTATACGCATCTGCTTCAAAATTTTCAAATGATTTCAGTCCGGCATCTGATGAAACATTGACAACACAACCGCTTGTTTTCATCAAATGAGGTATCACAGCTTTTGTAAAACGAAACTGTCCGGTTAGATTTACATCTATTATGTCATTCCACTCCTCTTCAGAAATTTCATGCAAAGGTTTTACTTTGGGGAAAATACCTGCATTGTTTACCAGAATGTCAATTTTACCAAAACTCTCTATAACATTTTTTACAACATTTTCTACATCTGTCCTTTTCCTAATATCCCCTGGTATTGCTACAACATTTTTCATTTCTGCCGCAGTCTTTTGAAGACTGGACTTGTCTTTTGATGTGATTATCACATTTGCTCCATGTTGTGCAAGTAACATTGCAGTAGCTTTTCCAATGCCTCTACTACCTCCTGTAACAATTGCAACCTTGCCAGAAAGTTTCATCTATGTCTGATCACATGTTGCATCAATTTAGTCTGTCGAAGATTAAAGCAAAATTCCTTTCAACGAATCTTCAAAAAAACATGTTATACTAATATGATGATCGTAAATTATGTCTAGATTTATTGAAATATTTTATTGAAATATTTTAGAAATATGTAAAAATATATATGAAATAATAAATATGATGATGTATTACAATAAATAATGCAGAAAGATGTAAGATCTACTGCTTAAGAGAGCGTGGCTCCGTAGACTCGAATTGTGGATCCCACTTGGGTGGGATAAAAGGAGGTAATCTCTATCTGTCTACGAATAAGGGCCACGCCATTAAATTCGAACCACTGAAAAGTGAAAACTAGTTTTGACGCAAAAACGATTTTACAAAAATTTAGAGTTTGAGTGATTCCTTCAATCCCTTGTATCTATTTCTAATTGTAACTTCGGTTACTCCGGCAGCTTGGGCAACGTCCTTTTGTGTTTTATTTTCTCCATTCATGACACATGACAAGTATAATGCAGCAGCTGCAAGTCCCATCGGATCCTTTCCAGCAGAGATCTCAATTTCAGCTGCATCTTTTAGAATCTGTAAAGCTCTTCTTTTTGTCTTTTCACTCAAGCCTGCCTTGCTTGCAATCCTTGCAACACATTTTATTGGATCTACAACTGGCATTTTTAGATCGAGTTCTCGTAACAACAATCTATAACATCTTGCAACATCCTTTCGCTTGATGTTGATCCCATTTGCAACATCCGTAAGTGTTCTTGGAGTTTCAGTGTCTCTACATGCTGCATATAGCGCAGCAGCTACAAGTCCCGGAATTGATCTGCCTCTAACAAGACCTTTGTCAAGTGCTTTTCTGTAAATGTAAGCAGTCTTTTCAATCACTGCATCAGATAATGCAAGTTTATCTTTTAGTCTATCAAGCTCACTGAAAGCCTGTCTAAAGTTTCTGTCTACTGGTTCATGAACCTGACTTCTGCTATCCCAAGTTCTCAATCTTTCTATAGTACTCTTCATGGATGCAGAAAGTGGTTTTCCTGATGCATCCTTGTCAGCAGGACCAATTATTGTTGCAAGTCCCATGTCGTGCATTGCAAGTGATGTGGGTGTTCCAGTTCTACTTCGGTCCTCATGTTCTTCTTTAGAAAATGATCTCCATTCTGGACCGGATTCTTCTACACGTTCTGTAAGTACAAAACCACAACCTCCGCAAAACATCTCTCCCGTAGTATTATCAGTTACCATTGGACCTTTTCCACAACGAGGACAACGTCCGCCAGAACCAAAGGATTCACGAGTCATATAATATCTTATAAGAATTTCGATTAACATAAATAAAAAGGTTTAACTATGAGTTCTCAATCTATTAATTAGTTATTTTATCATCATAATATACGAAAATTATAGATTATCTTTAATTGTTATCTAAATATTAGAATTCATGTATTGGAATTTCTTACATTGCTCTTTTTTTTCTAGATGATTATTCATGAAACAAGATCAAATTTGATCTTCTCAAATAATATTTTTTGATTTATTTTTTTAAAATTATTTTTGAAATTTTTTTACAATTTTTCTTGAAATTTTTTTACAAAATTATTTGAGGACTTGTGCAAAACCTTTAAATACATTTGTTCTGCAGAACCCGCATTAAATAAAATGGAACAATGTCCACTTTGTTGTGAATTCCAGCAGTCGAATCAGGCACTGGCTATTCACCTAAAAAAAATCCATCCACAGAGAAATACTGCTATTCAAATAATGCAATAGGACTTTGCGCGGGGATTAGTCGTAGGATGTATCCAATCATGGTTATCCACGAGTTTTTAGTTTTTTATTAAAATGAAAAGCAAGCGCAAGCTGAACCTGATCTTCTATATTTTGTCAGCTAAATTTAGTATACTGTGAACCGTATTTCACACCTGAAATTAAAAACCAACTTTATCAGTGGTAACCATGACAACATTTACAAACAATTGGCAAAGACCGCAAACACCAAGTCTTGGTGAAAAAATTAATGATGCACTAAAACCAAAAGGTGCGCTAAAACCAAGATTGGAGGCTGGAATAAAAAGACTCCAAACTCAAATTGTAAAACTTGATGGAATGATTACCAAACTAAAACAAAAAGATGAAAAGTTATTCAAAAGAATTGTAATTGCAACACAGAATCATGATATTACTGCAAGTAAAGTTTTATCAAAAGAATTAGCCGAGGTTAGAAAAGTAACAAAGCTTTTAGGAAACGCTAGGATTGCTCTAGAACAAATCGAGCTTAGACTAAGCACATTCCATGACCTAGGAGACACCGTGGTAACCATCATGCCAACAATAGGCTTGATGAAGAACCTCAAATCTTCTCTAGTCAAATTTATGCCAGAAGCTGACCGTGAGCTAACTGGAATGACTGAGATGCTCGGAGGTCTTATGACTGACACATTCCATAGTGGCGACTTTGGAATTGACTCGAGTGCAACAAGCGAGGAATCTGAAAAGATCCTCCAAGAGGCTTCTGCAGTTGCAGAGGCAGCAATTAATGATAAACTGCCTTCAATGCCTGCTGATCAATCATCTTCCTCAGCACGCTACGTCTAGGTTATCATATTATTTGATAATCTGTAGCGGAAGTATATTTTATACAATACTAGTGATACCACTAGTACTGCGGAAGCAGATAGAAACATAGTAGCATATCCCAAAAATTTTGTCAATTCCCCTGTAACAAAAGAGCCCACAAATACTCCTATACCTGTTATTGCACTGTTCACCCCAAGATATTTTCCCTCAAATCCCTGTGGAATGCTTTTGAAAAATATGACAGAGCTAGATGTACTATAGATTGAAAATGCAATTACCATCATACAAGCAGATGTCATTGTAATTGGAAAACCCAAAGTTCCTACCATGAAGAATAACGAAACAGCAGGAATCATTACTGCTAAAATTCGTGGTATATGTGCTAGAATGGTTGATCGTTCTTCTCCAAGCTTTGATATTATTTTTGGGGCTATGAAAAATACCAATAACATGGCTATCATTTGAATCGTATAATTCAGGAAGACATCAGCATTTGAAAAATTCTGATTTTTTAAAAATGGCGTCCAGGCAGTAAGATACATGTTACTTCCAGAATAGAAAAAAAATGAAGCCAGGTAGAATATGCCTATCTCATTGCTTATTCTTCCCTTGAATAGCGTAATTATATGCCTGAAATCATATACTTCAAGAATCTTTGGGAAAACAAAATGATGATGACTAATTGAATAGCGTATGCCATGAAGTGAGTGAGCAATACTGCTTCTTTCAATATGAATACTATCGCTGTCCCTTACAGATATACTCAAAACCAGAGATATGCCGCTTGATACAGCGCATATCAAAAAGTATGGCCTAAGATCAAAATAAAAACTTCCAACTGTTCCAATTATCATAGCAACTAACATTCCAAGTGTACTGATAATTGATGTCTTGGCAAATAACCAACTCCAGAGATTCTTTTGTACTGATTCCATCACAAGAAGTTGTGTAACTGGGCTTTTTGCAACCATGAAAAACCCAAGCACTGTTGCTAATCCATATAGAACGTAAATCGAATTGGTAAAATACATCCCAAGGCTACAGAGAAGAACAAAAAAGAATGATGTAACAAGTATTGGCCTTTTAGAATGAAATCTATCTATTATTTTCCCCCATGTCAACGAACCAATAGCTATCGAGCCATTTTGCAGAGCAGATATGATAGCTACCTCTCCTATGTCACCCCCCAGAAAGATTACATATAATGGAATTACAGTGCTTAATCCCTGAGAAGTAATCTGGGATGGTAACAAATACCACATCCATCGTTTATTCTGAAGTTGCATCGTCTAGCATCAGAGATTGGGCATTATTGTATAATGCATTTAAAAAATTTCCATGGTTTTGTCTATTCTTTGCTATTTATGGAAAAATTTTATCATGCAGAAGTGTGGAGATCACACATTGTGAGTGCTAGACTCAAAGCATGCTGACCTTTGTCATCATTTCCTTCGGGGTACCTTGGGATGCTTTATGTGGAAAGATTGCTCTTTACACATCACACATTGCTTGCATGATACCTATCTTGGGAGGATGTCCTTTGATAGGGAGTACTAATACGTGAATAAAATATTTAAGGCTTGTGTCCAATTTTATCGTAAATCTTTGATTTTTTTTGATTATTCAAAGTTGTTAGATAATTTCTCAGACATGTCCGCAAATTTTTCTATAAAGCTTTTATGATACGACGACGTAATCCAGTCATGAAAAAGGATGGGGACGTGTATCAGCTTATTTATGAATCAAATCTAGACAGCAAACTAGAGCAAATTCTAATTGGATTGGTAAAAGACAATCCTTCTCCGAAGATTGAATCAATAATTCAAAAGTTCCTTCTATATGTCCAACATTCCACAGAAAATTTCTGGACTACTTATTACAGTGCAAAAACATACGAAGAAAAACTAGATTGTTACTACCAGTATTCCAAAAACCAATGTCTTGCAACCGAGGTGTTAGTAAGGGATCTGGGTTCATTGTCCTCTGATGATGAAATAAAGGAAAATCTGGATGCACTAGTAAAAGAGAGTTTTACATTCTAGGTTAGAGAAGACTCGGTCTTTGGTCTAGTCTCTTTGAATTTTGCTATCTTGCTACCTTCTTCATTTACTACTTGATCAATGTTGACTAGCCTTTCTCGTAGGTTGGTGATCATTACTGCAACATCATCTGCTTCTTTTTCAACCTCACTTCTTTTTTGTTGTAATGTCTTGATGCCCTGTTTTTCTTCTTCTATGTATTGACCTACTTTGACAAGTTTCTCCTTTAGATTCTTGATATCGACTGATTCATCTTCAATATTTTTTTCTAGACTAGTTCGCTTGTCTTTGAGGTCCTTGATCATTAAACCTACATAGTCTATAGCTTCTTCTAACTTGGTTCTCTTGTCCATTAATGCCTGGATTCCTATATCTTCACCTGATGTGCTCATACGAGTTTGTTGAATAGGTTCCGGTATTTTTACTTGTTCTGAAGGGTGAAAATGGGATTCTTCAATGACTTCGGACGTCTTTATATTCCCTGCTTCTGGTTCATATTGAAAAACCTTGCCTGGCTGATCAGCGATCTTGCCCTCCATTCCTGAAGAAATCGATCCGTTCTCATCCTTTTTCTTTCGGAATTTGTCAAACATATTGCTTATGGGTTATTGTTATTTTTAATATATAAAAAGTTAATAAGTAAAAAGCTGGTTTTGCGAAGTTTGGAATGACAATCTATTGAATATTTCATCTAAATGGGTTGGTATGGGGATTGAGATATATTTAGAGACCTAAATCTTTGGTTCGAGTTACTTGAATAATGGCAAAGTAAACCTACTTCCAATAGTAGAAGATATCATTGGATTAGATCAAATGATGCGATTTGCTGCAATAATAGATCTAAAAGGAAACATATCTGAAGCAATAATGAAAGAAGGCAAGACTTCGTTAAAGTCCCAAAAGGAGGAAGAGCATTTCTGCAAACAAGTGGCAACAAGGAGAAAAATTAGACAACAGTTTGACAAAAGCCTCGGACCCGTAAATTATGTACACATTGAACGTCAAAAAATTACTCAGATTGTTATCTATCCAAAACGTAAGACTGTCTATGTGACAATGGAACCAGATATGGATATAAAACGAAAGTTAGAAATTGTAGAATTAATCAAAAAGAAAACTGCAAAATTATAAAATTAAAGAGCATAGAACCTCTCAATAACCAGATTTTACTCTATTTGTTGACTATTCCTTGTCTATAGGTAGTAGCAAAGCGTTTGCTTGGCTGCATAATCTTTGTTTTGTATTCTGGCATGCTTGATTTCTGCTCTCCCGCGCTTCTCAATAACCAGAAAATTGACTGTTTCAAGGCCTGAAACTGTCGTTCCGCTATGCGTTCCGCTATGAAATTTCATGCTGTCCCTGATAAAACATCAATACTATAACACCTCATGTCAAAACAACAATACAGGTCCGAAATGGGCATCATAGCCGATATCCTTGGTGTGGCCATGGATGGAGGAACCCAAGGAGTGATTATCTCCGCTATATCCCGAAGAGCAAACCTATCTCATTATGCAGTACTTGAGAAATGTCAGAAATTAATAGATGCAGGATTGGTAGAATCAATGAAATCCGACAGAAATAGGCTTTTTAGGGTTACAGAGAAAGGAATCAGGTTCTCCCAGGAATTCCAGAGATTCCAAGGCGTAATGCAGGGACTTAATCTCAGGTATTAAGAAATGTATCAGGAATACCAGATGATCGAGATACAAAAAGTATTACCAGAAAGAATGCTTTTTGTAAGGATCAATTATACTCTCACAACAATGGTAAGGGCTCCAGTTGTAGCGATATGCTTTGTTTTACTCACCCTCTCTTCCTTTGTACAGTACGCTATAGGCAGCCCCAAAGTTCTTGATTTTACAGTTTATGCAGATGGAACAACCCATGTTTTCTATCAAACTGACGTAGACGCTCGATCACCGGATTTCAGCCTGAATGTATATGGTAGTAATATTGAAAACCTTGTTGTACAGGACGAAAATGGAACACTGCTTTCAAGTAAGGTGAATGCAAATACTATAACAGTAGCAACTCTGGGAGCTTCCGCGATAAAGGTAGACTATGATACGCCTGACTTGATATCTAAGAATGGAAGAACATGGACTTTTCATGTAAATTCTCCTACTGATTATTCTATAATGTTACCAAAAAATACAGTAATTGTCGGAATGAGTGCATCTCCTTTAAACATGCAAATAGTTGATGATCAATCACTTCTATCGTTACCAAGTGGCTCGTCAGACATTGATTATGTCTTTGGTGTCCTAGGTACAAGCCAGACTGCTACTTTGGCAATTCAAAAAGCTCAAGATTTTATCAATACTTTGAATTCTACAGGTGTGAAAACTCCTTTGGCTTTGGCAAAACTTCAGGAAGCTCAATTTGCTTTTAATCAAGGCAAGTATTCCGACGCAGAATCTTTTGCTAACTCCGCAAAAAATCTTGCTCTACAAGAACAACAAACTGCCATCTCAAAACTATCCACTAACTCATCTGATAACCATATTCCAGTTAGCTCATCTGACAATTTATCGATCTATCTTTTAACTGGAGGAATTGTTGCTGCCGGAATAGCTGGAATCATAATCTTGAGAAAAGCAAGATCAACTAAGATAATAACTTCTAGTAAAATCCCACAAAATAATGACTATATTCCATCGAAAAAGGAGGAAATTTACAAACTCAAACCAGATTTACGTCAAGATGACAAAGAAATCATAGCATTCATTTCTGAAAAAGGAGGTCAGGTATACGAAAGCGAATTACGCAAAAAATTCTTGATGCCACGAACAACAATGTGGCGCGCTGTTAAACGACTTGAAAGAGAAGATGTTGTTGAAATAGAAAAAGTTGATCAACAAAATCTTATTAAACTTCGTAAAATGGAGGATCAGAAATGAAGAGTTTGACAATCTTTATTGCAACACTAGTTGTAACATTAATCTTGAATGGTCCAATCCAATCATATGCTGATCCTCAACTTGACACATTGGTGAGTATTGCTACGCAGGCACAAAACAATCTCAACATCAGCATATCTCAAATTCCTAATGTTCCAAATGAAATTGTTTCTCTATATGATCAAGGCTCTAATGAAACCGACGCCCTGACCAAGGCAGTAAATGCACAAGATATAGTATCAGCTAAACAACATTTTCTTTCTGCAATGAATTTTTTCAAGATTACAAACGATAAGATAAATTCTCTTAATGCAACAGGAATAAATGACCAAAAACATACAGACATAATAAAACTACAAAGTGAGATCACAAGATTGGCAAAGTTTGATGAAACGCTTCAATCTATAGCAATAACTAACCATATGGATTTCAACTTTACACAATCTGATCAATTAATCCAAAAAGCAAAACAGGATCTTGATGCTGGTAAAGTTGATGAAGCATCAAAATTGATTGTATCTGTAAACCAATTTCTAAATGATGCTCATGACTCGCTTACAAAAGTGGCAAAACAGCGAACCTCTGATAGGGCAAAAGATTTTACAAGTAAAACAAACCAATAGGCTTGACAAATGGGCAGTATACAGTATCTCAAACTGTAAGTGCAGCTTCTGTTTAGTGGACAGAGATCCTTAATTCGGTTCTGTCGGTTGTCGGGTGATAAATAATTTGGACATCATTTCTTCCCTACAATCAACTTGCTTCCATCCACTCGCAGGATTACTGGCTGAAAGTTTTCCAGATTCCCGTTCACCGCTTCAACTAAAAGCCCTCTAGGATGGCAAAACCTACTCCACCCCTTGTAAGCAATGTTCATGGATGCTACTACATCCCTGTCAATTGATTTCTTACAATTAATGCACAACAATTTTCGAAGTTGAAACTTGTCCTCTTGGAGTCTATCTCCGCATATTGGACAAAGCTTGCTTGTGCGTTTAGGATCTACGAATTGTACTTGAATCCCTTCCCATTCTGCCTTGTATGTAATCTGCCTTTGCAGTTCATAGAACGACCACGAGTTTAATCTTCGGCGATACTTGTTTCCCTGACCATTTCCAGTCTTGTATAGCTTACGGATTCCTTTTAGATCTTCCATAACTATGATTGATTTTGATTCTACGGCTCGTTGTACGATATCCTTTGATATTTTGTGTAGATGTTGCTGGATACGTCTTGACCTCCTATTTCCCAGTCTTTGCTGGAATGACTTTTTCTTTCTGATGTCCAATCTTCTAAATGATGCTATAACATGGCTTGTGTTTTCCTTTATTGAAAGTAACTTGTTGGTCTTGTACATTATTGATTGCTTACCATCAAATGCAGTGATGTTTCTGAGGTTTCTGTCTATACCAATAACGTTTTCTGGAATGATTTGCTCCATTTCCTTTCTGACTGAGATTGATATCGAATTAGGTGTTATCGTAAATGGCCTCGGTTCTACATTTTCTAGTTGTGATATTGTATAGTCATTTAATCTTACTAGAAACTTGTCATGGTTTGATATTGGAATTGACAATAACATGCCAATTATCTTGAAACCATAGCAAGAAACAAGATATGGTTTTGATACATATGGAGATTTTGGAGTTCTTCCCTTCTTGATGTCTTTTTTCATCAATGCTAACCTTCCAGATGCCTGAGATATTGCAGTTAACTTGTAATATGATAGTATTTTGTAATTGCTCAGTTCCTTGTATGATAATATCGATAGTCTTTTCATGGTTGAACAATTGTTTGCTATTCCAATTCTGATACAGTCATTTACCATTTGCCTGAATGTTTCCATCATTGATAATAGTTCAGGTGGTGATTGGTATGATTGTTTTATACATTTGGTTGCCAATAATGTCCAACATAGTTGTGTTTTTACATTATTTACCATTTGTTATCACTCGACAACCCGACAGAACCGATTTACATAAAATTCATATAGATTTTTACCAGACCCAAAAGCGATGGCTTCAAAGCAAATTTCTGCAGGCGTGGGAATACCAATGATAATAGTTGGCATTATACTTGCTTTCATTTTAGCACCAATACAAGCTGACTTGACAGATACTGTAGAATTTATTGGAAGTCTTATCGGAATCTTGGGAGTGATAATTTTCATAGCTGGATTCTTTTCAAGAACAGTACCTGCAATTACATCCTAAATCTTCATCGCTCCAATTGATAAGAGATGTTGGATAGCAGCCCAAAAAGTATTATCATCAATTTGGCCTGAATACCACTGTCTCACATTTCCCTTTAACCAATTTGGAATTTTCATAGTGTCATCTAGATTCATTGATGGTGTTTTGATTATGCCTTGATTTACTACATATATCACTGCTTGAGAAAAATCTTTTTTGCCTAAAACTCCCTCCGCCCACCCAATGGATGTATTTTTTATCCAGCTAGGCAAAATGTTCGCAGTTCCACCATAGAGTGCAAATTTCTGTACACTGTTCTCTTGCTTATCTACAACATAGATATTATCTGCTGCGTCAATCGCAAGACCAACGGGCTGTTCAAACCCACCCTGCCCATTTTGTTGCATACTCCAACTCCAAAGAAAGTTTCCATGAGAGTCAAATTTTTGGATTCTATGATTGCCGGTGTCTGCTACATAGATGTTATCTTTAGAATCAATAGCTATTGCTGACGGATTGATAAATCTGCCATCATCAGTTCCTGTGGATCCATACCAGTTTAGAAATTTTCCAATACTAGAATATTTCAATATCTTGTTGTCTGTTGAAATAGTGTACAAGTTATCTCTTGAATCAAATGCTAATGCTTTAATGCCTGAGAAACTAGCCCCGTCTGCAAATGATGAGTCTATCTTATCTTCATAAGTGCCCTTGTTGTCAAACAATTGAATAGATCCTCGTCCCATGTCTCCTACAACAAGATCACCACTGTGATCTGAATTTATTGCAGTTGGTATCTGAAACATGCCTGGATTATCACCATACGTACCCCATGAATAAACAAAACTTCCAGTCTTGTTGAACATGATTATTCTTGAATTTCCACTGTCTGCTACATACACATAGTTTTCATTTACAAATATGCCTGATGGATTTTTGAATTGTCCACTTGCTGAACCTACATCACCCCATGAGAGAAGCAGGTTGTTTTTATCATCGAACTTTTTTATTTTCGAATTTCCGGAATCTACAACGTAGATATTGTTGTCTTGATCAATGGCTATACCAGTTGGAGACTTGAATGTTGTTGAATTGATTGCTGAAACAAAGGTGGGAATGTTGTATTGAACTGGATCTAGAATCTCTCCACTGTCAACTGGTGACCCATCTACGTTAAAAGATGAATTTTTTATAATTCCATCATAATTCACATACAGTTTCCATGTCCCCCGGCTGTCATTTTGAGCAATCTTGTGGGGTATGATAATTTCAGTTGTATCCATTGGCAATAATATGGCTGGGCTTGCATTACCGTTGGGACTTGTTATCCATGTACTTATTGAATTTGTAGTAACATTTGATACATGTATCTCAAAGTTAGCAATTTCGCCTGGTCTATAGTTTAGTTTGTTTGGAAATATGTCCAATTTAATGTTAGGCAGCTCCAGAGAATTCTGAACTATCTTGAAAGAACCTGTCTTTACTATGCCAGCATAATCGATTTCAAAATTATAGGTTCCAATTATCTTGGGCAAGTTATTGAGCGCTAAAACATAATGTACAGATTGTGGGTAAAATTGACTGCTGGTTGTATTTCCCAAAGGATCTGTTATTTTTATAGTACCGCTTGATTCAGTTAACTTGGTAAATATCAAATCAAGCTCTACCTGATTTCCTGAATAAAAGGTGGCCGAATTCTCTACTGATATGTCTATTAGCTTGTTTATGTCGCCTAAGATAAATGGTACATATTTGACAGAATTAAAATATTGAATTTTTAAGTTGTATAATCCTGGAGGATTGTATTTAGCAAATTGTAACATTGGAAAATGATATGTTACACTTGGCTGGTCTGCTTTTACTTCAATTTCTGTTATTCCAATTGCATTATTTCCGTTCTGATCATAAAAATCTAGAAAATAAGAATGAGCAAATTTGGCATATGGGCTATAGTAAGATGAAGAAATGTTGATGTTCATTGTGTCCGGTTCATAATATGTTATCTTGTCTGTTATTACAGTTAAATCAAGAGGCATGACATTGACACGAACTGTTTGATTACTGCCTTCATATGCATAATTGATTAACCATGGACCAAACTCATTATCGTTTGCACTTCGTATAATTTGGTGTATTGCTTTTCCTGACCTTATTTGCTGGTCCAATACTCCTGATATTGTTGAATTGTCGGGTCTGTGGGCAACCCAATTTACCTGACCACCATTATATCCCTGAATTGTAACATTGACCTTTATCCAATCATTTGCTCCAAACTCTTGTTTTTCAGGAACAGCATTTATCGTTAAGGCACTTGCATCTTGGTAAACAACAAATGGCAAGGTCACAAGTACAAATAAGAAAATTAGCTTTTCCACTGTAAATTATTGTATTTGCTATTATATCCTCTTTGGCAAAAAATCATTCATAAGAAGATCCAATTAAATAATGAATAAGTACAGATCGAATACTTGAACGTACGGCTTTATGAGATATTTACATCTGTTGAAGGGGAAGGAATACTGTATGGTACAAAGACTCTCTTTGTAAGATTGTCAGGATGCCCTTTCAAGTGTTTTTATTGTGATACTAAAGGGGCACTCCCAATGAATTCTGGAAAGGAATATTCAATTAGTAAAGCAAAAGAACTAATCAAAAAGAATCTCAAGAAAAATACATACAAAGTTAATTTTACTGGCGGAGATCCGCTTGCTCAGTCAAAAGCTGTTGCAGAATTGGCAAACTTTGTTCAAAGTAAAAAAATTCATACTTATCTAGAATCATCTTGTTATGATTCTTCCAAGTTTGCAGAAGTTCTTCCTTACATCAATTTTGTAAAAATTGAATTTAAAACTCCAGAATCAGGCTTTGTTGATTCAAAACATTATTCTAAACTTTTAGAAAATGAACTTGAATGCCTAAGGCTAGCGAAAAAATCAAAGAAAACAACCTATGTAAAGGTAGTAATAAGTTCAAAGACACAATTGGGCCCATTCAAGAAACTTCTCAGACAAATATTCAAAATAATGTCAAAAACGGAACTTGCAGGATTTATAATACAGCCTACGTATGGTATTTCCGAACCTAGTTTGGAACATCTATTTAGCTTTTATGATTTAGTTTATGCCTATGATGATCAAGTTAGAATAGTACCACAGCTTCATAAATTCATAGGTGCACCTTGATGAATAAAGAAAGAATCAAGAAATTAATTCGAGAGATAATTGCAGAGATAGGCGAAGATCCAACAAGAGAAGGCCTAGTTGATACTCCAAGCAGAATAGCGGATATGTACGAAGAAATCTTCAAGGGGTATGAGGGAGAATCAGAATTATCCGTAAAATTTTCTGAGGACTCTGATATTGTAATTGCAAAAGATATCCAGTTTTATTCCATGTGTGAACATCACATGCTGCCATTTTATGGAAAAGTAAGTGTTGCATATGCACCAGATGGTAAGGTATTTGGAATATCCAAGTTGGTTCGACTTGTGGAAAAATATTCTACTCGATTACAAATACAGGAACGAATTACAAAGAATATAGCTGACGAACTATACTCTGAAGGAGTCAAAGGCGTAGTTGTCATTGCAGAAGGCGAACATCTTTGTATGAAAATGCGAGGAGTACGAAATGATGCTATAGTAACAACAATAGCATCAAGAGGAATTTATGATAAAAAAGAATCAAGATCAGATGTTCTGAATCTGATATATAATGGAAAATCCAAACCAAATATTGGTTAATCTAAAAAATTAAATAATAACAGTTAATCCAGAACTACTGTGGGAACACACAATAACATACACGTTCCAAAAGAATCATGGCCGGCCTTTATGTGGTATGCCATAGAATTCTTTATTGCACTGGGCGCTGGGTTGGGAATATCTCTTAATTCGATGGATTTCTTTAAAAAAATTGGCTTTGATGATTCCATGACAGTGTGGGCCTTTTGGGGAATTGTCGGTGTAGTGTTTCTTGCCTATTATCTAATTATAAGACCAATTATACTAAAAAAGCCAATTTTATCAAAAATCTGAATATCTAGTCTTGTCCAAAATTTTGGATTTAATAAAAGCCAATTTTCTGTTATTGCATGATTCGCATTTTCCACAATGGATCTTACCACTTCCATAACAACTCCAACTTTTGAAAATTTGCTCGCCCAACTCTTTGTATCCTTTCTTTAGCAGATCACTCTTTGAAAGATTGTCCATAAATGGGCTCCAAATTTTTATCTTCTTTCTAAGACCTAGATTTATTCCATCAACTTCTCCTTCATTCAAAGCCTTTGCGAGTAATTTTGTAAATATTGGTCTACAATCTGGATATCTAGTGTCTCCAATATGAGCACCATAGACAACAGCCTCTGCTTTTTTTGAAAATGCCCATGCTGAGGCTATGCTGAGAAAAATGGCATTTCTTATTGGGGCAACTATGGAATAATCAAATTTTGAAGGAATTGCTATTTTAGAATTAGTTAGGGCATTTGTATTTTCGTACAGGTCTTTCATAAATTCAATATTTACTATCTTATGTTCTCTAAATTTTAATAATTGTGAAAATTGGTGTGCAATTTTTACTTCTCTGCTTGCCTTTTGCCCGTAAGAAAAAGTTATTCCATGCAATTCATATCGTTTTTGAAGATAGGCTGCAGTGCATACTGAATCCAGACCTCCACTAAATACTATGACAGCTTTCAATTTGAAAACAATTCTATCATACCAAATAAAATGCTTGACTAGGCAATAGAGAGCAATGCTGCCCCAGACAAAATCATGACAGATCCGGTGATGACCCTAAGCATATTGTGCTTGTCAGATATTTCCTTAAAATACAAAACTCCCCAGGACACGGCAAAAAGTGTAGCTGTCTGGGAAATGGGATATGCTACTGTAATTCCTATTGATGCTATGGCTATCAAGACAAACAAGCTACCTGCATTGAATAAACTTCCTGAAATTATTCCAGCCGTGATCTCTTTCTTGATCCAGCATCGTGATAAAAACAATAATGGGATCCCTATTGCAAAAATAGACAAGCTAGATGAAAAGAATCCAGATTGTAGCGTATGTGTTGCCTGCATTGGGATAACATAAGAACCTCCAATAATGCCTGACGCTGCAGCGATCAAGTATCCCCTCCGTTGAATAGTTGAAGTCTTTGTAGCGCTTGCAATAACTGGTAAACCAGCTAACAGTAATCCGATTGCCCCAATTGCTAATGTCATATAGCTAAACTTCTCCCCAAAGAACAAAATTCCCCACAGAAATGAAACTAGAATGCTAAAACCTGCAAGAAATGGTGAGGTTCTTGAGAGTCCAATGAGCTTGACTGAATAAAGTGCCAGAATGTTTCCCACCGTCCAAATTACTCCACTGAGAAGACCGCTAGGTAAAATTTCAAATCCCCAGAAAAAACCAATTGGTATTGCAAAAAGGAGAACTCCTATTCCTGTAGATCCTTGGAGTTGCCAAATGTTTGCAACGTGAACCTTTTTGATTGGAACAAAAAAAGTACCCCAACAAACAGCTGAGCCAATAGATGACACCAATCCAAATGGATTCAAAGACGGTTTCATTGTGAGAGCGGTATTATAACTCGGTTTCTATCTAAAACATGTCTCTAAAGTTTAATTTCTGCTAAAATATTTTTCATATATGACGTATCTAAAAGTTGAACGAGAAGAAGAAATTGTTCAAATTACAATCAATAGGCAAGACAAACTAAATGCAATGAATCTGGATGTCATGAATGAATTTATCTCTCTTCTTGATGACTTGGAAAAAGACTCTTCCAAAGTCATTATTATTACTGGTGACGGTCCAAAAGCTTTCTCAGCCGGTGCAGATATTGAATATATGAGTAGCATTGGCCCAGCCGAGGCAGAAAAATATGCACTTTGTGGACACGAAGTTTTGAACAGGATTGAAAAATTAGAAAAACCTGTCATTGCAGCAGTAAATGGGTATGCTTTGGGAGGAGGATGTGAACTTGCACTCTCATGTGATATCAGATTTGCATCACCGAACGCACAACTTGGCCAGCCAGAGGTTACATTAGGAATTTGTCCAGGCTGGGGTGGTACACAAAGACTATTACGAATAATTGGTCCAGCCAGAGCCAAAGATCTAATATTTTCCGGTAGAAAAATTCTTGCAGAAGAAGCATTTTCAATGGGCTTGATAAATAAAATATTTCCATCTGAGAGTCTACTTGCTGAAACTAGAGCATATGCAAAAGCAATATCTAAAAACAGTAGTTTTGCAATAGGAATCTCTAAGATGCTTGTAAACAGAGGAACTGATACAAATCTTGATACCGGATTGAAACTTGAAATCTATTCATGGGCTGTATGTTTTTCAACCAAGGATAGAGAAGAAAGAATGCGTAAATTCATTGCAAAGAAATAACTAAAGCACAAAAGCGCCTTTGCTTGGCCTACAAATTACAGTAGTACATTTTGTATCTGCTGATGCAAATCCTTTTTCCATTGCTTTACAGATCTTCTTATGATCAGCAGATTTTGATGTGAATGAAATTACTGATGGACCTGCACCGCTTATTGTTACACCTAGCGCACCAGCTTTTAGTGCATTTGTCTTGACCATGTCAAAGCCTGGAATCAAATGTTTTCTAGCAGGCTCTACAATTATGTCCTTTATTGAATGACCTATCAATTCTACATCTTTATTGATGAATCCTGTAGTTATTGCAGATGCATTAGCAAGATTTTTCACATAATCTGATAATTTTACTTGTTGAGGAAGAACTCCCCTAGATACTTGTGTCTTTTTTTTTGGAACATTGATTTTTGGTATTGCTACACATAAAACCAAATCCTTTGGAGGGTCAATTTTTATCACGTCAAGCGGATCTGTTCTTACTATCACAAATCCGCCTAGAACTGATGCACTAACATTATCATAGTGAATAGATCCGGCACTTGCTTTTTCTCCAATTCCTGCAAATTTTACAAGGCTATTTGGGTCAAGGCCAAGGTCAAATAATGCATTAAATGCAATTGCCGCAGCTGCAGCAGATGCTGCACTACTACCCATTCCAAACCCCGCTGGAACTCCTTTCTTGATTTTAATTAAAAGCCCGTCTTTTATCTTGAATTTTTTTGCCATTTCCCTGACTACTAGTCCTGCTGAATTTTTTTCTGGCTCCAAAGGAACAGAATCTGAACTCTCAATAGTTATTCCCCTTCCTTGCTTTGTTATCTGTACTTCATCATAATATGCGTCAAGAGCTAATCCAAACACATCAAAACCAGGACCCAGATTAGCTGTAGAGCTTGGAGCTCTAGCACTTACATTCTTCATTAATCCTCTACCTCTTCGCCTAAATTGAGTACACGGCTTAGCGCAGCTTGAAGGTTTGCCATTCCTTCCCCAGTAGCATTAGAAATGGGAATTGTCCCCTGTGCAAATCCTCCCAAATTCAGGCCTCTAAGAATATTTATCGCAAGAGTATAATTTTCACCATCAGAATTTTTTGCAAGTGCATCTTCTAGACTTGTCATGTTTGTTGACCATTTTAATATCTCTTTAATCTTATCTTCAATAAGATCTGTTTTTGTTAGGACATTTATTTGTGATAAACCAAGTCGTAATTTTACTGAAGTAGCAAGTAATGCAATTGAAATAAAATTGCTAGGAGATGTCATAAGCGATCCATCGTGAAGAAATATAGACGCCTTTTCTTCTGCATTCAAGTTTTGTATAAGAAATGGTCCACTGGCTCTATAAGCAAACAGCTCAATTTGGCCAGGTGTATCTATTATGAGATAATCTGGATTTACATTATCTATTTCATTTTGCAGATCATCTATTTTTGACGCAATAAGATCATTTGCCATGATCATAGCTCCATTTGGGCCAAGATCATATTGTTTCATGATCTGCATGATGTCTATGTAATCCCTAACATCTATGTCACATGTATAGGGGAGATTCTCAACACCTGGATCTAGATTTAACATTCCAACGAAAGCGCCATTTCTAGAATAATAATCCAGAATTTTAGAAGCTAGCAAAGATTTTCCCGCTCCTGCAGTTCCTACTATGAAAATCGCCTTCATTTTTCTGATAATTTATTTTATGTTGAGCTTATATTTCCATCTCTAAGTAAGGCAGGCAATGAATTGGAAGATTCTTGCCATTCCTGTTAGTGTAATACCGTTTCTTATCATTGCAGCCACATTTAATGTGAATCTTGAAAATCTTCTTGCAATAGGCTTCCTACCTTTCTTGGGAGCCTCAATTGCCATGGCTGGTAAATTATTCACTCAAGGACTAAAATTTAATTATCTTGTAAAGAAATTCTTGGGTCCCGTGGATGTAAACTGGAGAACAATTTCTGTAAGGATAGGCAGCGAATTTGTAACGTCTACTACTCCATCTTTTGTAGGTGGTGAATTGGTTAGAATAATGTGGTTAGGAAAAAAAGGCGTTCCTATTGGAAAAGCATCCTGGGTAACAATAATAGAAATTGTAACTGAAGTACTGGTCTCAGGGGCATTTGCAATTGTTGCTGCAGCAATTTCATTTGTATATGGCGCTTATGCTATGGGAATAACAATACTTGCAATTAGTATTCCTATAACTGGACTTTGGGCTACTCTATTCTTTTTGTCATCAAAAAGAACCTTTCAGATACCTGGCTGGGCTTCTAGAATTGCTACAAAAATAGGAAAAGAGCGCTCATTGAAATATGTTGATAAAACCAATCTGTGGATGAAAGAAATTTGCGACATGAGTAGACAGACCCTTCATACCAAAGAGATCAAAAAAGCATTTACAGTTTCAATAATAATTTCTGTATTTACGTGGTCACTTTATGGTTTATCCTTTATGATAATTGCAAATGGTGCAGGATATGTGATAGACTTTTTCCATTCTCTAATGGCTACAATGGCATCCATCGCAGTAGGCAATCTACCAATTACCATTGGGGGTTCTGGTCTTACTGAATTTTCAATCTGGGCATATTTGGGACACTTGAATAGTTTGACATTTGAGGCTGCCAAGAATAGTCTCCAATGGAATATTGTGATTGCGTGGAGAATAGCTACCTATCACGTTGGCCTTGTAATAAGCTGGCTCTTCCTTATGAAAGTGGTTTATCCAAGCATAAAGAAAGCAAAAACCGTATAGAAAGCACTTTATTTTCAGTCTTTCAATTTTTAATTATTGGATTATTCTGGTAAAGTAGTTGTTATTACAGGCGCATCAAGTGGAATCGGCGAACAGTCAGCTGAAAAATTTGCAAAACTACATGCCAATGTTGTACTTGTATCCAGAAATGAGAAGCGATTGCAGGAAATAGCTACAAAATTATCAAAGTATAACATTGAGGCTTTTGCTTACGCATGTGACATTTCTAACAAAGATCAGGTGGATAAAATGGGAAAAATTATAATTGAAAAATTTGGTAAAATCGATGTACTTGTAAATAATGCTGGTTTTGGGATATACAATACGGTAGAAAAAACAAAAATCAATGAAATGGAGTCACAAATATCCACAAATTTTCTTGGAATGATGTATTGCACGAAGACATTTCTACAAAAAATGCTAGAACAAAGATCCGGACATATTGTTAATGTGGCATCTGTAGCGGGAAGTATTGGAATTCCAGGAATGGCATCTTACTGTGCATCAAAATTTGCCATGCTGGGATTTTCTGAATCATTATTTCACGAACTAAAGGGGACTGGAGTAGGAATAACTGTTGTAAGTCCAATAATGGTGAGAACTAATTTCTTTAATCACGAGTCTTTTGGCAAGATGCCGCGATATTCAGCCACATCACTTGATTCAAAGACAGTGGCAAATGCTGTGGTCAGAGCCGCATCATCACCTAGAATCGAGATTGTTGTTCCACAAATAGTAAGATTCGTAATATGGCTAAAGCAGACTTTTCCATATTTGATAAATCCTATAGTAGGCGAAATTTTCCGAAAATCAGTAAAATCCAAACTGGATTGAAAAGAATGATCTATTCTTCTTCCGACTCTTCTTCTCCTGAAGAATCCGAGTCTACATCCATTAGTTCAAGTTTTGCAAGTTCAAACTGATAAATTGCATCCATATCAATTTCCATTTCCTTTTTAAGAAATTCGATAACTTTTTTGCTTAACGGGGCCTTTGATGAGTTTATTGTAAATTCATAAACAACTCCCTTCATGAGGTCTGCGGGCTTTGTCTTCTTTGGCAGATTCATTCCTTCTATTATCTTTCTTCCATCTTCGATGGCCTCATAAAGTTGAGAATCAATCTTCATATCTTTTTCATAAATCTCAAGTATGTAACCAGTTCTTGTAAAAGATTCTGGCTTGCCAAATTTGGCATCCCTTATCTCATCTTGTACCCACTTTGGAATTTCTTTTTCTTTTCCCATCATACTCACTATAATTAGCCCTGTTTTTCTTTCTTACTTGTTGTCCACCAATCACGATATTCATCATGTTTGTCTTCACGTGTTTTCTCTCGCTTGTTCAATCTGTATCTGATATCACTTACTTGTTCCCTTGTAGCAAACAAACCGCATTTTTTACAAATGAAGTGTTTAGTATTGGCATCAAATTTCATTTCTACCACTACTTCTTTGGCTGCACATTCGGGACATTCAGTCAACGACGGCGATCATCAAAGTTATCCATAAAAGCTTTTGGTCAGTTTCTGGTACGCGGTCTATGTCTTCATCCCTAAAAGGTCAGTTCGCCCATCTAAAATGCCGCGTACCAGAACTATGTACTAGGATTAAAAAAATTATAATTCTTTCTACTTTTCTAACATATCGGAGATTATTTTGACTGTATTCTTTGTACCGCCGGTACTGTAGTTTCTTGAAAATTCCAAAAGATTTTCTTGGTACTTGTTGTAATCATTGTGTATCAAAGAAACTGCTTTGATAGTGTGTTTAACGGTTGTAGACAAGATCCCCAGATTCCTATCTTGTGCCCATTTTATCTGATTGGTGTGTTCGTCATAGACTGGTATTCCTATGATTGGTTTTGCTTTTCCTCCCAATATTTCTCCCATAGCTGTATGTGATCCATTTATCACTGCATATTTACATAAGCTAAGAACCGTATCTTTTTCCTGCTCTGACAAAAACCCAACATCTATCTGAATCCAGTCTATCTTCTTTTCCAATGCTTCAGAAATGGAATATGTTTTTCCATCATTTCCTAAAACTTTGTCCAGAGATGGATCAGCACTTGCATGTGAAATTATTCTTCTCTCACCTCTCATCTCGGAACTGTAAAAAGCCCTTTTGTAATTTTCCAGAGTTATTTTTTTTGTAGATTTGTTTCCTGTTATCATCCAATATCCAAAACTATCCACATTTTCAATTAGCTTTTCTATATCGGATTTTGGCGTAGAATGTGTTACTACACCATTTGAAAAATGACCCACATACGCTACCTTATCCTTTAATCTTTCAGGAAAGTTGAGATTATACTCACATATGGTATAAGGCGGAGGGGAATCTGCAACTATTATCTTCGTTGCTTTTTCAATATTTTTTGATACGTATAATACTCCTGGATAAAGATAAAATCTAGAGGCCCAGAGCCTTGGCCTAAACTGGTTTGTGATGAAAACGCACTTTATGTTTCTTCTTAATGCAATTGCATTTGATCCCACGTCACCGTCATTTATGACGAGGTCGAATTTCTGACTATTGTAAAGTCTTGCTTCCTTTTTCAAGTAGTTAGTTACAACTGAAAGTAGAGGAGGCCTTCCAGATATTGGTAAGAGGAAATTAAGTGAAGACAAGGCAACGCTGGGACCTTTTTTACCATCTATTGGTGTTGGCATCTCGATGTTGTGGATTGTATCTTTTCTTTGGGAAAATTTCTGTATTAGCTTTTGATAAATTTCACCGCTACTTGTGTAATGCATTTCAACATTATCTTTCATCATATCTTGAATTGTATTGTCAAGATTCATCATTCTTGTAAAATGGCCATTTCCCCAAGGATAGATGAATCCGCCTATTTTTTTCATAACAGCAAGTAAATTTGACCCGTTTAAATTCTCAATGATTTGATTTTAATGAGTCAATTATATCGTGTATGTTTTTTGGACCTGTAGTAACTTGGATGCTCTTGATTGTCTTTAGTACACTCTTTGCATGTTTTGATATCTGGGACATGGGGATTTTCTTATAGTTGGAATGTTTCTTACAAAGATCTTCCAAGTTTGCAATATATTTCTCCAATCCTATTTCTTTTGCATTTTCCAAAATTCCAGAGTCTATGCCAGAAAGAGAAAACCATGGAATAATCTTGTTCTGAAATGCCAAGTTTGCGTTGTATTCACAAAATGATGCTGGGAAGATCATGGGAGATATTCCCAAAGATATTCTTCCAATCTTTTCCCTTGATGCTATTGATATCATAACTTGAGTTATTACGGTGATTGTGGTTGGTATTCCTGGGGATCTATCCATCTTGCATATGTGAAGGACTGTGTTTTTTTCTATGATTCTTGGTAGCATTTTGTTTACAATTTTAGCTAATTTGAGCAAATCTGATTCATTATGATAACAAATCAATATCTTCACCTCAAAACCCATTTTTATGGTTTGGAGACACGCTATGGCAGAAAGCTCATCGTAAATACAGCATAGAATTTTTTCTCTTTGTGAATTGTATGGGATGCCACTCAATCCACTGTCCACAAAAATACATACATAGGCATATGCATCTGTGAGATAAGCGTATACGAGTCTATCGTGGTCTGATTCTGAGCCAGGCTTTGCTTCCAGATGCATACTTTTCTCCACCAACATTGCAGTTGATGCAACTTCCAAATCTTTTGCTAGGAATTTTTCTGTTTTTCCTTCAACTTTTACATAAAATTTTTCTCCTTTTAAGAGCAAGCTCAGAGCAGTGTTTGTAATGGCCGACAAAACAGAATCAAAATTATTATCTACTTCTTTTGCAATCGCAATCTTGTCTATTCCGAATAAAAGGTTTACCGCAGATGAGGCTAGAACTGGATCAACTGCTTCTACAATAATGAGTGACTCGTTTTTTCTTATGCCACTATGATGTTGATTTTTTATCTTGAGAATTTTTGAGATATTTGCTGCGAGATTGTTTATTTTGTTCAAGGAATAAATAGATGGAAAAATGACAAGCACGGTTTTTTCTAACATTATGTTTTCATGGTTTATCTTATTTATAACTCTAGAATGAAGTCTTCATCATGGATACAATTCTTCTGATGGTTTCAATGATTGTTTGATGGATTTATGATATATATCATTACTAAATGAGAGATTATTTACAAGAAAAAGGCATGTCATACTGTTGTTATCTTTAGTAATCAAGAAAATTAAGATCAGTCAAAGTTTACAGTACGAATAATTATATGACGAATAATAATAAATTTTATCATGCCCAAGTTTACTGTTTCACAAATCCAGCAGTTAAATGAAAGTCTGAAAACTCCTCAGGAAGTTCTTAAATGGTCATTAGATAATCTTCACCCTAGAATAGCCATGGCATCAAGCTTTGGTGCAGAGGATGTAGTTGTAATTGATATGATGATGAAAATAAACCCAAAATCAAGAATTTTTACTCTTGACACTGGAAGGCTTAATCAGGAAACATATGATATAATGGATGAAATACGCAAGAAATACAACATGAACATAGAAGTAATGTTTCCAGATCAGAACGAAGTGGAACAAATGGTTCGTGTAAATGGATTGAATCTATTCTATGATAACATAGGCAACAGAAAACTTTGCTGTGGAATAAGAAAGGTCCATCCACTAAATAGAATTCTTTCAACATTAGATGGATGGATTACGGGATTAAGAGCAGATCAAACTGAGGTGAGATCAAATGCAAACAAGCTTGAACTAGATGAACAACATAACTCTATCATCAAGATAAATCCTATAATAGAATGGACCTGGGAGCAAACTTGGGATTATATCAGGAAAAATGATGTTCCATATAACAAATTACATGACAAAGGATTTCCCAGTATTGGATGTGAACCATGTACGCGTGCAATAAAATCTGGAGAACCGCTACGAGCTGGACGCTGGTGGTGGGAATCTGATTCCCAGAAAGAATGTGGATTACACGCAGAACACAACAAGTGATATAGATGACAAATATTGGTGTAGCAAAACCACATGGTGGTAAACTAGTAAACAGGATTTCAAAAGAAGATCCAAACCAGTTGTTTTCAATCAGTGTTAATGTTGATCTTGCAAATGATATAGAAAATATTACTGATGGAATTTTTAGTCCACTTGAAGGATTTTTAATGCAAGAAGATTTTGAGAAAGTGGTTTCTGAAGGTAGGCTTGGAAACGGTTTGCCGTGGACAATTCCCATCGTACTTGATGTAGACAAGGATACTGCTACAAAGATGAAAGATGCAGGAGATGTTGCCCTGAATGTGGAAGGCAAAAATTTTGCTATCTTGCATGTTGAGGATGTTTATAATTTTGATAAGGATTTAGTCTCAAACAAAGTCTATGGTACATCTGATCTAAAGCATCCGGGTGTGGCAAAAACTATGAATATGAAAGAATTTCTTATTGGTGGAAAAATTGATTATGTGAAAAGATCAGACGAAACTCAAATCCGGAGATACAGAAAGACCCCTATTGAAACAAGAGATTTTTTCCAAAAGGCGGGGTGGAAAACAATTGTGGCATTTCAAACAAGAAATGTTCCACACGTGGCGCATGAAATGCTTCAAAAAGCGTCTCTTAATACTCACGATGGATTATTTGTGAATCCTCTAGTAGGTAAGAAAAAATCTGGAGACTATAAAGACGAAGCAATCGTTACTGCTTATGAGACTCTTATATCATACTACTATCCTCTAAACAGGTGTTATCTTGGTACATTGCATACAGAAATGAGGTATGCAGGACCAAAAGAAGCAATACACCATGCTATAATGCGAAAAAACTTTGGCTGCACTAATATCATAATAGGTCGAGATCATGCAGGTGTAGGTACCTATTATGATCCATTTGCCTCGCAAAAAATATTTGATTCGTATCCTGACATTGGCATAGAACCAATCTTCTTTCCAGCATTTTTCTATTGCAGAAAATGTTTGTCATTTGCAAGTGAGCGAAATTGTCCACATGGTACAGAATACCAAGAAAGTCTGAGCGGGACTAAACTTAGGGCGATGATTCTTGACAAACAGAGTCCATCTGAGTATATGATGAGGCCAGAGGTATTCAAGGTACTAACGAAATTAGATAATCCTTTTGTGGATTAGATTTTTATTGAAATGATATATTACTGAAAGCTATGCGTGTCTTGCTAGTTGTACTCTTATTGGCAGGCACCATTTTGCCTGCATATGCTCAGGAATCAACCATGAACAAGTCTGAGCGTTATGATTCAGTTCTAGTACCATATAGTGCATTTAATGTATATGCCAAAAATGCCACGCTTTTCAAACTTGATCACGAGCATGTAACCAATTGGGATATTGAAATGCAAAATAAGCTCCACTATACAAATCAGGACGGCAATACGGTAGTGAGATTGTATGAGGATGTTAATGCACCCAAGTTTATAGAAATTGGGATGGGAGGTCCACCAGACTACAGATTCTGGGTTGCAGTAAATACCCCGGAAGATGGATACTTTATAATTCATGATGAAAAACATCTAGGCTGGACTCCTGACAAACTTATCACTGCAACCCACTCAAGTAGTGGCGGTCTTACTGTTAGTGTTGGTGAAAAGGAGGCAGTTTCCAACTTGGATATCGCCGGTTTTACAATGAGAGAATTTACCGTTTCTGGAATGAATTCTGCTTCTGATCCTCCTCCAGTAGATTCGGGAGCATTTACCTTTAGTATTATTTCTGGAGATCCCTCTCAAAATATAATATTTTACATGCCATTTATGGTACTTGCAGTAACATTGGCATTGATTTTTGTATTATTAAAAACTAAGAATAGAAATTCAGAAGAGGCAAAAAAAATCCCCGAGACTAAACCGTCCTAGTCTTTGGTCTTGTAATAATTACAGTCTTTTTTTATCTTACAGACAGAACACATTGGTGAAATTGGCTTGCAAATATTTTGGCCATACATGACAAAAGTGTCATTTATCCTAATCCATTGCTCCCGTGGAATTTTTTTCATCAACTCAACTTCTGTTTCTTCTGGAATTTTTGTTTGTACCAGTCCAAGTCTATTGGAAATTCTATGTACATGTGTATCAACAGGTATCGCCGGTTCATCAAAGGCATAGACTAGAACACAATTGGCAGTCTTTCTTCCCACCCCTGGCAGACTCAGCAAGTTTTCCATAGTTTTAGGGACCTTGCCTGAATACTTTGAGTCTATGATTGATGCAACCTCGATTATTCTTTTAGCCTTGACATGATAGAAACCAGTTCGCTTGATTATCTTTTCAACATCTGCTAACTTTGCACTTGCAAGTGCACGGGCAGTCTTGTATCTTGAAAATAATGTCTTTACCACAGCTGCGGTGCTTTCATCTCTAGTTCTGGCAGAAAGTATTGTTCCTATCAAGATACTAAGAGGACTTCCATTTTCCGCCTCACGTAGCTCTCTGAGTGCTGTCATACGAGGCGGCTTGACAGAATTCATTGTTGAAATCATACCATCTAAAATTCTTACAATCTTTTCCAACTGATCTTGTATTGATCATACAAGTATTATATCTGTTATAACAAAGTAATGTAATTGGAATTAACAAAAGAAGAAGAGGCGGCACTTGATGGAAAACAAGGAGAGACTCTTGCACTTGCGTATAGGACTCTTGTAGCAATTGGGGAGGCATCAAATGCTGATAGGCTAATTCCAATAGAATGGGCACATTTGTCTGGGGTCAATTACAATACCATAGGCGATGCAGGAAAAGAATTTCTTTCACATCTAAGTAAGGATGCCAGATTCAAAGTAAAAACAACAGTAAACCCAATGGGATTTGATTTTGATTCAGTTTCACAATACAAACTAGATGACAAATTTATTGAAAATCAACGCAGCATTAAAAACTCATATGAAAAAATGGGGGTAATTCCATCTTATTCTTGTATTCCATATGAAATTTTTGATGTTCCAAAACAAGGAACCCATGTTTCTTTTGCAGAGAGCAATGCTGCAATTTATGCAAACTCATTTTCTGGGCTCAAGACAAACAAAGAGGGCGCATTCAGTGCTCTTGCAAGCGCACTTACAGGCAAAAGTCCGTGCTCTGATCTAAGAGATGATGATGTCAGAAAGCCAAACCTGACAATTCGTATGAAGGTAGAACCGCGTGATGAATTGACTTATGGAATGCTTGGATATTTTGCAGGCAAAGTTGCAGGTAGTTCCGTTGCTCTGTCTGGCGTAAACAATCTTGACAGACGCAGCTGCAAGTCTTTGTGTGCAGGCATGGGCACATCTGGAGCATGTGGTATGTTCACATTTGGAGAAGAAGAAGGCGAGAAAATTGATTTTGACAAAAATGAAATGCAAAAAATTCATGATGAACTCAATACTTCTGAGAAGGGAGATTTGATCACACTTGGCAGTCCTCAACTTGGCATTGAAGAAATTGCCGACTTGGCTTTAATGCTCAAAGGAAGATCATTTCAAAAACGTTGCATGATCTTTTGTCCACGGGCAATTAAAGGACAAATAACAGACTTGGGTTATGCAAATGAAATAAAGCGAGCCGGAGGAGAACTCTTGTACGACTGCTGTACTTGTTTGTCTCCATTAGTTGATAACAAAGAGGTAGATTCTGTTGTCACAAATAGCGTAAAAGGCGCATATTATTTGAGAACATCTAACAATGTTGATGTCAACCTAAAGAGCCTCAAAAGAATCGTAGAAGAGGAAACAAAATGAATGTCAAAATAATCGTGCGAGGAAAAGCACAAGGTTCATTACTTGTAGCTAAAAACCCAATAAACTTTCTTGGAGGAATTGATAAAAAATCAGGTCTAGTACATGATAAAAAACATGATCTTTTTGGAAAATCAATTGGCAATAAAGTTCTTGCATTTCCTTTTGGCGTGGGAAGTAGTGTTGGTGCATATACAATATACTCTCTAAAATATAACAACTGTGCACCACTTGCCATGATTTGTCTAAAGGCTGATTTGACAACAGCATCTGGATGTGCTATATCAAATATCCCACTGGTTGTTGTAGACAAAAATGATTATGATTTACTCCAAGAAAATGATCAAGTCACACTTGATGCAATTGCAGGTAAAATTCTATAGCTCTAGTCTTTTGACTTGCCCGTTTGGCTTGGTTTCTTTGAAGACAATTCCCTCAAATTTCAAAATCCTTGCACTTTTTTGTTTCCAATAGTTGAAAGGAGCCCCAGCCTTTTCACAGGTATGATTTAGAAACTCTTCTGCGTTCCATCCATATTCAACAGAAACCTGAGGTAAAAGCAGACCTGACCCAAATTCCCATCTCATAATCAGACCATCTCTTCCTACCTTGATCATTTTAGGATATTCAGACGTATCCTTAACCTTGATCTCAATAGGTGGAGTAAGCACAGTTACTTCAAATATAATTTCATTTAGCTCCTCAAATACTACAGGTGGAAAACGAGGATCCTCTGTGGATGATGCAATGGCTGCATCTAAAAGAGATTGGTGCAATATTCTATCAGGCATTGGAAATCCTATACATCCTCTCAGTTTTTCTTTTTTATTTAGTGTGACAAATACTCCTGATTTGTACGCAAATTTGGATTTAATCTCTTTTGATAATTCTATTTTTTTTCCTTCTTTGAGATATTCTGTAACAACTAGGCGTGCAGTTTTTACTAATCTCTGACCATCTTCATCTGATATACTCAATTCATTCTATCATTTAGTTTCATTATAAATTCTTGAAGTTTTTTAAAGTGAGTTCCTTCCCAGTAAATCTTTTTACAAGAATCACACATCCAAAACTTTTTTTCTCGTTCTAGTACACCTTCTGGAATTTTTCCTATAATACGATATTTTTCAACTGATTGCAGGTTCCCATTGCATAAAATACATCTAGAATTGTTTGTATCTGCCACAAATATACCAAAATTAACTTTTGCATCTATCTGCATAATTTGTTCTGATTCATCGTTTCCTCTGATGAGAATAAACTCAATCTCCTGCTTTTCAGCCTTTTTGGTAAGCTGTTCATCTTTTGTCAAGATTATGCGCTTTTCATTTTTTGCTATCAAAATCAATTTGTCATCCTCAATTGAGGAGAAATACTTTGAATCATACCCGAGAATTCTCAATTTTTTTGCCAAATTGCCCAACATTGAATCTACAACAAAATTTGGTTTGTATGTGCTCAATAGTATGCCTCTCCATGACCAGCTTCTACTATGTGGCTCTCTCCTGTAGGAAGTACTCTAGTAAAGTCATCAATTGAAATTGCTCTTACTATTTCTTCCCTCTCTTTGAATTTCATGAATTCTAGTTTCACTTTCTTTGCAAACTCTGCCATGTCCATCCCAGATGGTTCTATTGTAATATAATAGATACAATTTTTCTTGATTGCTTGAGGTGTTCCGCACATCAAAAGATGATTTTCATCTTTTTCGTACAAGCCGATTGCTAGCTGTAATGTGGTTACCTGTACAAAATTTCTAGATCCTTCGATTACAAATGATCCTTTTGCAATGAACTGTCCGCTTGGTGCTGCAGTCTTGATTTGATCTGGTTTAACCCAATACGCATTTAATCCATATATGCCTGCTTTCCACGCTCTACTGAAACATACGGTAGCTTGTGAAACTTCTTTTACGCTGGCAAGATCATGCTCAGTACTTTCTCTTAAAAGAAAAAATGGTGATCCTACAATCTCTGCATGGAATACCATGTCATTCTTGTTAAGATGTTTCCTGATCACTGCAGAATTTGAGGAGGAATCGCGTCCCCCTATTGCCAAGCGACCGTCTGAAGTAATAAACCACCTGTATCTTTCAAACCATTCTTTCTTTTTTTGAACTGCAAATACGATAGAATTCTGTGCAATGCTTGCTTGTTTTTTGACAAGCTCCAAACTTTTCTCAGTTTTTTTCTTTTCTACATTGATTGTATCAGTTGCCCTCATCTGTTTCTTTGACTCGTTAAACAATGTTGAAGCAATTGCCTGAATTGATGACTGTGGATCGATTTTTATTTTTTCTCCAATGATATTTATCAAAAAAATACCGTTCTCTCTTGTTGTGTGCGAGTTGTATTTCTCCAATAATGGACGGATTGATGGATCTTCAATAGATGTTATACCAGTGTATGATATCTCAAGGAGGGCCTTTGCTACGCTAGAGATTGAGCTTGATCTCTCTTTTACTAGTAAAATTGCTTTATTTTGCTCTTCAAGTTTATGCTCAAGCTCGGTGATTTTCTGGTTTGCGGTAGTAGATTGCGATGATTTGCCATGCTCAAGAAGGTTTTCTGAAAAAAGTGAATCTAGTCCCTCCATGAAACTAGATACTTTTACTGCATTACTCCTCTGACTCATGTCACCAAGGGGTATGGGAATTACATCTGAATTTTTTACATCGCGTATTATGTATGCATCATGATTTCCTGTTGTTACTTTGTCAATCAAACCTTTTGTTGCTTGGAAAATATCTTTAATTTCTTTGTCTGATAATGTATTTCCTAACTTGTCTGGATCTAGATTACCTGTCCGAATTATCTCTTCTGCATATTTTCCTGGCAGTCCTAATGTTCTTCCTACCCATCTTACAATTGGTGTGGAACTTGTTTTGATCTCTTCAATATTTTTCTCTGTGACCTCTAAAATATTTAATCCAGAAGATGGAGGCGGTACATAAGTCAATCCTACTGCAAGCTTTCTATGTCTGACATCAATTGAATGCAATAAGGATAGAATCTTCATTTCTTTATTGCATAGTATGATGTTGCCGTCACCGAAGAATTCCCCAACTAGGGTAAATTCTTGGTCAAATCCTGAAAATGTTACATAAACAATTCGTTCACTGCCAAGCTGTTTTATTTCTGTTATTTTGCTGCGCAAAAGATCATTTCTTAATCGTTTTACCAGTCGATTCTCTTCCATTTGATTTATCTTTATTCCAGTTATCCACAAACCAAAGGTAGAGAACATGACAAGCAAATCTGGTTTTTCCGCGTGATGTAATTTGAAAAGAAGACTGCTACGGCTTATGCCATAAATATTGCTTACATAATAGTCCTTTACTTGTCTGTTCATCTCCGTAATTATATAACGTAACTCTATACCTGCAAGTGTCATGATACCTAACTCTTCTGGCCATTGATTTACCTTTACTATTGTAACCAAACATTTTAAACGGGATTAAACCGAGTGATTTTGAAAATTTAGTTGGTAAGACATCCAAAGAAAAAAGAAGACGAGAAATCTAATGGCAATGATACTGCAAAGGATAATCCAGTGGAATCACCGCCTAGTATAACTGACGAGTCAAGGAGAAAGAGCGGACTGGATAAATTATTCTGGTTACGAGTAGGTCTGGGAGTTCTTGCAGGATCACTTTCTGCACTAATTGGAAGTAGTCAATCAATTGAATCATCTAGAATGGTATTGGGTTTTGGAATAATGATAATACTGTTCATTGTTTCATATGTTTTAGCAAAATCAATGAAAATTCCTATTATTCCCTCAGACAAGAAAAAACTCATTACAACAGGATATGGAAGCTACTTTCTGATGTTCATCTTTTGTTGGATACTAGTAAACACGCTAATTCATCCAGATGTGGGAATTCTAACAGTCAGGTAATTCTAAATATTAAACAGTTTCCAGTAAATTAATGTGGCAACATAAAACCCCTGGAATTCCAGATGAATTATTTGAAAGGGTAGATGATGTACCAATCACAAAAGAGGAAGTTCGTGTTATCCAAATAAGCAAGGCAAGACTCTCATCTGGACAGACAGTATATGATGTTGGATGTGGTAGTGGATCAATATCCATAGAAGCTGCACATCAAGTAGGATCTACTGGAAAAGTTTTTTCAATAGACATTGATCCAAATGCAGTAGAGCTCACAAAGAAAAACTTGGAAAAATTCCAAATTTCTAACGTGTCTGTCATTTTGGGAAATGCAATGCAAAAAATTAGTGAGCTACCAATAGCTGATGCAATATTCATTGGTGGTACGGGTGGGGAGACTGCTGAGATAATAAAACTATGTGAATCAAAGCTAAAACAAGGAGGTAGAATAGTGATAGGAACAATTCTTGTTGAAACATTATACTCTGTGCTAAATATCATTGAAAAACTATCATTCTCATCGGTTGATATAATTCAGATAACCATATCCAAGAGCAGAAAAACTTCAACAGGTACCATGTTTCTAGCAAGAAATCCTGTAACTATAATATCTGCAACCAAAATCTAGACTTTAATTAGGTACGACTTTGATTTCAATTAATGTTTGATCTTGTCTGTGTAGGCTGTGGTCCCGGCGATCCGGATCTTTTAACAGTAAAGGCAGTCAAAGCAATACAAAATGCTGAGGTTATAGTATGTCCTACATCTAAAGAGGGTAAACCAAGTATAGTTTATTCCATAATTGAATCGTTAGTAGACAAGTCCAAGAAACCGGAAGTTGTTAACTTGGTTTTTCCAATGGTTAAAGAAAAAGATACCCTGGAAAACAGTTGGTTGCAAAATGCTCAAGTCATTGCAGAAAAGGTTCTCTCTGGAAAAAAAGTGATCTATCTTACAGTAGGTGATCCTTATCTTTACAGCACATGGATCTACATTGACAGGGAATTACACGGAAAATATCCCGAGATAAAGATAAGCGTCATACCTGGAATTGTATCCATGTTTACTTTTGCATCCAAGGTGGGAATCAGTCTTGCCGAAGGTGCTGAAACCATGGCAGTTATTCCGTCATGTTATGATCTATCCAGAGTAAAAGAGACTGCGAAAAATTGTGATACCATGATATTTCTAAAAGATGGGAGATACTTTGATCAAGTGATAACACTACTCAAAGAAGCTGGTTTTCCAGACAGCTCAATTTTTGCAATTGGACAGGACATTGGGACCGACCAGGAGATTGTCAAAAAGTTAACTCTGGGTCAGGTCACCAAAGACACCATGACTACAAAATATTTTTCAATAATGGTGGTAAAACGTGCCGGTTCTGTCGATTCTTCATTAACAAAGTAACGACTTATGCATCGACTTGTAGGATTAGTGGCATGTTTTCCACGTTTCTTTTCACCACTTCATTTGCATTGACTTTAGAACTGTCAAACCTTGGCAGCCATCGCAGAGACTGATTCATGACAGCAACAACATCTCGGTCTAACCATCTCTGACAAGACTCGCACCAGAGCTCTCTGTTCCGATCAGAACTTTTCCATGTTCCCTATTCTTGGAGTCACTTTCCGTATTTGGGACATGGAATTGATGCTCCTCTAGTTTCTTTTTTGGACAATATTTCTGCTGCCTTTGATATTGCATGAAGTTTATAATATTACAAGATATTGTATGGCCAAGTTTACTATATGCCACACTAGATAATCTCTTCAGTGTTGTTGCATCATTTTCAAAACCAATTCTGATACATTGTTTCCACCCTGCAACAAAATGTTTCCATCATTTTCACAACTGTCTAGTTGGAAATAAAATGCTGATTTACAGATTTGATTACTTTATTTGTAATTAAGGTCATTCTTGTATGTTTTACATGGTATATAGTAACAAGAGTGGGTTGGGCTATAATTGCCAAAATTTATGAACCCTGTGATCTGCAGAATTAAGCGTGCGTAAGGTATACTTTGTAGGCTGCGGGCCTGGTGACCCTGAACTAATAACGGTCAAAGCAAAGAAACTGATCCAAAAAGCCGATGTCGTGGTCTATTCTGGTTCGCTCATTCCGCAAGAAATAATCAAGATGTGCAAAAAATCACAACTCCACGATGCTGCAAAACTAGTAAGAGAAGATATTTTTAAAATTCTAAAAGAAAATGCACTAAAAGGAAAACTTGTTGTTAGACTGCACGATGGGGATCCTAGCATATACGGAGCAATAAGGGAGCAGACAGACAATCTCAAAAAAGAAGGGATAGACTATGAGGTAGTACCGGGAATTACATCATTTCTAGCGTCTGCTGCTGCACTTGGATGCGAGCTCACACTACCAGGAGTTACACAAACCATCATTGTAACAAGAGCAGAATCAAGGACCAAAGTGCCAAAACGAGAACAAATATCCGAACTTGCAAAACACAAGGCAACTCTAATTTTCTATCTCAGCATTCACCTCCTGCCAAAAATTGTACAAGAGGCAATCAAGGGAGGATACTCAAAATCAACACCTGTTGGAGTGGTTTATAGGGCAAGCTGGAGCGATGAGAAAATAATCATGGGGACTTTACAAGACATTGCAAAAAAAATACGTGATGAAAAAATAACAAGGACTGCAATCATAATAATTGGAGATGTTGTAAATCCAAAGTCGTACGAGTATTCAAAACTATATGACAAGACATTTACGCATGGATATAGAAAAGCCCAGATAAAATCATAATTGGTTTACTTTATTTTTAATTCCAATCTTTATTAGTTTTTTGTGAAAAGTTTCAATATCGCCCGAAGAATAAATTTTTAATCTAGGTTTTTCTGATCTGTGTTTTAATATTTTTGAAATGTGTTGTGCCACGGTATCTGCCGGATCTAAAAATACCACATCCGGAAACAATTCTTTTAAAATTGGCAGAAGAAACGGTAGGTGAGTGCTTGATAGAGTGAACACATCTACGTTGTTTTCTACATATGGACTGATAATTTTCTTGATGATATTTCTTGATGCTTGTTTTTGAGAAATGAATTTGCCAGACTCGACTAGTTCTACAAGTAACGTAGCGTTAATCTTTGTAACCTGAATTCTAGATGGAACATTTTTTCTTATATATTTATCAAGAATTTTGTTTTTGACAACTGTTTTTGTTACAAGTATTCCAATTTTTCCAGATTTTGTTTTTGACGCAGCCTCCTTTAAGGGAGGAAATACTCCGATTATCTTGTCTTTTTTTTCAATGTCTAGTAATAATGATGGAGTATTTGAGCCAACTACGATAACATCTGGATCAAATTTTTCCTGCAGTTTTAGAATGGTAGTTTTTATTATTTTATCTAGTTGAGCTACAGTCTTGGTACCGTATGGATAATTTCTTTGATCTGCAAAATAGATTATTTCCGCGCTGATTTTTTTTTGTATTGGTTTAATCACTGACAGGGAGCCAAGACCTGAATCAAAAACTGCTATCTTTACCATGATGTGGTGAAATGATAAAAAGTCTGATTTACGTTTTGTGAGCTAAATTTAGTCTGGTGTTGAGGAATGTATACACCTTCCATTAAGAACCAACTTTAGAACTACCCCGCATGACCGGCTTCGATAAGACCTGGACTCGACCAGAGTCTGTTGGTATAACCGAAAAATTACGTGAAACTGTAAAACCACAGGGTGCACTCAAACCTAGGATAGAGGGCGCTGTGAACAAGTTACAGGGTCAAATATCGAAGATGGATTCTATGTTGGGCAAGCTGAGAGAAAGAGATGCTCAGTTGTTCAAAAGAATCGTGGCCGCAATGCAACATCACGATGCAGCAACAAGTAGAGTTCTGTCAAACGAACTAGCTGAGATTAGAAAAGTGTCAAAGATGTTAGGAAATGCTAGAATGGCATTAGAGCAAGTACAATTGCGTCTAACTACAATACATGACCTCGGTGATGCAATGGTAGCAATCGCCCCTGCAATGTCCACAATGAAGGGACTAAAATCATCACTTGGAAGGTTCATGCCAGAAGCAGATTCTGAACTTAATGCGATGACACAAACTCTCAACGGTTTGATGATGGACTCGCTAGCAGGTGGAGACTTTAATGTCGATACTGATGCATCAAACGAAGAGACGGAAAGGATTTTGCAAGAAGCATCTGCAGTTGCAGAACAGCAGATTGGCGACAGATTCCCATCAGTTCCATCACCCTCCGGCGTATCGTCACAATCAACATACGAGTAGGGAAGCTCGGATGGGGAGACTGGCGAATGCGTCTTCTTTTTACCTTACATGAAAAAATATGATATAATATTTGGCATAAATAAAATCATCCAGTTTTATTTACATATTTTCTTGCAACTACAAACACATGTGACCATTGTTTCCAAGACAGTCGTCCAGTCTGAGTATTCTGTCTACTTGGGTGATATGATGTAATTATCACAAAACCTTCATGTGTGAATATTCCACCGTGGGAAAATTTCTTACCCCTGATATCAAGTAATTTACAACATGAGTCAAAAGCTATTCTTCCCAAACAAATGACGACCCTGACATTTTTTAATAATGCTAGTTCTTTTTCAAGAAAACCTGAACAGTTGTTGATTTCCTCCTTGAGCGGTTTGTTATCAGGTGGTGCACATCTTACTGCAGCAGTAATGTATGTGTTGATCAATGCAAAACCATCATCTTTACCTGTACTAGTAGGTTTTGTCGAGAAACCATATCTGTACAAGACTTTTGCAAGCCAATCTCCGGAGCTATCGCCTGTAAACATTCTGCCAGTTCTATTGCCTCCATGAGCTGCTGGTGCAAGACCTATTAACAAAAGTTCTGCGTTTGTATCACCAAAGCCGGTTAATGGTTTTCCCCAATATTTTTCATTTTGAAATCGTTTGACTTTATGTTTCGCCACATCTTGTATGTATTTATGTAACCTGGGACATTTTTTACATTTGACTATGTTGCCATCAAGCCGTTCAAACTGATTTGATATTTTACTCAAATCTTAAACTAATTTGTCCTTTGACAAAGATTGTTTTCTGGTAACAAAGATAGTTAGAGAAAATGCGAATATCATCATAAAAAGAGGCCAAGGAAATTCTGGTAATGATTTGTCCGGAGAAATTAGCTCTCCCCATTCTGATGGCGATGGAATTGCAGGAAACTCGTTATTAGTTATGTTCTGTGGCCAGCTGTATACTTTGTCTGTCTGTGCGTCATATGTTGCTACGTAAAAACTGTACATGTCAGAACTTCCAATTACTTTGATTGGAATCTTAAATTCGTATGATGGATGAGGCGTACCACTGTAACGATCATGTTCATCGGAAACACCACCAACTGCTATCAAACCAGGATCATTTTGTATTTTCACAAAATGATTTGTTGCCACTAGATCTCCTCCTCCTTGAAAAGTCAATGGATTATACGATCCAAGTGCAACAAGAAAACAATAATCATTTTTTTGTACATCTGATTCCGCAGTTTTATTTGCTGCAATACAAACTACTCCATAATCAGATTTTTTTTTAAATTGTTCCTCTGAAATAAAATCTAGAAATACATACAAGTTTTCACGATCGTGTCCAGTTTTAACTGACAACTCATTACCATCATTAAATCTGAGAATATTTTCAGTCATTGGTTTCCATTCTTGTAAATAGCTCCATTTGCCATCCCAAACAATAGAGTCTGTACCTCCTCTCAACGTGGTGAAAATTTGAGGCTGAGCTAAAGCAAAATGAGGACAAATTATAATTATCATTGTTACTGCAATAACTAATTTTTTCATATGCTGGCTAGAAAAAACAGAGATTAAAAGCATGTCCAGTAGTTTTAGCAATATCTGCCAGCCTTTTATACTACTAATGTAAGATCAAGTAAAATGAGAAAAGGCATCATGATAGCAATAGGCGTAGTAATTCTTGCAATTGCTGGAATTGCACTTGGCTTGTCTGGTGATAACACTGCGAAAGACAAATCCACTCCAAATCCTGTTAATGTTACTTTACCCCAGTCGCCTGAACCTCAAGAAAGGCATCTTTCCATAACTCTATCAGAAAATGTTGGAATAGGTGCACATTGATTTTATACCTAGATGGTCGGAAATTATGTGATCTGGTTCCATTTTGGTAATTTCATAAATTTTTCAATTCCATAGTGGAAATTTCTAATTTTTTTATAAAGTTAGTCATAATTTCATTATTATTTATGAAATTATCACAAAGATTAATTAACTACCATGTGTTAAAAATTGTAATGAAAATTTCACAACGAAATATGGCTATGATTCTACTAGGAGTGATAGCCATGTCAACTAGTGGAGTGTATTCATTGACACAAAATGTACAAACAACCCAAACGAATTCTGGTGCTCAGGAATCACCAGTAATACTTGGTCATATCACAGCAGTTGTAAAGGACCAGTATGGTGATATCAAGGCATACAGACAAACTGACAACATGGTGGTAAGTAATGGTCTGAACGCTACGACAAATCTTTTGTTTGGCTCAGGATTGCAAACAACTACAGCTCCACCTGGCATATTCAAATATGTTGGAGTAGGAACTGGAACTACAGTGGCTGCATACACACAAACAGATCTTGCAACACAAAGAGGTTCACACGTACTTGGTACTGTTACAGCAATAAATGCTAACCTTGGTACTGGTATGGGAGCTAAAATCGTAGGAAATTGGGCAGCAGGAAAACTTGCTAATGCATCATCAACCACAACAACCATTAACGAAGCAGGCTTGTTTGATGGATTTAATTCCACTAACATGTATGCGCGTCAGATAATAGTTCCAGGAATTAGCTTGGGTACTGCAGATACACTTGCTGTCACATGGCAAATTACATTCGCACACAGTTAGGTCTAGAAAGCGGTTAAAATGATGGTGGGAAACCCTCATTCTTTGTTTATTTTAATTATTAACTCAAGGAAGACATCTTTCCATAACTCTCAGAAAATGTTGGAATAGGTGCACATTGATTTTATACCTAGATGGTCGGAAATTATGTGATCTGGTTCCATTTTGGTAATTTCATAAATTTTTCAATTCCATAGTGGAAATTTCTAATTTTTTTATGGAAAACCTAGAAAAATAAGAAAGTATATTAATTTTCAACAATACAAAATCCCATTGAATGTGCATAATCAAAAAATTGTCGCAGTCATTGTAATCTTACTTCTCATTCTAGTTCCTTTGTCAAACAGACCAATTTTTGCTTATGATGGAGTTATTGCAACAGTTGGTCTATCCTCCGGAGCAAATCCTGTTGGTATAGCAATTAATCCTAATGGTGAAGCAGCAATAGCCAATAATGCTCTTGGTACAGTCTCAACTGTTGATACTGCAACAAACACAGTAACCGGAGGTCTTCCTATTGTTGTTGGTAATACTCCGTATGGAATCATTTTTGATTCTTCAAGCAATCATTACTTTGAAGCAAATAATGGTGATAGTACAATTTCAGTTATTGATGCTGGGACACACCATGTTGTTGACACTATTGCCTTGCCAGCAAACTCAAATCCTACAATGCTTACTTTAGATCCTGTACATCATTACATATTTTCTGCAAATTCTGGGCTTGGTGGTACAGTTTCAGTAATTAATACATCTAATGATAGTATTGTTACCACCATATCAATAAACTCAAACCCATATGCAATAGTTTTTGATTCTACTAATGGTTACGTTTACACTGCAAATTATCCCGACATTGTAAGCGTAATAAATTCAGCAACAAATCCTCCATCTCTGATTCAAAATATTACAATTCCAGCTGCAACCAGTTTAGATGGTATTGAATTTAATCCAACAAACGGTAACATTTACGTATCTGATGGAGGTGCATCATCTGTATACGTAATTAATGGTCTGACATTACAAGCAACTCCTATTCCTGTAGGTTCTGGTCCACAATCACCTGGATATAATCCTAGTAATGACAATATCTATGTCCCTACCATTGGAGATAATTCTGTTTCGGTGATTAATGGAGCAACCAACTCTGTAAATCAAACCATATCATTGATTCCATCATCGTTAGTTACCAATCCGTTTCAAGCTGCGTACAATTCAATTAACAAACACGTTTACGTAACAGATACTGGTAGTAATCAAGTTTCAGTACTAGGTCCTCAATCGAAAACTACAATCACACTCTCACCGTCATCAGTCAATGTAGGTATTCCAACCACAGTCTCAGTCTTAGTAACAGGCTCATCTCCAACAGGTACTGTAACATTTACTACAACAACAGGTTCTGGTTCCTTTAATGTAAATTCCTGTACACTTGTATCTGGTACATGCTCTGTCACATTCACACCAACTGCAGGTCCTGTTAAGATCACAGCGACATATAGTGGTGATGCAAACAATACTGCAAGCTCTGGCCAGTCCACACTCACTGTAACTAAATCTACCACAACCACTCTGGTCACACTCTTGCCGTCATCAGTCAATGTAGGTATTCCAACCACAGTCTCAGTCTCAGTAACAGGTTCATCTCCAACAGGTACTGTAACATTTACATCAAACTCAACTGGTTCCTTCAGTAACGCGGGTTCCTGTACACTCAACTCCGCAAAGTGCTCTGTCACATTCACACCGTCATCAGTAGGATCTGCTGTAATTACAGCAAACTATGGCGGTGATGCAACTAACGCAGCAAGCTCTGGCCAGTCCACACTCACTGTAACTAAATCTACCACAACCACTCTGGTCACACTCTTGCCGTCATCAGTCAATGTAGGTATTCCAACCACAGTCTCAGTCTCAGTAACAGGTTCATCTCCAACAGGTACTGTAACATTTACATCAAACTCAACTGGTTCCTTCAGTAACGCGGGTTCCTGTACACTCAACTCCGCAAAGTGCTCTGTCACATTCACACCGTCATCAGTAGGATCTGCTGTAATTACAGCAAACTATGGCGGTGATGCAACTAACGCAGCAAGCTCTGGCCAGTCCACACTCACTGTAAACAAAGTATCAACTACCACTACTCTTACATTCACACCGTCATCATCTAATCTTAACAGCCCAACCACAGTCTCAGTCTCAGTAACAGGTTCATCTCCAACAGGTACTGTAACATTTACATCAAACTCAACTGGTTCCTTCAGTAACGCGGGTTCCTGTACACTCAACTCCGCAAAGTGCTCTGTCACATTCACACCGTCATCAGTAGGATCTGCTGTAATTACAGCAAACTATGGCGGTGATGCAACTAACGCAGCAAGCTCTGGCCAGTCCACACTCACTGTAACTAAATCTACCACAACCACTCTGGTCACACTCTTGCCGTCATCAGTCAATGTAGGTATTCCAACCACAGTCTCAGTCTCAGTAACAGGTTTGTTGCCAACAGGTACTGTAACATTTACTGCCCCCGGTGGTTCCGGCTCATTTAGTCTAGGTTCCTGTACACTTGTATCTGGTACATGCTCTGTCACATTCACACCGTCATTACAAGGATCTTTTCTTATCACAGCAAACTATGGCGGTGATGCAACTAACGCAGCAAGCTCTGGCCAGTCCACACTCACTGTAAACAAAGTATCAACTACCACCACCCTCACACTCTTACCGTCATCAGTCAATGTAGGTATTCCAACCACAGTCTCAGTCTCAGTAACAGGTTCATCTCCAACAGGTACTGTAACATTTACATCAAACTCAACTGGTTCCTTCAGTAACGCGGGTTCCTGTACACTCAACTCCGCAAAGTGCTCTGTCACATTCACACCGTCATCAGTAGGCTCTGCTGTAATTACAGCAAACTATGGCGGTGATGCAACTAACGCAGCAAGCTCTGGCCAGTCCACACTCACTGTAAACAAAGTATCAACTACCACTACTCTTACATTCACACCGTCATCATCTAATCTTAACAGCCCAACCACAGTCTCAGTCTCAGTAACAGGTTCATCTCCAACAGGTACTGTAACATTTACTGCCCCCGGTGGTTCCGGCTCATTTAGTCTAGGTTCCTGTACACTTGTATCTGGTACATGCTCTGTCACATTCACACCGTCATCAGTAGGCTCTGTTGTTATCACAGGAAAATATAATGGTGATATGTTTGATGCAACAAGCTCTGCTACAAACACTCTTACTGTAACTCCAGTATCTGCAACTACCATTGTTACACTCTTGCCGTCATCAGTCAATGTAGGTATTCCAACCACAGTCTCAGTCTCAATAACAGGTTCATCTCCAACAGGTACTGTAACATTTACATCAAACTCAACTGGTTCCTTCAGTAACGCGGGTTCCTGTACACTCAACTCCGCAAAGTGCTCTGTCACATTCACACCGTCATCAG